>JBKOXO010000134.1:0-14192 GCA_046744105.1 Actinomycetota bacterium
CGCGAGCGCTCATCGCTGACTTATCCGCCGGTGCGTGTCTCTCGGCGGCGCCCCACGAGGGGCGCACACCTCGAGACACTCCGCGCCTTTGGCGCGGGCCGCGCCGCGGCCGGCGGGCTCTTCGCGCGAGCGCTCATCGCGCGTTTACACGGTTTGGGTATCGCCGAGGTCTGGGCCCTCGGCGCGCAGCTTGTCGACCTCGGACATCGCCGCGCGCAGACTGGCCAGCCACTCGTCGGTGTGCTCGCCGACGAGGCGCACACACCAGGCCAGCGCTTCCGAGCGGGAGCGGGCCACGCCGGCGTCGACCAGCGTGTCCAGCACCCGGCGTTCCGTCTGTCGCAGCCGGGTCATGACCGGGACGGACAGGTGGGTGAACAGCACTCGGGTGTCACCGATCGAGGCGCCCCAGGCGACCTTGCGCCCGTAGCGGGCCTCGGCCTCGTCTGCGATCTGCATGCGCTTTTCGCGCGTCTCCTCGCGGAACCGGCTGATGCGGCCGGCCGCAGCTTCGCTGTCGTCGTCTGCGGGTCGCGGCAGTTCGCCGACGACCACGATCTCCTCGCGGTCAACCGTGACCGTGGGCGGTTCGGTGAACCAGTCGTCGGGCAGTCGACCGCGCAGCCATGCGTCAGCGCCTTCAGCCGGGGGCAGGTCCGCCTGTTGCCAGCCGCCGGGGCGGCCGAACCCGCGTCCACGCCCACCGTGCCGCCGCGGGCCGAACCCGCCGTGGCGGTGGCGTCGCTCACCATGCTCGTGTTCTGAATAGCGTTCGTGTTCGTACATCTTCTCACCTCCTCTCATTACACAATTACAGTATTACACATCTGTCAAGCGTAGGGCCTGAACTGGTGCGCTGGTTCCCGACTTTGACCCCGGAAGCGTCGTGGCCCGGCCCGCCGAGCGACCGTTGAGAGGTCGAAGTGCGCAACGAGCACCGGGGCGTGCCGTCAGAATCGACGCCTATGTCGGCGTCCTAAGCTTGGTGCCCGTGGGAATGCGTTCGCTCGTCTATGCCGTCTACGAGCGACGGTTGCGCTCCCAGCTGGCGGGCCACGTCGTGCCCCGGCATGTCGCCGTCATGCTCGACGGCAACCGCCGCTGGGCCCGTGCGGCCGGGTTCGAGGATGTCACCGAGGGGCACCTCGCCGGCGCAGCGCACATCGCCAACCTGCTGGATTGGTGCACCGACGTGGGGGTCCAGCACGTCACGCTGTGGCTCCTGTCCACGGACAACCTCAGCCGTCCTGCCGACGAGCTCGATCCGCTCCTGCGCATCATCGAGGGTGTCGTCGACGAACTGTCCGCCGGCAGCAAGCCGTGGCGGATCAGTGTCGTCGGCGCGCTCGACCTGCTGCCCGAAGAGACGGCCACAGTGCTCAAGGCAGCCGAGGAGCGGACCGTCCATCGGCGCGGTCTCGCGGTGAACGTCGCGGTCGGATACGGCGGCCGGCGTGAGATCGCCGACGCGGTCCGAGCTCTTCTGTACGAGCACGCCAGCTCCGGGACGTCCATCGAAGAGCTGGCCGAGCTCATCGACGTCGATCACATTGCTGAGCACCTCTACACCAAGGGGCAGCCGGACCCGGACCTGGTCATCCGTACGTCTGGCGAGCAGCGCCTCGGCGGGTTTCTCCTGTGGCAGTCGGTGCATTCCGAGTTCTACTTCTGCGACGCGTTGTGGCCGGACTTCCGCAAGGTGGACTTCCTGCGCGCGTTGCGCGACTACGCCCGCCGGGAACGCCGGTACGGCGCTTAATCCGCCGGGGGTGTCGCTCGGGCACCGCTCCGAGGGGCGGATGCCTCGCGCCACACGCAAGCTCGCTGCGCTCGCGCGGCCGGCGGGCTCTTCGCGCGAGTGCTCATCGCTGACGCGGATTGTTAGCCAAGTCGTTTCGTCCCGGTAACCGCGTGGCTTCCGAAGTAACAAAGATTGGCGCCGTACCGTCCGTCATGGCGACAATGGCTGGCGTACGAGCTCCATAGCTGCCCGGCCGGGGGAGGTCCCGAACGGTGGTGATGAACCGCACGAGGGCCCCAGCCGTCGACGGCGCCGTCGCGCAGCCATCGCTCGTGATCAGACGAGTCCCGGCACGCCAGTCCGCCGGTCTCATTCCGTCTATGCACCCAGGAGGGTCCGATGACCTCTGCCCTCGAGCCGCAGCGTGCGGCCGCGGTACGCACCTTCGTGATCGACACGTCCGTCCTGCTCTCCGACCCCGGGGCGCTGGGCCGCTTCGGCGAGCACGACGTTGTGGTGCCGCTGGTCGTGATCAGCGAGCTGGAGGGCAAGCGACACCACCCGGAACTGGGCTGGTTTGCCCGGCAGACGCTGCGCTCTCTGGACGATCTGCGCGTGAAGTACGGCCGCCTCGACGCGCCGGTGCCGATCGGTGACGCCGGCGGCACCCTTTCGGTCGAGCTGAATCACGCAGACATCTCGGCACTGCCCGCCGGATTCCGTGTCGAAAGCAACGACTCCCGCATCCTCGCGGTAGCGCTCAACCTCGCTGCAGAGGGACGGAACGTCACGCTCGTCACCAAAGACATGCCGCTGCGGGTGAAGGCGGCCTCCGTCGGCGTCAACGCCGACGAGTACAACACCTCTGGGCCGATCGATACCGGCTGGACGGGCATGGCGGAACTGTCCGTGGCTGCCGCAACGATCGATGCCCTCTACAGCAGCGAGCGGGTGCCGATCGCCGATCACCCGGCGCTGCTCGATGCGGCCGAGCTGCCGTGCCACACCGGACTGGTGCTGCACTCCGAGCGCGGCTCGGCGCTGGCCCGTGTCACCGCGGACAAGCAGATCCGTCTTGTCCGCGGCGACCGCGAGGCGTTCGGCATCCATGGCCGATCGGCCGAGCAGCGCGTAGCCCTGGACCTGCTGCTCGACCCAGAGGTCGGCATCGTGTCGCTCGGCGGGCGGGCCGGCACTGGGAAATCGGCGCTGGCGCTGTGCGCTGGGCTAGAGGCCGTCCTGGAACGGCAGGCGCATAAGCGGGTCGTGGTGTTCCGGCCGCTGTACGCGGTGGGTGGGCAGGACCTCGGATACCTGCCGGGTAGCGAGGGCGAAAAGATGGCGCCCTGGGCGCAGGCGGTGTTCGACACGCTCGGGGCGCTGGTCAGCCGCGAGGTCATCGACGAGGTCATCGGCCGGGACATGCTCGACGTGTTGCCGCTCACGCACATCCGGGGACGCTCGCTACACGATTCGTTCGTCATCGTCGACGAGGCCCAGTCGCTCGAGCGCAACGTGCTGCTCACGGTGCTGTCACGGATCGGCACCGGCTCCCGCGTGGTGCTCACCCACGACGTCGCGCAGCGCGACAACCTGCGAGTGGGCAGGCACGACGGCGTGGCCGCGGTGATCGAGGCGCTGCGCGGGCACCCGCTGTTCGCCCATGTCACGCTGACCCGCTCCGAGCGTTCGCCGATTGCGGCACTGGTTACCGAGATGCTCGAGGGGCTGCCGCTGTAGCGCCGTTGGCCCGCCCGCCGCTTGCGGCGCCGGCTTTTGACTGGCGGCCGGCGCCTTTGCCGTGCGCCTCTGATTCGCTTCGCAAGCGTCGCGCACGGCGCGAGCGCTCATCGCTAGCATCTGGGCATGGTGGCGCGGATCCGACACATCACGGTCGACTGCAAGGACGCGTACGCGCTCGCCCAGTTCTGGAGCGCGCTCACCGGTTGGCCCATCGAGGAGGAGAACGAGCCGGGCGACACACAGTGCCTCATCGCGCCGATGCTGCCCGAGCCGTTGGACGCGGGCATGCCAGGCATGCTGTTCATTCAGGTTCCCGAACCGAAGACCGCCAAGAACCGCATCCATGTCGACATGGTCCCGACCGATCGCAGCCGCGACGAGGAGGTGGCGCGGCTGTCGGCCTTGGGGGCGAGCGTCATCGCGGACCACCGCACCGCCGACGGGCTCGGCTGGGTGGTCATGACGGATCCGGAAGGCAACGAGTTCTGCATCGAACGCAGCGACGCCGAGCGTGCCGGGGCGTGAACGAATTCGCTATCGGGCCGGGCGTGGCGCTCAGCGCGTCGGCAGGCCGTCGATGCTCGCCGCGTTGCGCACGTCCCAGTACTCGTCGTAGTAGGACGCCGGCTTGCGCGACTGGTGCAGGTCGAGGATGTTGCGGTCTTCGACGAACGTCATGCGCGGGACCGAGTAGCCGCAGGAGTCGGCGATGCGGTCCACGTCGACGACGATCACCGAGCGCTGGGCGTGGGTGCGTTCCTTGGCGAAATGGGTGCGCAGCTCGGCGAATTCCGGCTGCGTAGGCAGCACGACGCGTCCGCGGCCGTGCAGGCGGACGATCTTCGGCGGCCCGTCGAAGGCGCAGAACATGATCACGATGCGGCCGTTCTCGCGGAGATGGGCAACCGTCTCGACGCCGCTGCCGAAGTAGTCGAGGTACCCGACGCGGTGCGGTCCCAGCACCGCGAACGTGCCGGCCATGCCCTTCGGAGAGACGTTGACGTGTCCGTCAGCGCGGAGCGGTGCTGTACCGACGAAGAACACGGGCTGCTTTGCGATCCAGGTGCGCAGCTTGTCGTCAATGGCGTCGTAGACCTTGCCCATGGGCACAGCATCGCATGTCACGCCGAGCCCATTAGGCGTGATCTTGGACTTGCGGTCGGATGGCAGCCGCAAGTCCAAGATCATGACGATGACGTGGCGGGGACCTCTTGCAGGACCCAGGTGTTGCCGTCGGGGTCGTTGAAATCCGCGAACGAGTTGTAACCGCGGTGCTCGGGATCGGGGCCGGGCTGCCAGCCGTCAGCGCCCATGTGCCGGATGTCGCTGACCGCGACACCACGGGCGACGAGTTCATCGCGCGCCGCCGTGATGTCCTCGACGATCAGGTGCAGGCCCGTGACCGAGCCGGGTTCGGCGTCGGTGATTCCGCGACCGAAGCTGATCGAACATGCCGACCCGGGCGGCGTGAACTGCACCACCCGAAACTCGTCGCCGCCCTGATGATCCACGTCGAGACGAAAGCCGGCCTGGTCGGCGTAGAACGCCTTGGCCCGGTCGATATCGCTGACCGGGATCAGCACGAGCTCGAGCTTGTAGTCCATGCTCACCGCGGCCGCGTCATCGAAAGCACGTCGAGAACCCGGTCGAGGTCCTCCTCGGCGATCGCCGACGGCACGTGACCGCGTTCGATCACGACCTCGCGGATGGTCTTTCGCTCGGCGAGCGCCTGCTTGGCGATCTTTGCAGCCTCGTCGTAGCCGACGTAGTGGTTCAGCGGCGTGACGATCGACGGCGACGACTCCGCGTACTCGCGGCAGCGCTCCTCGTTGGCGACGATGCCGGCCACGCACCGGTCGGCGAACACCTGGGTCACGTTGGCCAGCAGCCGAATCGACTCGAGCGCGTTGCGGGCGATGACCGGCAGCATGACGTTCAGCTCGAAGTTGCCGGCCGCCCCGCCCCACGCCACGGCCGCGTCGTTGCCGACGACCTGTGCCACGACCTGGCACACCGCCTCGCACAGAACGGGATTCACCTTGCCGGGCATGATCGACGAGCCGGGTTGCAGGTCGGGGAGGAGCAGCTCGCCGAGCCCGGCTCGCGGCCCCGAGCCCATCCACCTGATGTCATTGGCGATCTTGTTCAGCCCGACGGCGACAACCCGTAGCGTCCCGGACAGCTCGACCAGCGCGTCCTGGGCGCCCTGCGCCTCGAAGTGGTCGCGCGCCTCGGTCAGCGGCAGCTTCAGATCCTCCGCCAGTCGGGCGATGACGCGCGCGGCAAGCCCCGCCGGGGCGTTGATGCCGGTGCCCACTGCCGTCCCGCCCAGCGGCAATTCGCCCAGGCGCGGCAGCACATCGCGCAGCCGGTCGACGCCGTAGCGGACCTGGGCGGCGTACCCGCCGAATTCCTGGCCGAGCGTGACGGGCGTCGCGTCCATGAGGTGCGTACGTCCCGACTTCACCACCGACGCGAACTCGTCGGCCTTGGCAGCCAGAGTGTCAGCGAGATGACCGAGCGCGGGCAGCAGGTCGACGATGAGCGCCCGGGTGGCCGCGATGTGAATTGCCGCGGGGAACTGGTCGTTCGACGAGAACGGGTCGTTGACGTCGTCGTTCGGATGTACCGGCGCGCCGAGCCGCTCAGCGGCGAGCGTCGCCAGAACCTCGTTCGCGTTCATGTTCGACGACGTGCCGGATCCGGTCTGGAACACGTCGATGGGGAACTCGGCGTCCCAGTCGCCGCGCGCCACCTCGAGCGCCGCCTCGTGGATCGCCTTCGCCTTGTCGGCATCGAGCATTCCGGCCTCCGCGCGCAGCAGCGCGGACGCGCCCTTGATCGAAGCCAGCGCGGCGATCAGCTCCCGTTCGATCGGCCGACCGGATATGGGGAAGTTCTCGACCGCTCGCTGGGTCTGCGCGCGCCACTTGGCATCCTTCGGGACGCGCACCTCACCCATCGAGTCCTTCTCGACGCGGTACTCCTGGTCGCTCATGCCCCGATCGTAGGGTCAGACTGCGACCTGGCCATATCCCAGCTGGGCGGCCGTCTCGCGGGCCGCGTCCGTGACCGGCACTGCCACCACGGCGGTGCCGTATGCGCAGATCTCCGTCCAGACGTCGCCCATCTCGGAGGTGTCGAAGCGCATGCCGATGACCGCGTTGCCCCCGCGAGCACGCGCAGCTTCGAGCATCCGGCCCATGACCTCGTTGCGGCTGTTCATGAGGTTCTCGGTCATGCCGCGCAGCTCACCGCCCATGAGCGACTTGAGCCCCGCACCGATCTGGGAGAACGCGTTGCGAGAGCGGACGGTCAGCCCGAACACCTCGCCACACACGCGCTGGATCTCCCAGCCCGGAATGTCGTTGGTGGTCACGACCAGCATGGGGGCTCCTAGTTTCGGTCGAAGTTTCGGTCGAAGTCGACGGAAGAGTAGGCGCGTAGCTTACCCAGCTGGTGCAGCGAGCTGATGACACGGATGGTGCCCGACTTCGAGCGCATCACGATCGACTCGGTCTGCAGGGAGTCCGCGTAGTAACGCACGCCGCGCACCAGTTCACCGTCGGTGATGCCGGTGGCCGCGAAGAAGATGTCGTCGCCGCTGACGAGGTCACGCGTGGTGAGCACCCGATCGAGATCGTGCCCGGCGTCGACGGCCTTGTGCCGCTCGGCGTCGTCGCGGGGCCACAGCCGAGCCTGGATCACGCCGCCCATGCACGACAGCGCGCACGCCGCGATGATGCCCTCGGGCGTGCCGCCGATGCCGAGCAGCAGGTCGACGCCGGTGCCCGGACGGGCCGCCATGATCGCGCCGGCGACGTCGCCGTCGCTGATGAACTTGATCCGCGCACCCGCAGCACGTACCTCGTCGACGAGCTGGGCATGGCGCGGGCGGTCGAGGATGCAGACCGTGACATCCTCGGGGTGGCCGCGCTTGGCCTTCGCGACGCGGCGCACGTTTTCACCCGGCGGCGCGGTGATGTCGACGACGTCGGCCGCCTCGGCACCCGTTGCGAGCTTCTCCATGTAGAACACGGCGGACGGGTCGAACATGGTGTCCCGCTCGGCCACCGCGATCACCGCCAGCGCGTTGGGCATGCCCTTGGCCATCAGTGTGGTGCCGTCGATGGGATCGACCGCGACATCGCAGGCCGGGCCGGTGCCGTCGCCGACCTCCTCACCGTTGTACAGCATGGGTGCGTTGTCCTTCTCGCCCTCGCCGATCACCACGACGCCACGCATGGAAACGGTGCCGATCAGCGTGCGCATGGCGTCGACAGCAGCGCCGTCGCCGCCGTTCTTGTCGCCGCGGCCTACCCAGCGCCCTGCCGCCATCGCCGCGGCCTCGGTCACCCGGACGATCTCGAGGGCGAGGTTGCGATCGGGCGCCTGGCGCGGAACGGCGAGTTCGGGCGGCACCGCGCCGGCAGGTGAAGTCACGTCGGGCATCGCTGCCCTCCTCTCCTGCGCGATGGGCTCATCCTCCCAGGAGCGCATTCTGCTGGCCACGGCCCGTCCGCGCCGATAGGCTCGCTCCGTGCCGTCGCTTCGCTGCATTCTCCCGCCGCCGCGCTCCTGACCAGGGGCGCGTTCCGCGATCTGTTGTCGCGCCCCAGACGTTCCGTGCTGGATCGATCTTGGAGCGCATTCCATGGCTGTACTGTCTTTCTCGCTGCGCGCCCGAACGGGCGTGCTGGCGATCAGCGGCGGGGCGATTCTGTGGGGAACGACCGGCATCGTGGCCCACGCCGTACACACCCACAGCGGGCTCGCCGCTACCTCGATTGCCTTTTACCGGACACTTGTGGCGGCGCTCGTGCTGGCTGCCGGGCGTGGTGGGGTGCTCGTCCGGTTCGTCGCGTCCGCCGGACGGCGCCGACTCACCGTGCTCGCGCTGGCCGGCGCATCGCTCGGCGTGAGCCAAGCGCTGTACTACGTCGCTGTCGACGACGCCGGGGTCAGCATCGCGACGCTGATCTGCATCGGCACGGCACCGATCGCGGTGACCTGCGCCTCGGCGCTGGCGCGCCGCCGACATCCGGCGCCGGCCGCGCTGGCAACGTTGGGCTTCGCCGTTGCCGGGCTGGGAATGATCACGACGTCGACGAACTCGGCGGCGGGCCCGCATCCGGTGGCGGGGGTGCTTGCTGCGCTGGGCTCGGGGCTGGCCTACGCGGCGTCCACCGGGCTGAGCCGGCGGCTGGCATCCGCGGGTGATGACGCCTTCACCCTCACCGGCGCCACAAGCATCGTCGGGTCACTGACACTCCTCCCGGCGGCGCTGGTCGCGGGACTCGGCTTCCCGGTGGACGGCCGGTCCGCGACGGCATTGCTGTACCTGGGCGTTGTGCCGACGGTGCTCGCGTACGCGCTGTTTTTCGGCGGCCTGCGTACCACATCGGCCGAGGTCGCCGCGGTGCTTACGTTGCTCGAGCCACTCGTGGCCACGCTGCTCGCCGTCGTGCTGCTCGGCGAAACGCTCACGGCGCTGGGCTGGCTCGGAGCGGTGCTCCTGCTCGCCGCGGTCGGCGCGCTGCTCGCGCGCCGGCCCGAGACGCCCGTCGAGTCGGCGGCGCCTATGGGATGACGGCCAGCGCCTCGATCTCCATCAGCAGTTCGGGTCGGACCAAGGCAGCGACCTGCACCGCCGTGCTCGCCGGGGGCTGCACGGTGTCGACGAACGTGTCGCGCACGCGGCGGATCGCAGGCAGCCACGCGGTGTCCGTGACGTAGTAGGTCAGCTTGATGACATTGTCGAACGTCCCCCCGGCAGCCGTGAGACAACGGCGCAGGTTCTCGAACACCTGCCGAGCTTGCGCCTCCGCGTCGTCGCAGCCGACGAGCTGACCCGCCTCGTCGAACGCGATCTGCCCGGAGATCGCGACCAGCCGGCCGGTACCGGCGACCACGTGGGTGTATCCGTTGCCCGGCGCGACGTCCGGCGGCGCGATGTGATCAAGCACGGGCATGAGCCTATCTCGGCCGGGCAGTGGTGCCGCGCACGACGAGGTGCGGGGTGAGTACCAACTCGCGTTCGGTGACGGGCTGGTGCTCGAGCCGGGCGATCGCGCGGCGCACCGCGAGAGCGGCCAGCTGGCTCGCGTCCTGGCTGACGGTCGTCAGTCGCAGGTAGGGCAGCCGGGCCACCTGACTGTCGTCGTAGCCGACGATCGAGACGGCGTCGGGTACCGCGATGCCGGTGCGGACGAACACGTCGAGCAGTCCGACCGCGCAGCGGTCGTTGTACGTGAGCACTGCAGTAGGCGGCGCCGGAGCAAGCGCCCGCGCCGCGGCCGCGCCGTCCTCCTCGGCCGGCCCGCCCGCGACGATCCGGGACGCCAGCTCATGCCGGTGCATCGCCGCCCGGTAGCCGTCACGCCGTGCTGCCGCGCCGGGCCCACGCGCGCCGTCCACGTGCACGATTTCTCGATGGCCGAGGGCGACGAGGTGGTCGACGGCCAGCCGCATCCCCACCTCGTCCGCGGTTCGGATCACGTCGACGGCCCGGCTGCGGGAGCGCTGCCCCAGCACGACCACGGGCAGGCGCTCGGCGAGAGCCGACAACCACGGTTCGCGCACCGGCGAGCCGATGAGGATGGCGGCCGCACACCGGTAGTCGAGCAGCGTGTCGATCGCCCGGCGAGAGTTGCGGTTGCGGGTCACCGCGCTGAGCACCACCTCGTACCCGTGTCGCTCGGCGGCGGCGTACAGCTCCTCGGTGAGATCCGCGTGGAACGGGTGGTTGAGCGCAAGCGTCACGCCGAGCAGGCGTGAGCGTCGCCCGGCGAGCAGCCGGGCCCGCGTGTCGGGCCGATAGCCGAGTTCGTCTGCGACCCCGAGCACCCGCTGCCGGGTTGCCTCACTCGCCCCGGGGACGCCGCGCACCACGATCGACACCAGCGCCCGGGACACCCCGGCGCGCGCGGCCACATCCTCCAGCGTCGGCGGGCGGTTCCTGCTCAAACCTCGACCCTCGTTTGACATCGTCGCAACGGCGCGACGATGATACGTCGGAAGTACTAGAGCGCTCTAGAGGAGACCGCCATGTCCGTCCCTCTCGCCGACCGCATCGCCGCCGCCCCGATCTCCTGGGGCGTTTGCGAGGCACCCGACTGGGGCTATGAGATGCCGGCTGAGCGGGTGCTGTCGGAGATGCGGTCGCTGGGCGTGCGGGCCACGGAGCTGGGCCCGACGGGCTACCTCGGCGACAACCCGGGGCGGGTGCGCGAGCTGCTCGACCGGCACGGGTTGCGCCTGGTGGGCGGATTCCTGCCGGTCGTGCTGCATGTCGACGGCGCTGACCTCGCCGAGGCCGAGGCGGCGATCCGGGCGCTGGCTGACGCGGGCGCGCAGGTGGTGGTGCTGGCCGCTCGGTCGGTCGACGGCAGCTATGAGCGCCGCGTGCCTCTCGACGATGGCGAGTGGCGGACGTTGCTGGGCAACCTCGAACGGGTGCGCGATCTGGCGGGCGAGCACGGACTGGCCGCCTCGCTGCATCCCCACGTAGGTACCGCGATCGAGGATCGCGAAGCCGTGCTGCGCTTGCTCGACTCGAGCGATGTGCCACTCTGCCTCGACACCGGGCACCTGCTCATCGGCGGCACCGACCCCCTCGAGCTGGTGCGCTCGGCGGCGGATCGCGTGGCGCACGTCCATCTCAAGGACGTCCGCACGTCGCTGGCCAGGACCGCGCTCGACGGCAGCTACGTCGGCGCCGTACGCCGGGGTCTGTACGCGCCGCTCGGCGACGGCGACCTGGACATCGCCGGCATTGTGGCAGCGCTGGAGGCGGTGGGCTATCAAGGCTGGTACGTGCTGGAACAGGATTGCGCGCTGGACGCTGCGCCGCCGGCTGCCGCCGGGCCGATCGACGACGTGCGACGCAGCATCGAGTTTCTCGCCAAGCTATGACCGTGCGGGTGGGCATCATCGGCGCCGGTGTCATGGGCGCCGATCATGCGCGCACGCTGCGCACCGCAGTCACTGGGGCCAGTGTCGAAGCGGTGTCGGACGCCGACCCGTCGCGGGCTGCATCGGTCGGCGTTCGCGTCGTGGGCGATCCGTTCGCGCTGATCATGGACTCGGCCGTCGACGCCGTGCTGATCGCCTCGTCCGACGCGACGCATGAGGAGTTCGTGCTGGCCTGCGTCGCCGCCGGCAAGCCAACGCTGTGCGAGAAGCCGCTCGCTCCCGATGTCGCCAGCTGTCAGCGCATCGTTGCCGCCGAGGCGGAGCTGGGCCGCCGGCTGATCAGTGTCGGGTTCATGCGCCGTTACGACCCGGGCTACGTCGCGCTGAAGCGCACGCTCGACGCCGGTGAGCTCGGGGCGCCGCTGCTGCTGCACTGCGTGCACCGCAACGTCAGCGCACCCGACTGGTTCGGCGGCGACATGGTGATCACCAACTCGGCCGGGCACGAGATCGACATCACGCGCTGGCTGTTCGGTGAGGAAATCGGCGCGGTGACGGTGCATCGCCCACGCCCGTCGGCCGCGCTCGCGGACCCGGTGCTGCTCGTCTTCGAGACCGAGTCCGGCGTGGTCGTCGACGCGGAGGTGTTCGTCAACGCCGGCTACGGCTATGACGTACGGTGCGAGCTCGTCGGGCAACGCGGCCGGTCCACCGCGTCCGGTCCGGTGACCGCCGATTGGAGGGACCGCTTCGCCGACGCGTACCGCCTCGAACTGCAGGACTGGGTGGACGGCGTTCACTCCGGTGAGGCACGCGGGGCGTCCGCATGGGACGGCTACATCGCGTGTGCTGTGGCACGTGCCGGCGTCACCGCACTTGGCGACAGGCGGGTGGCAACACAGCTACCGGCGAAACCTCTGCTTTACAAGTGAGAGTCGCCGCACGCCCTCACTGACGAGTTGTTCGACCCTTGGCGGGCTCGAACGCGCCGTGGGTCGAACAACTCCCTGGTTACAGCGTCTCCGTGTCCTGCAGCAGCTCGCGGCCCACGTCGCCGACATCGCCGCTTCCGCGCTCCAGCTCGTGGGCCAGCGCCTCGAGCTCGGCGCCGCCCGCCATCAAGCGCGTGAGCTCGGCCAACGAGATATCAGACTTTGCGTAGTCGCCGAGGCTGCGCCCCCGCTTGAGCAGCAGGAAGCGGTCGCCCACGGGGTAGGCGTGGTGCGGGTTGTGGGTGATGAAGATGACGCCCAGCCCGCGGTCGCGAGCCTGGACGATGTACTTCAGCACCACGCCCGCTTGCTTGACGCCCAGCGCGGACGTCGGCTCGTCCAGGATCAGCAGCCGCGCCCCGAAGTGCACGGCCCGGGCGATCGCCACCGATTGGCGCTCGCCGCCGGACAGCGTCCCGACGGGCTGGTCGGGGTCGTGGATGTCGATCCCCATATCGGCCATCTCCTTGCGGGTGATGGTCTTGGCGAGGCGGGCGTCGAAGCGCTTGAACGGACCCCATCCCCTCGTCGGTTCCAAACCGAGGAAGAAGTTGCGCCAGACAGCCATCAGTGGCACGACCGCCAGATCCTGGAACACGGTCGCGATGCCGGCATCGAGCGCGTCGCGGGGCGTGGTGAAGCGGGTCGGCACCCCGTCGACGAGCAGCTCGCCGCGGTCTGGCTGATGCACCCCGGACAGGATCTTGATCAGCGTGGATTTGCCCGCGCCGTTGTCCCCCAGCACGCAGGTCACCTGCCCGGCGCGCACCGTCGTCGAGATCTCGAACAGCGAGATGACGCTGCCGAACGTCTTGGTGACGTTGCGAATCTCCAGCATGGGCACGCCGGCCTTCGGTGGCTCGACAACTTCGCGCACCTCGACATCGGTCATGTCATTACCTCCTCGACTGCTCAGCGAGCCGGCGCGTGAACTGGTTTGCGAGCACGGCGAGCAGCAGCATCACGCCGACGAACAGCTTGAACCAGTCAGAGTTCCAGCCGACGTTGACGATGCCCACCTCGGTCATGCCGAAGATCAGCGCGCCGAGCGCGGCACCAATGGCCGACCCGAAGCCACCGGTGAGCAGGCAGCCGCCGATCACCGCGGCGGCGATGTAGTACAGCTCCTGCCCGATACCGCTCTGCGCCTGGATGGACGTGAACCGGATGAACTGGGTGTTGCCCACGAACCATGCCATGAACGACACCATCATGAACAGCACGATTGTGGTGCGGCCGGTCCGCACGCCGACGTTCTTGCTGGCATTCGGGTCGCCACCTGTGGCGAAGATCCAGTTGCCGAACCGGGTCTTGAGCAGCAGCCACGAGCCGAGGGCCGTGAAGCCGATCCACCAAATGATCGCGATCGGGAACTTGGCGCCGCCGATCGTCACCGTACTGGCCAGTATGTTGTTCAGCGCGTGGTAGCCCGGCACGAGATCGATGTTGCTCACCTGGACCTGGTTGGTGACCTGCTTGGTGACGCCCAGGTTCAGCCCTTGCAGTCCGAGGAACATACCCAGCGTGATGATGAAGCTGGGCAACCCGGTGCGGGTGACCAGGAACCCGTTGATGAATCCGATCGTCAGCATAAGGGCGAGTGACACCGCCCACGACGCGTAGAGCTGCAGCCCCCAGTACGTCGTCATGATGCCTGTCGCCAGCCCGGCAGTGGCTGTCTGCACGCCTGCCGATAGGTCGAAGTGCCCACCGATCATCAGCAGCGCGACCGGTACCGCCATCAGGCCCAGCGTGGAGGAGACGTCCAGCCAGTTGGCCGCGCCGGCCCATGACCGGAACAC
>JBKOXO010000234.1:0-8761 GCA_046744105.1 Actinomycetota bacterium
GCCAGCGGCCGTCGGGCGTCCAGACCATCGAGGTGCCGGAGTACGCGTCGTCGCGGTCGATTTCCTCGCTTGTGTGGTGCTCGATGCCGGTGGCGAGGTCGAGCATGGAAAGCCGCAGCGGCTCGTCGCCGACAGAATCGCAGCCGTACTGCCGTCCGGCGCGACGCTGCCGGTCGGGGCGTCGGAGTCCGAGCCCGCGCCGAGCGCGCGATGTGCGCGGCTGCTGCGGTCGACGACCTCAGTCGTGCAGCGGTGCTGCTCGTCGCACTCCTCGGTCAGCCAGCGCGTCGGGCCGACGGCCAGCACCGCGCCTGTCGTGACTCGACGCAGCGACCCGGGCGTGACGTCGTAAATGCCCCCGGTCATGGAGCCCAGCAGGTAGCCGGCGCCGTCGGCGCTCGGCTCGCTGTTCATGACCGGCACGGTTATTTGTTTGCCACGTCGGCCGTCGAAACCGACCAACTCCATGCGCGTGGGGTTCTCACCGGACCGCGAGACCCACAGCCGCCCCTGAGGCCCGGGCAGGATCGGACCGGCGCCGGCCAGCACGCCGGACAGCTCCCGGGCAGGCGCGAACAGCTGCCAGCTCGCCGGCACGTCCAGCAGCGGATGGCCGAGGTTCGTCACGGCGATCGGCGGCGGGCTGCTGCTGGGCGTCGTCTCGGTATGCGTCGACAACCGGGTAGTCGGTGTCGGCGAGGGTGTCGGCCGTGACGGCGCCGCCGTGTGGGAGGGACGGCGCTCGACCGTGACGACGAGCACCACGATCGCAAGCGCAACGAAGCCGAGCGCGTACCACCTCCAGGGGCCGCCTGGGCGGCCAGCATCCGGTCGCTCCGGCGGGCCGGCGTCCAGCCACTCGACCTCACCGAGCTCTGGCTCCTTCGTCACAAGTGGATTGTCCCCGGCACTTCAGAACGCGGCGATAGTCAGCGGCGCACGCTCAGCCCGACTCAACGCACGCAGCACCTCGGCAGCCGATCGGGCTGCGCTCAGAAAGGCGTCGGTCGTCATAGGCGCACCCTACGGAGGTGTCCGGCCGGCCCGGACGAGGAGGCGATCGCCGCGCTGTTCACCGGCGTGTGGTGCGCCGGCGCGGGGCACTATCGCCAGGGCTTCAGCTCTGGCATGGCGCTGAGCTGCGCATCGGCGAGCGATGGGCGGCCGACGAGCCACGCGAGCAGCGCCCAGTCCGGGCCGCGAACCGTGACACCGTCAGCGCGGCCGGATGTCCAGACGGTGCCGCCGAGATCGGTCGTCCTGGAGCCGTCGTGCGCGACCTCGATACGCAACGGCTCGCCCGCCCGGCTGCCGACTTCGGCGGCGAGCCGAGGCAGCAGGTAGCCGACGAACGCGGCCGGCCAGTCCGCCGCGCCGTAGGCTCCGCGCAGGTCGGCGCGATGGATCTCGACCTCGCGCCAGCGCGAGTTCAACCAGCTGTGCGCCGGGCGGTCGTTCTCGGTTGTGAGGTCCCAGCCGGACGCGTCCGCCATGGCGCCGAAGATGCGATCCAGCCGGTCGGCCGAGTCGCGGACGTCGGCGACGAGCTCGATTGCGCCGCGCCCCGCCCCGGCCTCAATGTCGGCGTCACGGCCCTCGCTGCCTCGCGGGTACCGCAACACGAGCTCGCCACGCAGCGCGCCGGCCAGCGTGGCGGCGATGCCGTCGGCGTTGCGGGCGATGTGGGTGAGCACGTGGCCGCGCGTCCATCCCGGGAGCACCGACGGCGCTCTGACGTCCCCGTCGGTCCAGCGTTCGGCATCCAGGCCGGCGAGTAGCGCCGATGTGGACGCACGGACGTCAGCGAGTCGCGCGATGCGATCTGGCATGCACCCATCTTGCCGTGCGCGCTGCCGGTGCAGGTCAGGATGTGCCGCGTCGGGAATCGGAGACCTGCGGCGTCGCGTTGCCACCGATATGACTGGGCTTCCCGATGGCTACGAAGATCTGTTGATGCGCCCGCTGTTCGGCCACCTCGCGACGGTGCGGCCCGACGGGGATCCGGCCGTGACGCCGATGTGGTTCTCCTGGGACGGTGAGCTGCTGCGGTTCACGCACACGACGCGCCGAGCGAAGCTGCGCAACATCGAGCACAACCCGCATGTGGCGCTGTCGGTGACCGATCCCGATCAGCCGTACCGATACCTCCAGGCCCGCGGCGTCGTGGAGGCGGTTGAGCCGGATCCGACGGGCGCCTTCTACGTCGAGCTGGCTACCCGATACGGTCGAGAGGCCCCGTCCCCGCCACCGGACTCGCCGGATCGCGTGGTCATTATCGTGCGCCCCTTCGCCTATTCGAAGCAGTGACCGGCGAGCCTGTCAATCCGTGTACATCCGCCCATAGGTAGTCTGGGCTGCCGTGGCGGGGCGGCACAACGTGCTCTCACCACGTAACCTCGAGCTATGACACCGGAAGTGAGGGGCGCGTCATGACGCAGTGGGGGCTCGACACGCTCTTCAACCCGGCCAAGCGGCACATGGACGAGGAGAAGCGGCGGCTCCAGTCGACCCGTGAGGAGATCGGCGACTCGTCCGGCGGTAAGCGCATCGACCTCGAGTCCGGCAAGGTAGTGATTCAGCGGCCCTCCGCCAAGGCCGAGACCGAGGACACGGACGACGACGAACGCGCGTGAGCTCAGACGGATCCCCGGCGACGTGCGCCGGGGATCCGCGGACCGGCGTTGCGGCGCGCAGGGTCGGGGGTTCCTCCGCGCCGTCGGCTTGGCATGGGCCGCCGCAGAGTTCGACCGGAACGCGCGCTCTGTGTTCCGTACTGTGTCCCATGCGTAACCGGACCGGTTGCTGAGGACAATACAGTCGATCTTGCTCACGTCAAGTCCTCACCCGGTGTCAGCCCGCGAATGGCGCAAGCACGGCGTCGGTCTGGGGTCCCGGCGACTCGCCGTACCCACTGATCGCCGGCTCAGCCACGCGCTGGGCCAGGAACCGGTCGGCTACCGGCTCCGGGGCATCATGTACCAGTTGCGACGCGGCGAGGCAGCGGGCCAGCCGGCTCGCTATCGACCGGGCGCCCCGCTCGTCCGCGCCGTCGAGCGTCGCCCGAAGCGACGTGATGGCAGCATCCAGCCGCGGGTCGGCGCCGGTTTCCAGCTCCGCGAGCACGGCGGCCAGGCTTTCCGGGTCACGGCGCATGGCGCGCAGCACGTCCAGGGCGATGACGTTGCCGGAGCCCTCCCAAATGCCGTTCAGCGGCGACTCCCGGAACAGCCGTGGCATGCCGCTCTCCTCGACGTAACCGTTGCCGCCGAGGCATTCCAGCGCCTCGCCGACGAACGCCGGAGTGCGCTTGCATACCCAGAACTTCGCCGCCGCCACGGCCAGCCGCACGAACCTCGCCTCGCCGGCATCCACGCCACGGGCGATCCGCGTCCACAACCCTGTCGACGCAGCCTGGTCGACGGCCAGGTCAGCGAGCACTTCACGCATCAGCGGCTGCGCGATGAGCGGGCGGCCGAACGCCGACCGGTGCTGCGCATAATGTACAGCCTGCCTGAACGCTGCTCGCTGACCAGCCGCGCTGCCGATCACGCAGTCGAGCCGGGTCATCGTGACCATGTCGATGATCGTGCGGACACCGGCCCCCTCCGCGCCCACCAGCCAGCCGACCGTGCCGTCGAACTCGACCTCGGACGACGCGTTCGAGCGGTTGCCCAGCTTGTCCTTGAGGCGCTGAATAAGGAACGGGTTACGCGTGCCGTCGGGCAGCACCCGCGGCACGAGGAAGCAGGACAGCCCGTCCGGCGTCTGCGCCAGCACGAGGAACAGGTCGCACATGGGCGCCGAGCAGAACCACTTGTGCCCGGTGATCGCGTAGTGGCCTCCAGCCGGAACCGCGCGCGTGGTGTTGGCGCGGACGTCGGAGCCGCCCTGCTTTTCCGTCATTGCCATGCCGGCGAGCAGCCCGGCCTTGGACAAGGGAGCCCGCAACCCGAAGTCGTACGACGTGGCCGCGAGCAGCGGCTCGTACTGAGTCGCGAGGTCCGGGGCGTGGCGCAGCGCCGGCACGACCGCGTACGTCATCGACACCGGGCAGCCGTGCCCGGCCTCCACCTGGGCCCACACGTAGAACTTCGCGGCACGTGCCAAGTGGCCCCCGTCCCGCCACGGCGTGCCGTGCATGCCGTTCTCGATGGCCACGGTCATCAGCGAATGCCAGGCGGGGTGGAACTCGACCTCGTCAATGCGGTGCCCGTACCGGTCGTGGGTGCGCAGCATCGGCGGGTAGGCGTTCGCCAGGCGCCCCCACTCGGCGGCCTGCTCGCTGCCTGCCAGCTCGCCGAGCGCCACGAGCGACTTGACATCCGTCTCGCCGAGCTCGGCCAGGCGCAGCGACGGGTCGGTGGTGAACGCGTTGCCGGTCAGCGGCGGGGGAACGTTGAAGACCTCGTGGGTGGCCATGTGCCCCAGTGTCCCAGCCTCCAGACCCGATGATCTTGGACGTGTGGTCGAATAGCGACCACAAGCCCAAGATCACGCAGGAATGGCGGGCGATCAGACCTGGTCGAGCGGGATGTCCGGGTCGGCGAGCCGCTTCGGGTCGACGGGCGCCCGCGAGCTGATCAAGGCCTTGATCGGCTCGACGACGTCCCACACGTTGACGTTCATGCCGGCGAGAACACGCTGGTCGCCGTCGAGCCAGAACGCGATGAACTCGCGCGCTGCCCTGTCGCCGCGAAACACCACGTCGGCGTACTCCTGGGCGAGGCCGACGTACTCCATGCCGAGGTCGTACTGGTCGGTGTAGAAGTACGGCAGTTCGGCGTAGCTCGCCGGCTTGCCGAGCATGGCGGCAGCGGCGGTGGCCGGCTGGTTGAGGGCGTTGGCCCAGTGCTCGACGCGCACCCGTCGGCCCAGGAACGGATGCTCGGCGTTGGCGATGTCGCCGGTGGCGTAGATGTCCGGATGGCTGGTGCGAAGCGCCGCGTCGACCAGCACGCCGTTGTCGACGGCGAGGCCCGCTGCCTCGGCGAGATCGGTGTTGGGACGCGCACCGATCGCGATCAGCACCGCGTCGGCGTCGATTGGGGTGCCGTCGCGCAGGCGTACGCCGCCGGAGTACAGCTCGGCCACTTTCACACCAGTGCGCAGGTCGACTCCGTGCTCGAGGTGCAGGTCGGCGAACACCTGCCCGAGCTCCGGGCCGATCGCCGTCTGCAGTGGCACCCCTAGGGTCTCCAGGACCGTGACCTCGGTGCCGGCTTGGCGAGCGGCGGCGGCGACCTCGAGGCCGATCCAGCCACCGCCGACGATCACCAGCCGGCCGTCTCCGAACGTCGCCTTGATCGCGTCCGAGTCGCCGCGCCGGCGCAGGTGCAGCAACGCGTCGTCACCCGGCAGGTGGCGCGGCGTCGAGCCTGTGGCAAGCAGCAGCTTGTCGTAGCTGATGCGCTCACCCGCCTCGATCGCGTGCTCGTCGGGGTGCAGCGCGCTGACGCGGGCGCCCAACCGCAGGTCGATCTCGTGGTCGGCGTACCACGGCTCCGGGTGTACGACAGCCTCCTCCCAGGGCGAGTTGCCCATGAGGTAGCTCTTGGACAGTGGCGGCCGCTCGTACGGGGGCAGTTGCTCGTCCCCGAACAGGATCAGCTCGCCGTCATATCCCTGCTCGCGCAGCGCCTCGGCGGCCTTTGCACCGGCCAGCCCGGCGCCGACGATCACGAACGTCGTCATCTGTGTCCTCCGTCGTCGGACGATCGGGCCAGTGTGAAGAATTCTGCTCGCGCACGCGCGTCGGCGCGAAGCGCGCCCAGCAGAGTCGACGTCGTGGTCAGCGAACCGCTCGCGGTGGCGCCCCGCAACGTCATGCAGGTGTGCTCCGCCTCGAGCACCACGCCGACGCCGGCGGGGGCAAGGCTGGCCTGTAGCCACTCCGCGACCTGCTTGGTCAGCCGTTCCTGCACCTGCGGACGGGACGCAAAGTGCTCAACGAGACGGGCCAGCTTGGACAGCCCGATGATTCTCGCGCCGGGCACATAGCCGACATGCGCCACGCCGACGAACGGGAGCATGTGATGCTCGCAGATCGACCGGAACGGAATGCGGCGAGCGAGCACGAGTTCGTCGTAGCCGTCGTCGTTCGGGAACGTCGTGGACTCGAACGGACGCGGCGCGAAGAACTCGGCGTAGGCGCGAGCCATCCGGGCAGGTGTGTCCTGCATGCCGTCGCTGTCGACGGACACGTTCAGCGCCGTGAGGAATTCGGCGGCGGCGCGTGCCGCGGCGGCCAGATCCACGTCCGGTTGCGGGTGGACGACGTGTAGCCCGGGCACCGATGCGTCAACGTCGGGGTGGACGAGCTGGACTGGCATCGAGCATCAACTCCAGGGGCCGACAATATCGCAAATCAAGTTTGGTCTTTTAGCGGCCGCCCTGTCAACGACGACAGGTTCTCAGTTTCGGCTCCTGCAATTGTCGTTATAGTTGCCACGTGGACGCGGAGCGCCCGGGTATCGCCGCCGTCGCAGCGCTCGACGACGACGTGCGGCGCGCGCTGTACCGGTGCGTTCGTGACGCGCCCGCGCCCGTCACCCGAGAGGATGCCGCAGCGGCGGTCGGGATCTCCCGCAAGCTCGCGGCGTTCCACCTCGACAAGCTCGTCGCGGTCGGCCTGCTGCGTGCCGGGTACGCAGCAGGCGGCACTCGGCGGGTGGGCCGTGCCCCCAAGGTCTACGAGCCGTCCGGGCAGGACATCGCGGTCGCGGTGCCGGCCCGTCGTCCGGACCTGCTGGCCGAACTCCTGCTGGAGACGGTTCTGGCTGCCTCGACGTCCGACCGGCTCGACCTGGCCGCGCGCCGCGTCGCCCGCGGCTACGGCGAGCGTCTCGGGGCTGCGGAGCGCGACCGGGTCCGTCCCGGGCGGCTCGGTGCCGAGCGCGGGCTTGCGCTGGCGAGCGCGGTGTGCGAGCGATATGGATACGAGCCGGGGCACGCCGGGCCCGACTCGGTGCGGCTACGCAACTGCCCGTTCCATCCGCTGGCCGCTCGGGCTCCCGAACTCGTGTGCGCGATCAACCGCGACTTCCTGTCCGGGATATTGGCCGGCCTGGGCGCCCGCGGCGTGCAGGCCCGACTCGAAGCGCGCGCCGGGGAGTGCTGCGTCGAGCTGCGCACGGTATAGAGCCACTGAGGATTTGGCCGGCCGGGCGGCGCCCCGGTGCCAGGGGCGCGGCCCGGCCAATCAGAAAGTCAGCCCGTCTGGCTGCCGAGCGTGACGCGCAGCGTCGACGTCTTGCCGTCGCGGATGATCGTCAGCGTCACGGTCTGGCCGGGGACGTGCGAGCGGATCGAGGCAGCGAGCCCGTCGAAGTCGTCGACGCGTTGGTTGTCGACCTTGGTCACGATGTCGCCGACCTTGAGGCCGGCCTTCGCGGCGGCGCTATTCGGCTCGACCGAGCCGATTTGCGCACCGGTGACGTTGGTCGTGTGCTGGTTGGTTGGGCCCACCCCGAGGAAGGCGTGCGTCGCCTTGCCTGACGCGATCAGCTCAGCGGCGATGCGGCTCACCTCGTCGGACGGGATGGCGAAGCCGATCCCGATGCTGCCTGACTGCTGGGTCTGCCCAGGAATCTGCACCCCTCCTGTATTGGGGGTGGCGATCGCGGCGTTGATGCCGATCACGTTGCCGTTCAGGTCGGCGAGCGCGCCTCCCGAGTTGCCCGGGTTGATCGCGGCGTCGGTCTGGATCGCGTCGAACACCGCCCGGTCGTTGTCGCCAGAACGCACCGGGCGGGCGGTGTTGCTGACGATCCCGGACGTCACCGTGTCGGAGAGTCCGAGCGGTGCGCCGACCGCGATCACGGTCTGCCCGACGATCACATTGCTCGACTTGGCGAAACTAGCCGGTCGCAGGTTTTTCAGCCCGTTGACCTTGATCACGGCCAAGTCGTCGGAGGGGTCGCGCCCGACGATGGACGCCTTGGCCTGCTGGCCGTCGCTGGTGACCACGGTGAGCGTGCCGCCGTTCGCGGCCACCGAGACCACGTGGTCGTTGGTGACGATGTAGCCGTCGCTGCGGATGATCACGCCCGAGCCGTTGCCCTGCTCGTTCTGCCCGGACACGTCGATGGTGACGACGCTGGGCTGGATCCTGGCCGCGGCCGCGCTGATCGACCCGTTGAGCTTGGCCGCGGACGGCGCGGTCTGCGTCGTCTGCGGCAGGGCGCTCACGACTGTCGTCGTGCCGTTGTCGCTGAACGCCGCGACGGTGCCCGCGCCGATTCCGCCGCCGACCACGGCTGCAATGACGGCCGCGATGAGCACGGTGCGCGAGCGTCCCGGCCGAGGAGGCTCCGGGCCAGGCGGATTCGGGTACACCGGCGGAGGCGAGTACGTCCAGGTGGCGCCGCTGTGGTAATCGGTCCCCGGGAAACTCTCCGTCATGAGGTCCACCTTTCGCGTGCTATCTGTGCCCAGCCTGAGCCCTCCCTATGCGGGGCTTACGACCCGTGCTCGGCGTCCCAGCCGGCGCCGTGCGCGCGCTGCACCAGATCGGTGAGTACCGGCGCCACGACCTGCGGGAATCCGGCGAGCTGCACCGCGATGCTGAAGCGGTCGGTGGTGACGCCGGACTCCGGATTCCGCGGGTCGAGCACCATCCGCTCGCTGAGCGTCAGCACCTGGAACGCCAAGCCACGTGCATTCAGGAAGCCGCTCACCCGCTGCACCTCCTTCTCGTCCACCGTCTGCAAGAACACCTGCCCCGACAGCCACCCGGTCATTTCCATGTACCCAATCCTCGGTG
>JBKOXO010000054.1:0-2871 GCA_046744105.1 Actinomycetota bacterium
AGCGATTGGCTTGTTTGGCATGGGGCCGACGCCAGTGCGGGCTACGACGGCTGAGGCCGCAGTACTCGGCCAGGACGCAGCAACCCTCGAGCTCGACGAGGTCGCGAACGCCGCCATTGGCGCCGCCGATCCCTTCGACGACGTGCACGCCACCGGAGCTTTTCGATCCACGCTTGCCAGAGCGCTCGTGCAGCAGGCGCTGCGGGCCGCGATCGACGAGGCGCTTTCATGACTGAGCGCGAGGTCGTCGTCACGGTCAACGGTGATCAACGCCGCGCGACGGTCGAGCCGCGGCGGACGCTCGCCGAGTTCCTCCGCGAAGACTGTGCACTCACCGGTACGCACCTGGCATGCGAACATGGCGTGTGCGGCGCCTGCACCGTGCTGCTCGACGGTGAAGCCGTGCGCGCGTGCCTCATCTACGCGGTGCAGGTCGAGGGCGCCGAACTGACGACCGTCGAAGGGCTCTCTCCCCCCGACGGCTCACTCAACGTGGTGCAGGACGGGCTCGCGGCCTGCCATGGCGTGCAGTGCGGCTTCTGCACACCGGGGTTCGTCGTTTCGATCACTGCGCTGCTGCGCGCGAACACGCAGCCAACCGACGACGAGATTCTCGACGGCCTCTCGGGGAACCTGTGCCGTTGCACCGGATACCAAGGCATCATCGAGGCGGTGAAGACGATCGCCGCGGCGCGGTCGTCCACGGGATGAGCGCGCTGCACGAATCACCGCAGAGTCTTCTCGCGCCGTCGGCGCGCGCGGTTGGCGCCGACGTTCGTCGCAAGGAGGATCCGCGGCTGCTCACTGGTCGCGGGCGTTACGTCGACGACGTCGTGATGCCCGGACTCATGCACGCACACTTCGCGCGTAGCGACGTCGCGCGCGGCCGCATCACTCGGCTGGATACGATCGCAGCCACGGCCGCGCCCGGTGTCGTCGCGGTACTCACGGCAGCCGACCTCAATCCCCGGATACAGGGTCGCATGGCGGCAACGCCGACGCTCGCGATGGGGCCGGGCGCGCCTGAACATCCTCTGGCGGAAGGGGACGTGCGCTTCGTCGGAGATCCGTACGCGCTCGTCATTGCCACCAGCCGCGCTCGCGCTGAGGACGCGGCCGAACTCATCGAGATCGATATCGAGCCCTTGACTCCGGTGATCTCCTTCGAGCAAGCCGAGGCCGACACCGAGAACCTCGTCCACTTCGGCGAGCGCGACTCCAATGTCTTCTCGTCGATGGAAGTGGCCGAGGACGCGCAGCTGCGCGAGATCTTCGATACCGCGCCTCATGTCGTCACGAAGACGTTCCGCCAACAGCGCTACGCGCCCGTGCCGATCGAGGCCCGCGGCATCCTCGCGTGGTGGCAGCCCGAAGCCGGGCGCCTGCGGATCTGGGCGTCGACACAGTCTCCGCACGACGTGCGCACGGTGGCGAGCCGGATCACGGGCGTTCCCGAGCAGCACGTCCGCGTGACGATGGGAGACGTCGGCGGCGGCTTCGGGCAGAAGGCCTACCTCCTACGTGACGAGCAGGTCGTCATCCTCGCGGCGCACTCCCTCGGGCTGCCGGTCAAGTGGATTGAGGACCGGCGCGAAAACCTGATGGTCGCGAGCTCCGCGCGCACCGAGCGGTGCACCATCACAATGGCGGCCGACCACGACGGCGAGATCCTCGGCGCGAGGTTCGACCACCTCGACGACGCCGGCGCGTACCCGCTTTCGGGAAGCCCGGGCGCGATGGCGGCCTTCATGTTCACGGGACCGTACCGGATCTTGAAATATGCCTGGCGCACGACGTCAGTGTTCACCAACACGTGCCCGAGGGCGCCTTATCGGGGGCCGTGGCAGATCGAGACATTCGCGCGCGAGCAGACGATCGATCTCCTGGCGCGCGCCATCGGGATCGACCCGCTCGAGCTCCGGCGTCGCAACGTGGTGCACCGCGATGAGCTGCCCTATGTCATGGCCAGCGGCATGCCGATCGTCGAGGTGTCGCCGGAAGAGACGCTCGAGCAGGCGGCCGGAATGCTCGACTACGACCAGTTTCGAGCCGAGCAGGCCGCGGCACGCGCCGACGGCCGCCTCATCGGCGTTGGCCTCTCCCTCTACATCGAGCCGCAGACGGCCCTCGGCGTATACGGTGCCGAGCCCGCCCACATCCGTGTCCAACCCGACGGCAAGGTCGACGTCTACCTTGGCTCAGGAAGTCACGGGCAAGGCCTCGAGACCACCACCGCCCAGCTCGTCGCCGACCATCTTGGTGTCGCGCTGGACGACGTCGAGGTGCATCAGGGCGATACCAGCGAGACGCCGTACGCGTTCGGCACGGGAGGGAGCCGGAGCGGACCAGTGCTCGGTGCCGCGGTTCGCCAAGCCGCGCTCCTCGTGCGCGACAAGACCGCCGCGATCGCGGCGGAGATGCTCGAAGCATCGCCCGACGACATCGAGATCGTCGACAGCGTGGTGTCGATACGCGGCGCACCCACGCGCAATATCGGCCTCGCGGACGTGGCGCACGTGGCGTACTTCGATCTCCGTCGGCTCCCCGCGAGCATGGAACCGGGTCTCGAGGTCCTCAGCCGCTACCGCGCGCCCGACCTCATGTACTCGAATGCATGTCACACCTGTGTCGTCGACGTCGATCCCGTCACCGGGAAGGTCACGATCTTGCGCTACATCGTGAGCGAGGACTGCGGCGTCGTCATCAACCCCGCAGTGGTTCACGGACAGATCGACGGTGGCACCGTGCAAGGCATCGGAGGCGCGCTGTTCGAGGAGTTCGTGTACGACGAGGAAGGCAACCCGCTCACCACTACCTTCCTCGACTACCTGTTGCCGACTGCAGCCGACGTCCCCACGATCGAACACGGCC
>JBKOXO010000173.1:0-11490 GCA_046744105.1 Actinomycetota bacterium
GCCCCGGGCACGAGCCTGCCGGGCGGCCTCGTGGCGGCGGCGCGCTTCGCGTTCGACCCCTGCCGCGCGCACGAGCTGGTCGGCGCGCCCGGCCAGCGCGCGCACCCGCTCCTCGCAGGTCCGCACCGCAAGGCGGGCTTCCATCTCGGCCTGCCGGGCAGCAGCGACCTCGCTCTGGAGGCTGTCCCGCTCGTCCGTAGCGGGTTCGTCCTCACCAGGTTCGGATTCCGCGACGTGCAGCCGCTCCTCCAACTCGGTCAGCCCGGCGAGGTCGCGATCGCGAGCCTGTTCGGCGTCGAGGCGAGCCTGGTGCAGCCGGGCGGCCTCGGCGGTCGCCGACCGGGCAGCCTGACCCAGTTCGGCGAGCTGCCCGGCGACGGCCGCGAGCCGGGCATCCGACTCGTTCAGGGCACTCAACGCGACCGCCACGTCACGGCGCAGCGACTCGGCGCGCTGCGTCGCCTCGGCCAGCGCGGCGGAAAGTCTCTCGTGCCGGGCGCTCGCCTCGTCGGCCTTTTGCTGCGCTTCGTCGACGGCGGCCTGTACCTCGATGGCACTAGGCGTGGACGCTGAGCCGCCGGCCGCCCACGCGACACCTAGCACGTCCCCGCCGCGAGTGACCGCGTGCACGTCCGGGTGGGCGCACACCAGCCGTCGAGCTGCCTCGAGGTCGGCCACGACAGCGACCCGGTCGAGCGCGTTCCCGACGGCACCGTGCAGCGCGTCGGGCGCGTGCACGACGTCGATCGCCCACATGGCGTCGGGCGGCAGCGGCGGCCAGCTGGCGCGGTCGATGCGCGCCGGCGCGCCGCCGATGATCAGTCCGACCCGGCCCGCGTCGTCTGCCTCGAGCAGCCGCAGCGCTGCCACGGCGTCATCCGGAGCTGCCACCGCGACCGCGTCGGCGACGGCGCCAAGGGCTGCGGCGAGCGCGGCCTCGTGCCCGCTCTCGACGGTGAGCAGGGCGGCCACGGAGCCCAGCACTCCGGGTAGCCGGGATCCTGCGGCGAGCAGCGCACCGGCGCCGTCCTTGCGGGTGAGGCCGAGTGCCAGGGCGTCGCGCCGGGCCGCCCACGTCGAACGCTCGCGTTCCGCCTCCCGCTCGGCCTGGGCGAGCTCCCGCTTGCGCGACTCGGCCTGCTCGTGGGCCGCGACGGCGCGTTCGTGGCGCTCGTCAAGGCCGACCTCGCCCTCGTCGAGGACGCCGACCTCCGCCTGCAGCCGGTCCAGCGCCTCCTCGTCGGCAGCGGCCCGCTGGCGCGCCTCGTCGGCCGCCGCGGTGAGGCGGGCGATCTCGTCAGCCGCGGCGGCGGCGCGGGTACGCAGCGCATTCACTCGGCCGGCGAGTTTGGCCAACCCCTCACGCCGGTCGGCGACCGCTCGCGTCGCCGTGACCAGCGCCCGTTCGGCGTCGGCGAGCCTGCCCTCGAGCTCCTGCCGGAGCGCAACCGCCTCGGTGAGCGCTGCCCGCGACGTGGCAAGCTCGGCCGAGAGCGCTGCCTCGCGTTCGCGGATTTCGGCCGCCTCGGCCTCCATCTCCTCGGGCTCGCGGCCGGTGCGCACATCCGCCTGCTCGGCGGCCAACAGCCGGGCACGCTCCGCGCCGAGCGAGGCGGTGCCGCGGAAGCGTTCCTCCAAAGCAGACAGCCGGTACCAGCTCTCTTGCGCCCTGGCCAGCACCGGTGCGTCGGCGGCAATCGCCTGCTCCAGCGCCGACTCCTGCGTGCGCACGCCGGCGAGCGCGGCCTCTACGTCGGCTCGCCGAGCCAGGATCGCCTCCTCGTCGGCCACCTCGCGGTCGAGCTCCCCACGCAGGGCGACCAGGTCGTCGGCCAGCAGCCGCAGCCGCGAGTCGCGCAGCTCCGCCTGGATGCCGGCCGCCCGGCGGGCGATCTCGGCCTGCTTGCCCAGCGGCTTGAGCTGGCGGCGCAGCTCGGCGGTCAGGTCGGTCAGGCGGGTGAGGTTGGCCTGCATCGCCTCCAGCTTGCGCAGCGCCTTCTCCTTGCGCTTGCGGTGCTTGAGGACGCCGGCCGCCTCCTCGATGAAGCCGCGGCGGTCTTCCGGACGTGCCTGTAGCACGGCGTCGAGCTGGCCCTGCCCGACGATCACGTGCATCTCGCGGCCTATGCCGGAATCGGAGAGTAGCTCCTGAATGTCCAGCAACCGGCAGGAGTTGCCGTTGATCTCGTACTCGCTGGCGCCGTTGCGGAACATCCGCCTCGCGATCGACACCTCGGTGTAGTCGATCGGTAGCGCCCCGTCGGAGTTGTCGATTGTCAGGGTGACCTCGGCACGCCCGAGTGGTGGCCGGCCGGCGGTGCCGGCGAAGATCACGTCCTCCATCTTGCCGCCACGCAGCGTCTTGGCGCCCTGCTCGCCGAGCACCCACGCGATGGCGTCGACGACGTTGCTCTTGCCGGTGCCGTTCGGCCCGACAACCGCGGTGATGCCGGGCTCGAAACGCAGCGTGGTAGCCGACGCGAAGGACTTGAATCCCTTGAGCGTCAACGACTTGAGGTGCACGAATCTCCCGGGCCGATGTCTGCCGTGGCGCTGTGTGTGCCATGGCCTGGACCTACGGTCGGCGCGCCCACGTACCGCGGGCCCGATTGCTGGTCGCCCCCGTAGGGCAGGTCACCAGGGAATCTAGCGTGCGAACACGTGAACGTGCCGCAGGCAGGCCGGGCCTGCACTCACGACACTGCCCGAGCTACTGCGGGGACACCGAAAACGACGCCGAACCGGCGACTGGCGGATCAGGCCAGAGCGGGTTCGGCGCCTTCAGCCATGCGGTGCAGTTCGAGGTCGAGCGCGGGATCCAGCTCCTGCTGGGGAGTTGCCCGCAACTCGGCAATCTCGTGCTCGAGTTCTTGTACGCGACGTCGCAGGCGTACCACCTCGAGGGAGAGAGTCTGATCGGATGCGCTGCCTACATAACCCAGCAAGGCGCGTGCCATGTAGCGACCTTTCACACCACAGCGTCGATGCCCGATGTGTTTCCCTGGTCGGTCATCGACCTACGTTGTCTATGAGCGACCCGGCGGAAGGGGCGTGTCCCCCGCGCAAGTCCCAAACTGGACGCGGTGAACCGCGGAACTCCCGTCAAGTTCCTTCATGGTCGCACTTCGGTAACGACGGGTCAACTACAGGCGGTCGCCATCGCCAGCTCTAGGGCCAGCCAGCAGGCCTGTCCCGGCTCAGAACCGCCAGCGGGTGGCCCCGCCGGTGCCCACGGTCTGCAGGGCGGTCGCCGCGCGAGGGCGGACCCGGTACACAAACCAGGGCGGAGGGCCGGCGGAGGGAGCGTTGAACTCCGCGGTGACGGCGCGGCCGGATTCGTCAACCCGAGCCGGCCAGCCTTCGGCGCTCCATCGCGCGGCCATCGCCGCCACGGTCGCCGGATCGGTGATCTGCCGGGCCTCGCCCTCCACGACCAGGTCGAACTCGTTCGTGGCGAGACTGAGCGTGCACCGCGGATCACGCGCGAGGTTCCTCGCCTTGCGGGTTCGCTCCCCTGACTGGAACCAGAACGCGACATCGGCGTAGGTGCCGCCGATGCCGGTGACGTGTGGGCTGCCGTCCGGGTTGATCGTCGCCAGCCAGCAGGTGTGCCGGTTCGGCCCGCCAGTGCCCGGCCCCTGGGTCACTCCGGCTTCCAGCCGCGCCTGAATCGGCGCCCAGTCCAGCAGCGGCAAGTCATAGAGCTCGCCCAAATTCGTTGCGTCCATGTCCCTCCTGGCGTCCGGCAGCGGCGTGATTCATCGGCGCGGGGCTCGCTGACAGTGTGGGCAAAAGTAGCTCGACCGGTTCATGAACGCTTCGCGCCGGATCGGCGTGCCGCAGCGATCGCAGGGCTGCCCCTCCCGCCCGTACACGTCGAGGGTGCGATCGAAGTAGCCGCTCTCGCCGTTGACGTTGACGTACAGCGCATCGAACGACGTCCCGCCCGCGACGACTGCCTCGGCGAGCACGGCACGCGTCGCGGCGAGCAGCCTGCCCACGACGGGCCGGGTAAGCGTCGCGGCGAGCCGCCGGCCGTGCAGCTTCGTCCGCCACAGCGCCTCGTCGGCATAGATGTTGCCCACGCCGGAGATCAGCGACTGGTCGAGCAGGGCCCGTTTGACGGCACTTCGCCGCCGGCGCAGCCGCGTCGTGAAGCGTGCCTCGTCGAACGCGTCATCGAGCGGATCGCGCGCGATGTGTGCGATCAGCGACGGCACGGTGTCACCGAGGAGGTCTCCGGCCGGGACGAGCTCGTCGACGAGCAGCCCGCCGAAGGTGCGCTGGTCGACGAAGCGCAGTTGCGGACCGCCGTCGGTAAAGCCGATGCGGACGTGCAGATGCCGCTCGTCCGGCGCGGACGCGGGGCGCACGAGCAATTGGCCGCTCATGCCGAGGTGGCCGAGCAGGCACTCGTCCGAGTCGGACAGCGACAGCCACAGGTATTTGCCGCGCCGCCGTGCGGTGCCGAGGCGGTGGCCACGCAGCCGCGCCGGGAAGTCACCGCCCGGGTGGCGGCGGATCGCCCGCGGGTGGCGCACCTCAACCTCGGCTATGACGCGTCCGGACACCCATTCGGCGAGGCCGGCGCGGACGGTCTCGACCTCGGGCAGTTCGGGCAACGCTCAAGCCTGGGCGGAGTCGTCCGAGGCGGCCTCGTCGTGGCGGGCGCGCAGCAACCGGTACGCGGTCTCTGCCGCGGCCTGCTCGGCTTCCTTCTTGTTGCGCCCGGTGCTCGCCGCGAACAGCTCGCCGCCGACCGAGGCCTGCGCGGTGAACGTCTTGGCATGGTCGGGACCGTAGGACGTGATCACGTACTCGGGGACGCCTGCACCGAGCTCGGCTGTCAGCTCCTGGAGGCTGGTCTTCCAGTCCAGGCCGGCGCCGTGGTTGGCGACCTCGGCGAGCAACCCGTCGAACAGGTTGTGGATGACTCGCGCTGCGACGGGTAGGCCATGCTCGACGTAGATCGCTCCGAGCAGCGCCTCGACGGTATCGGCAAGAATGCTCGCCTTGTCCCGCCCGCCGGTGACCTCCTCGCCACGGCCCAGGCGCAGGTACGGGCCGAGCCCGCCGTGGTCGCCGATCTTGCGGGCCACGTCGGCCAGAGCGCGCATGTTCACCACCGACGCGCGCAGCTTGGCGAGCTTGCCTTCGGTCAGATCCGGGTGCTGGCGGTACAGAGTCTCAGTGATCACGACTCCGAGCACGGAGTCGCCGAGAAACTCCAGTCGCTCGTTGTGCGGCACGCCACCGTGCTCGTACGCGTAGGAACGATGCGTGAGGGCGCGCTGCAGTAGCTCGGGGTCGATGCCGACGCCGAGCGCTTCCGCAAGCCGCGCCTGATCGGCCGGTTCCACGGCTGACGCCACTGCGATGCCAGTGGCCGCTACACCGCGAGAACCTGCTTGCCGTCGTATTGGCCGCATGTGGGGCAGGCGGTGTGCGGCAGTTTGGGCTGCCCGCAGGCGCGGTTGGAACACGGGACCAGCGTCGGGGCGCTCGTCTTCCACTGCGCGCGGCGCGAACGCGTGTTGCTGCGCGACATTCTCCGCTTCGGGACTGCCACCGTGACTCCTTCTATTCAGTCGATCCGATCCCGCCGGTGGTCCGCTTGGTCAGAGCGGCCCACCTCGGGTCGAGTACCTCATGTGCGTGGTCGGCAGGAAGGTCGTCGAGCCGTTGCCCGCAGGTGGGGCACAGCCCGGCGCAGTCCGGCCGGCACAGTGGGGTGGGGGGCAGCCCCAGCACCACTGCGTCACGCACCACCGGCTCGATGTCGATCATGTCATCGACGACCCGGTCGACCTCGTCCTCGTCCGTCGTCTCGGCGGTCGCGCTGCCCGGATACGCGAACAACTCGAACACCTCTACCGCGAACTCCTCGGCGACCGGCTCGAGGCACCGCCCGCACTCGCCTGTGACAGTTGTCTGAACCGTGCCCGTGACGAGCACACCCTCCGTGGCCGACTCGAGCCGCAGGTCGAGGTCGAGCGGAGCACCCTCCGGCACCCCGACGAGATCGTGGCCCAACCCCGCAGGCGCGGGAACACGACGCCGGTACGTGAGCATCGACCCTGGCCCGCCCAGTCCCCGGATATCGAAGACGAACGGATCGCGCGGGTCGAGATGTGGTTTCGGTGTGGTGTTCTCGGGCATGCGGAGCTGGCCGTGATCGGAACGAAGCCGCCCGCTAGCTTAGCGGACGACTCGAGCTAGCCGGAAATCGAGTGGTTTGCCGTATTACCGCGTGCGGTGAGCTCCTGCCGTCCTTGCTGTGTGGTCGCCAGCGCCCGTTCCAGGACGTCGACGAGATCCGAGAGGGTGCGGTCGGCGAAGGACTCGGCGTCAGCGCGGATCGCCGCGGCGTACCGTTCAGCACTCGCGCGCTGCTCGGCAACTTCTGCCGCAACCTGGTCGCGGACCTGCGCTGCGTGTTCGGTGGCGGCCAGGTGCACCCTGCTCGCCGACACGAGCTCGGCGTGTTCCGCTTTGCCGGCCTCGACGATCTCATGCGCGCGGATCTCGGCCTCATGCACGAGCTGGGCGCCGTACTCGTGGGCCTCGGCGAGCACGGCGTCGCGGCGGGCGAGTAGTTCGCGGGCGTGCCCGAGCTCGGCCGGCACGGTTTCGCGCAGATCGTCCAGCAGGTCGAGGGTGCGCTCGCGCGGCACGACGCACGAGCCCGACATCGGAACCGCCCGCGCCGTCTCGACAAGCTCGACCAGCTCGGTCAGCAGCTCGTCGACGCGGCGCAAGGGCCGTTGTGTCACGAGCCGCGTGTCCGTTCGATGAGCCGTTTGAGGACCGTCGACGGCACCAGGTTGGAGACATCGCCGCCCCACCCGGCGATGTCCTTGACCAGGCTGGACGCCAGGAAGCTGTACTCCGGGTTGGTCGGCATGAACAGCGTGTCGACACCGGCCAGGCCGCGGTTCATCTGTGCCATCTGCAGTTCGTAGTCGAAGTCGCTTACGGCGCGGAGACCCTTGATGATCACGTGGATGTCGTGTGCCTTGCAGTAGTCGACGGTGAGGCCGCGGAAGGAGTCGACGCGCACGTTGGGTAGCCCGGCGGTGACTTCTTCGAGCATGGCGATGCGCTCGTCCACCGTGAACAGGCCGGACTTGCTGCGGTTCACGAAGACGGCCACCACGAGCTCGTCGTACAGGTTGGCAGCCCGGCTGATGATGTCTAGGTGCCCGTTCGTGACCGGATCGAACGAGCCCGGGCAGACAGCCCGCCGCACTGAGCCGATCCGCCGGTGCTGCACCTCGGGCGGCGCACCCTCGGCCCAGTCCGCGCCTCCGGCGCGGGCCACGTAGTGGCCGGCGGGCTCTTCGCCGGCGGGCTCTTCGCCCGGTAGCTCGCTCATTTCACGCGACCGTACCAAAGCACGCCTGCCCCGTAGCGTCTTTGTTTGACCGACTGGATCACATCCGGCCAGCGTGGTTCCCCCGCGTGTGCCGACCGCTCGACCACCACCACGGCGCCTACGACGAGCCGGTCCGGCGCGGCCAGCCCGGTGAGGACTGTGCCAAGCGCCGCGTCGTCGAGAGCGTACGGCGGGTCAAGGTATGCGAGATCGAACGACGTGGCCGCGCCGCCTGCGACGTACGCCTCGACGGGGCTGGTCACGATCTGTGCACCCGGCAGGCCGACCGCTTCGACGTTGCGCCGCAGGATCGCAGCCGCAGCGCGGTCCGACTCGACGAACGTAACGTGGCTGGCCCCGCGCGAGAGCGCCTCCAGGCCCACCGCACCGGTGCCGGCGTAGAGGTCGAGCACCCGGGCCCCGGCCACGTCGAGCAGCCCGGCAAGCGTGCTGAACAGGGCCTCGCGCGCGCGATCTGAGGTGGGCCGGGTGCCCCGTGCGGGCACGACCAACCGGCGCCCCTTGGCCGCGCCGGCCACGATACGCGTCATGCCTTCTCCAGGAACTCCGCCCCGGCGTCGCCGACGAGCAAGGCCACCTGCTCCGCGAGCAGTGGGTGCCGGGCAAGCTTCGGGTCGCCCACCACCAGCGCGGCAGCCTCTTCGCGAGCCTGGGCGATGAGCTCCTCGTCGCGAAGCAGCGACAGCAGCCGCAGCTGCGAACGGCGGCCCGACTGCGCGGCGCCGAGGACGTCGCCCTCGCGGCGCTGCTCGACGTCGAGCTTCGCGAGCTCGAAGCCGTCGGTGGTCGCGGCGATCGCATCGAGTCGTTCGCGAGACGGCGTGCCGGGGGCGGCCTCGGTGACCAACAGGCACAGCCCAGGATGCTGCCCGCGGCCGACGCGACCGCGCAGCTGGTGCAGCTGGGAGACGCCGAACCGCTCGGCGTCGAGCACCACCATCATTGTGGCGTTCGGCACGTCGACGCCGACCTCGACCACGGTCGTCGCTACCAGCACGTCGATGTCGCCGGCTGCGAAGCCGGTCATGACGCGATCCTTCTCGTCGGGCGGCAGGCCGCCGTGCAGCATGGCCACGCGCAGCCCGGCGAGTGGGCCGGCACGCAGCATTGCCGTCGTGTCCGTCACCGCGAGCGACGGACGCCGCAGCGGCAGCTCGACGTCAGCGAAATCCGCCTCGAGCTCCGGATCGATCTCCGTGCCGGCGCCGATGCGTGGGCAGACGACGTACACCTGGCGGCCGGAGGCGACCTCCTCGCGAATGCGCTGCCACGCCCGATCGAGCCACGCCGGCCGCTCCCCCACCGGCACGACCGTCGTGGAGATCGGCGCGCGGCCGAGTGGCAGCTCACGCAGCACGGATGTGTCCAGGTCGCCGAACACCGTCATCGCGACGGTGCGCGGTATGGGGGTGGCAGTCATGACGAGCACGTGTGGCGGCTGTTTGGCCTTGCCGCGCAAGGCGTCTCGCTGCTCGACGCCGAACCGGTGCTGCTCGTCCACGACGACCAGCCCAAGATCGGCGAAGGTCACGTGCTGCTGGATAAGCGCATGGGTACCGATGACGACGCCCGCCGTACCGCTGGCCGCGTCGAGCAGCGCGGCACGGCGCGCCGCCGCGGGCAATGACCCGGTGAGCAGGGCGATGCGGGTGCCGTCGGCTGCGCCGCCGAGCTGGCCGGCGTGTGCCAGCTCGCCCAGTAGCGTCTCGATCGAGCGGGCGTGCTGCGCGGCGAGCACCTCGGTCGGCGCGAGCAGTGCGGCCTGCCCGCCGGCGTCGACGACCTGGAGCATGGCGCGCAGCGCTACGACGGTCTTGCCCGAGCCGACCTCGCCCTGGAGCAGCCGGTGCATCGGGTGCTGGAGGGCGAGCTCCCCGGCGAGCTGGGCGCCCACCTCACGTTGGCCGGCGGTGAGCTCGAACGGCAGGCGCCGGTCGAAGGCGGCCAGGATGCCGTCTGCGACGGGCGGACGCGGTGTCGCTGGATTGGACATGGCCGCTGCCCGGCGCTGCGCGAGCGCCAGCTGCACGCCTAGGGCCTCGTCCCATTTCAGCCGCCGCCTGGCGGTGTGCCACTCGTCGCGGGTGTCTGGGCGATGCACATTGCGAAGTGCTGTGTCGAGGTCCAGCAGACCGTGCCGGGCACACAGCTCGCCAGGCAGTGGGTCCGCGACGGGATCGAGGCTTGCCAGCACCAGCTTGACGCTGTTCGAGATCTGCCAGGTGCGGATCTCCTTACTGGCCGGGTAGACCGGGATGAGCGCTCCGGCGAAGTCCTCTGCCTCGTAGCGCTCCAGGCCGTCACCGCGCAGCACGATGTACTCCGGATGGGTGAGCTGCCGGGTATTGCGGAAGACGCTGACCTTGCCGGCGAACAGGCCGAGCGCGCCGGGGGTGAGCTCGCGCTCGCGCCAGGTGTGCCGGTTGCCGAAGAACGTCAGGTTGAGCGTGCCCTTGCCGTCGCTCACCACCACCTCAAGCCGGGACCCGGAACGGTTGCGGTTGCGGATCACCTTGGCGGAACGCACCTCGGCGAGCACCGTGACGTCCTCGTCCACACGCAGCGACGCGAGGTCGGTGAGCTCGCCCCGTTCGGCGAGCCGGCGCGGATAGTGCCGCAGCAGGTCGGCGACCGTGTCGAGTCCCAGGCCGGTCGACAGCGCCCGCGCGGTGCGCCCGCCGAGCACGTCGACCAGCCGGGTGTGAAGCGTTGCCACTGGTTAGACCGCCGGTTCGTGTCTCTCGGCGCTTGCGCTCATCACTCCACTCCTAGCAGCAGCGGGTAGTCCGGCTGCCCACCGTCGAAGACGGCCACTTCGATGAACGGTGCCGCCTCGGCGATGCGCGCTTGCACCTCGGCGGCGAGTTCGGGTGCGGTGTCCTTGCCGGCGATGATCGTGATCAGCTCACCGCCGACGCCGAGCAGCCGATCGAGCGTGTCGAGCGCGACGTCGCGCACCGACGTCCCGATCTCGACGACCTCGCCGTCGATCAGCCCCACGACGTCGCCGGCCTGCACACGGCCCAGGCTGGTCAGCGCTTCCCGCTGCGCAACGGTGACCTCGGCCCAGCGGGTGGCGGCGGCCGCCTCGGCCATTGCCACGACGTCGTCCCCGAAGCGGCGGGCCGCGTCGTGCACAGCGACCGCGGCCAGCCCCTGCACGGGCGAGCGGGTCGGTACGACCGCCACCTCGATGCCGTCGTCGCGAGCCTGCTCGGCGGCGGCGTTCACCACACCGGTGACTCGCGAGGCGTTCGGCAAGAGCACGACCTGCGCCGCACCCGACGCATGCACTGCGGCCAGCACCTCGGCGGTGGACGGGTTGGTGCCACCGACGACCCGCACCCCCTCGCCCTCGAACAGGTGGGCCAGCCCCTCTCCGGGCGCGACCGCCACGACGGCGACGCCGGACCGGAGAGGCGCGCGCACCTGGTCGGCGAAACGGACGACCGTGACGCGGTGCGGGCGGCCCGCCTCGACTCCCGACTCGATCGCCGCGCCGACGTCGTTGACGTGCACGTGGACGTTCCACAGTCCCTCGCCGGTGCCCACGACGACCAGCGAGTCCCCCATCCGCGCCAACTGCTCGCGCAGCACCGTCACCGCATCGTCGTCCGCCTCGAGCAGGTACTGCACCTCGTAGCCGAACGTCTCACTGCCCGCCTCACGCAGCGCCAGCAGCGCCGACAGGGGGCGCGCCGAGCGCCGCGGCGGCGCCAGCACGGCGCGCATCCCGGTGACCACGCTCGCCAGCGAGTCCAGGAGCACCACCAGGCCGCGACCGCCCGCGTCCACCACGCCGGCCCGGGCGAGCGCGGGCAGCTGTTCGGTGGTGCGATTGAGCGCGTCAGCGGCGCCGGCGACTGCGGCCTCGACGACGGCGGCCAGCGTCGCGGCCGGCACGGCGGCGCCCGCCTCGGCCGCCGCGCGCGCCACGGTGAGAATTGTGCCCTCCAGGGGTTCGGCCACCGCCGCGTACGCGTGCTCGGCGCCTTCGCGTAGCGCGGCCTGAACTCGTGGCGCGTCGCATGCCTCGGCGGCGTCGACGGCCGACGCGAAACCGCGCAGGATCTGCGACACGATCACCCCGGAGT
>JBKOXO010000068.1:0-5445 GCA_046744105.1 Actinomycetota bacterium
TGGCCGGTCGCAACACGGTGGACGGACACCCGATCGTCGCCAACGACCCACACCTGTCCCTGGGCGCACCGTCCACGTTCTACCCGATTGGGCTGCGGGCGCCGGGCATGGACGTCGAGGGCGAAGGGTTCGCCGGGGCGCCGGGCGTCATTATCGGGCACAACCGCTTCATCGCCTGGGGCGCCACCACGAACCCCATGGACGTCACGGACACTTACCAAGAGAAGATCGTGCCGGACGCCACCTCCCCGAGCGGACTGTCCACCGTGTACCGGGGCAGCCTCGAGCACGTCGTGCCGATCCCGGAGACGTTCCGCTACAACAGTGGCGGCGCGCTGACGACGGCGACGGCCGCGGACGGCGTGCCGCCCGCCACCCTCATCGTGCCCCGCCGCAACCAGGGCCCGATCGTGCAGCTGGACCTCTCCCATGCCGCAGCGCTGAGCGTGCAGTACACGGGCTTCAGCGCCACGTTCGAGCTGAAAACGTTCCTCATGTGGGACCGGGCCCGCAGCCTCGACGATTTCCGGCAGGGCCTCTCGTACTTCGCCGTCGGTTCGCAGAACTGGGCCTACGCCGACACACGCGGGAACATCGCCTACTTCACCAGCGCCGAGATGCCGGTGCGCGAGGACCTCCAGGCCGGCACAGTCGCCGGCTTGCCGCCGTGGTTCATCCGCAACGGCCAGGGCCGCAACGAGTGGCTGTCGGTGCAGCATCCCCAGCCGCACCAGGCGATCCCGTACGAGATCTACCCCGCCGCCGAGATGCCGCACATCGTGAACCCGCCTGCGGGGTGGTTCGTCAACGCCAACGACGACCCGGCCGGCACGGTCCTCGACAACGACCCGCTGAACCAGCTGCGCCCGGGCGGCGGCATCTACTACCTGAACCCCGGCTACGACGGGTTCCGTGCGGGACGGATCACCGAGATGATCCGTGACCGCCTCAGTAGCGGGCACCAGATCTCGATGGCCGACATCGAGGCGATGCAGGCCGACACCACGCTGCTCGACGCGGAGTACTTCGTGCCATGGCTGGTGCGTGCGTTCGACGACGCCGCGTCGAGCGATGTGCCGCAGCTGGCGGCACTGGCGGCTGATCCCCGAGTGACCGAGGCCGTGCACCGGTTGGCATCGTGGAACTTCACAACGCCGACAGGCATCCCCGAGGGTTACGACGCGGCGGACCGCAACGGCGTGCTCTCCGCCCCGTCCGACGCGGAGATCGCGAACAGCGTGGCGGCGACCCTGTACGCGATGTGGCGCTCGCAGGCCGTCGCAAACATCATCGACGCGCCGCTGGGCACACTGCCCAAGCCGGACGGTGCCGAGGCGCTCACCGCGCTGCGGCACCTGCTCGACACGTTCAACACCGCGCATGGCGTCGGGACGTCTGGCGTGAACTTCTTCGCGGTGCCGGACATCAGCGACCCGGTCACGGCCCGCGACTACCTGCTGTTGCACAGCCTTGCTGCCGGACTGGACCTGCTTGCCGGGCCGGCGTTGGACGCCGCATTCCACGGCTCGACGCACGTGGGCGACTACCGGTGGGGCCTGCTGCACCGGCTGGTGTTGCGGCATCCACTGGGTGGGCCGTTCAGCGTGCCGCCGGCGTTCGGGCAGTTCCCGCAACCGCTACCTGGGCTCTCCGGGATCCCCGTGGACGGCGGCTTCGAGACCGTGGACGCGGCCACCCACGACGTGCGCGCGGCGAGCGCCGGCGCGTTCACGTTCGGCGGCGGGCCGGCGCGGCGATTCGTCGCCGAGACGCGACCCGGCCGCATCGTCGCCGAATCAGCGCTGCCCGGTGGCACCAGCGCGCTGCCGACCAGCCCCTATTACCTGAACCTGCTGCGGCCCTACCTGACCGACGACTACTACCCGGCCCGGCTGGCTACGGATCTCGAGCCGGCCGGAGCCGTGCGGGTGATTCCCTGATCGGAGCGACTCATGCGAATCGCGGTGATCGGTACCGGCAAGATCGGTGGCACGATCGGACGGGCGTGGTCGCGGGCCGGGCACGTTGTCACGTTCGGGTCGCGCCATCCGGCAGCGGACGACGTCGCGAGTGACACCGAGGCCAGCGTGGCCGTCATCCCCGACGCCCTCGACGGCGCCGACGTCGTGCTGCTGGCGCTGCCCGCCCGATCGGTCGGCGAACTGCTCGCCGCCAACGCGGCCGCTATCGACGGCAAGCTCGTCATCGACGCGACGAATCACATCGGCGCGGCCGACGTGAACGCGGCCAAGCAGGTCGCCGCGGCGACGCCGGGCGCCCGCTACGTGCGCGCCTTCAACATGCTGGGCTGGGAGAACTTCGCCGATCCGCTGTTCGGTGGCGTGCCCGCCGACTTGCTGTACTCCGCTCCCGCTGCCGACCGGGCCACGGTCGAGCAGCTCATCTCCGATGTCGGACTGCGTCCCGCCTATCTCGGCGAAGGCAAGCAGGACGTCCTCGACGGCGTGCTGCCGCTGTGGATCACCCTCGTCCAGGCTCACGGCGGCAACCGCCGTCTCGCGTTCCGCGTGCTCACCGACTGACGACACCGAGGGCGACACTGCCCCGTCATTCGCGGTTCATCGGATATTCACGGCACACTCGTCTGTCCTGACAGATCTGGGCGAGAGGCATACAGCTGGCACCTCGCCCGCCCCGAACGCCGCACCGCACAAGAGCGTTTCGCGCTAGCCCACCGAGTCCGAGCCAGCATCCGATGACCACGACGGTCAGTGCACCGCGGCCTCGACCTCAAGCAATGACTCCTCGTGCCGCGCCGCCTCGTAGGCGCGCCGCCCGCCGCGGATGCCGAACAATCGCTTGGACAGCAAGAGGTACAGCACCGCGGCCACATTTACCACGAGCACGGTGATCTTCAGCCAGGTGACGTTCTCGGCGATCTCGTAGATCTCCAGCGGAATGAACAGCGTCGTGCCGACCACCGCGACGTATTCGCCCCACCGTCTGAGCGACCACAGGCCGACGCCTTCGAAGATCTGCAGCGCGCCGTAGAAGAACAGCCCGGCGGCGATGAGGTTCAGCGTCGAGCGCTTGGCGTTGAGCACCTTCTCGATAGAGCGGATCGTCGCCGAGTCCGAGACGTTGAAGTGGATCTGGTTGAAGAACGGCTTGAGCGACGTCAGGTCCTGGTCGAACAGCGCCCGCAGACTCACCTGCGTCGACTCCAGACGCAGCACGGCAACGCCGAGCAGCACGATGACGAGTCCGCGGACCCAACGTTCGATGGCCAGCAGCCGAAGGATGAACGCCGAGCGCAGTTCCTTGCCGCGCAGCAGCACCGGAGCCTCGTCGGCCGGTCCCCCGCCGTGGGGTGCGCCCAGCACGTAGTCGCCGCAGCGCAGGCAGCGCCACGCGTCACCCAGCGGCGTCGACGCCTCGAGCTTGGCGCGGTACTCGGGCTCCGTCGCCGCGTACGTGACGTGCCCCTTGCGAGCGCACGAACGCAGGTTCCAGTCCACGGCGGGCAGCCTATTGCGAACGGGGCCATCGACATGGCTCCCGATGTTCAGTTCACGCCGTGCGCGCTGCCACCAGCCCCGACTGATAGGCGAACACGACGAGCTGCGCCCGATCGCGCGCCCCGAGCTTGGTCATCGCCCGGCTGACGTGTGTCTTCGCGGTCATCGGGCTGAGCACCATCCGCTCAGCGATCTCATCGTTGCTCAGCCCGTGGGCCACCAGAGCGACGACCTCGCGCTCCCGGTTCGTGAGCAGCCCCAGGTCCGCCGCGGGGAGCACGTCGGCGGGCCGCGCTACGAACTCGCTGATCAGCCGCCGAGTGACTGCCGGGGAGAGCAGGGCATCGCCGCGCATGGTCACCCGCAGGGCCTGCAGCAAGTCGGCCGGCTCCGTGTCCTTGACGACGAATCCGGAGGCGCCGGCTCGCAAGGAGTTGAAGACGTACTCGTCGAGGCCGTAGTTCGTCAGCATCACCACGTGTACGTCGGCGAGCCGGTCGTCGTTCGCGATCCGGCGGGTCGCTTCGATGCCGTCCATCTCGGGCATCTGCACGTCCATCAGCACGATGTCCGGCATGTGCTCGACCGCGAGTGCCACTCCCTCGCGGCCGTTGGCGCCCTCCGCCACGACCTCGATGTCGTCCTCGGCGTCGAGGAGTGCACGGATCCCGGTCCGGATCAGCGGCTGGTCGTCGACCAGTACGACCCGGATCATGAGGCTCCGTTCAGCGGCAGCTCGGCGAGCACGGTAAACCCGCGAGACGCGCCCGGCTCCGCATGCAGCTGGCCTCCCAGGGCGGTAACTCGCTCCCGCATCCCGACCAGCCCGTACCCGGGTACCGGCGGCCGCCGCGATCCGGTCCCGTCGTCGTCGACGCGGATGGTGAGCGTGTGTGGGCCGTAGGTGATGTGCACCAAGGCGGTCGCCTTTCCGGCGTGCCGGGTGACGTTCGTCAGCGCCTCCTGGACGACCCGGTACGCCGCCTGGTCGACCTCCGGTGGGAGAGGGCGCCCGTCCCCGCTCACGGTGTAGGTCGTCGGCAGCCCCGAGGACCGCGCCCGCTCCACCAGCGCCGGCAGCAGATCCAGTCCGCTGCCGTTGAGGTCCTCTTCACGGCGGAGCACGTCGAGCGTCGAGCGTAGCTCGCGCACCGCGTCGCCGCTCGCCTCCTGGATCGCGAGCAGCGCGTCGGACGGCTCCTCGCCGTTCTTCCTTGCCAGGTGCGCCGCGACGCCGGCTTGCACCTTGATCACCGAGATGCTGTGGGTCAGCGAGTCGTGCAGCTCGCGCGCGATCCGGAGCCGCTCCTCCACCGCTCGGCGCCGGGCCGCCTCGTCACGGGTGCGCTCGGCCTCCTCGGCGCGACGCTGCGCCTCGCGCAGGCGCGCGTACCACTGGACGGTCGCGACGACGCCGACCGCGCCCGACACGAGCCAGCCGGCCGCGTAGAACCTTCGCCCTCGGCGATCCGTCCGCATGGCCCCGATCGTAGAGCGGCGAGCGTGGGCGCGCGTCGCGCCGAGGGAGTACGCCGCGCCTACTCCGAGGGCGGTAGCCGCCGTACCGATCACCCGCCCGGCCGGTAGCCGGAAGTGACATCTCTCGGGCGACGCGGTTAGGCGCAGATTCCCGAACGATCGGATGCACCGGGTTCCGGGAGCTTGCGACCGGAATCGATAAGCACTTCACGACCGAGGAGAGATTGATGAGGCTGCACCAGACGGACCTGGCCGCTGAGGCACTACGAGCCGGGGACGACGGGTACGACGCCGCGGCGCGGGTGTTCTTCGCGACCGGCGCTCCGGCGGTGGTAGTCCGGCCCCGCGACCCGGACGACGTGGCGGCTGCGTTCACTCACGCCGCCCAGCACGACATAGCGGTGTCGGTGCGGTCGGGTGGGCACAGTCTGCTCGGCCACAGCACCAACACCGGCGGGATGGTGATCGACCTGGCGCATCTTGACCA
>JBKOXO010000121.1:0-7757 GCA_046744105.1 Actinomycetota bacterium
GTCCACAGTGGACGGCCAGTGCGGCCGCCGCCCGCTGCATCAGCGCCCCGTCGGGAAGGCGGGCCATGAGCGCCGCCTCGGCGGCCCGGATCTCATCGACCGACCACACCCCGCGCATTCCCGTCCTTCCCCGATTGCGCAACATTTGCTCGCCTGAGACGAGGAATTCTTGCGCAATCGGTCAGGCCTCGGCGATTACCGTCGCCGAGGCTATCCCCCCGTCGTGCGACAGCGACACGTGCCAGCGGGTGACGCCCAGCTGCGCCGCCCGGGCAGCCACCGTGGCGCGTACCTCGAGGTGTGGACGGCCGAACTGGTCGGTGACCACCTCCGCGTCCGTCCAGCGCAGATCATCGGGCGCGCCGAGCGCCTTGGCGAGCGCCTCCTTGGCGGCGAAGCGGGCAGCCAGCGACTCGGCGCTGCGCTGCCCGCCGGTGTCGGTCACCTGCTCCGCGGCCGTGAACAGCCGGGACGCCAGCGACGGCGTGCGGCGCAACGACTCGGCGAACCGCTCAACGGGTACGACGTCGATGCCGACGCCGACAATCACAGACGAACCCCGCCGAGCGCGGATCCCCGTCCCCACCGCTCTTCGCGCGAGCCCTCATCGCTGATCATTGTGAAGTTGGCGAGCCGGTCGCGCCCGGCGGGGCGTAGTCGGACAGGTGCCCCGGAAACGCCGACACGTCCGGGTTGAGCCATGCGGCGGCGTTGTTGACCGCGGTGGCCACCTCGCCGAATCCGGTGGCGATCAGCCGCAGCTTGCCGGGGTAGTCGACGATGTCGCCGGCCGCGTACACGCCGGGCACCGACGTCTGGCCCTTGGTGTCGACGGCGATGTGTCGCTTGCCCACGAGCTCGATACCCCACTCCAGCAACGGACCGAGGTTGGCGAGGAATCCCAGCGCGGCGATCAGCCGGTCGCAGGGCAGCGTGACCACCTCGCCGGCTACCTTCACCTGCGCCTCGCAGAGCTCCGGCTCGCCGGCGAGCGCGTGGACCTGCGCGTCCGTGAGGATGTCGACCGACGACGCGCGCACCAGCTCCACGGAGTGCGGATGGCCCCGGAACTGGGCGCGCCGGTGCACCAGTGTCACCGACTTGGCGATCGGTTCGAGCATCAACGCCCAGTCGAGCGCCGAGTCGCCGCCGCCCACGATGACGACGTTCAACCCCTCGTAAGCGCCTGGCTCGGGGACGAAGTGCACCACGCCGCGTCCCACGTACTCCTGTCCGGTCGGCAACGGCCGCGGGCTGAACGTCCCGATACCGCCAGTGATCACGATGGCCCGGCACTCGATGCGCAGGCCGTTTGACGTGGTCACGGCGAAGGCGCCGTCACCCCGTTCGAGCCCGACCGCCTGGTGGCCCAGCACGTAGTCCGGCTCGAACGGCGCCGCCTGCTTGACGAGTTCCTCGACCAGGTCGCGTCCCCGGATCGCCGGGAAGCCGGCCACGTCGAAGATCGCCTTCTCGGGGTACATCGCGGTGATCTGGCCGCCCGGTTCCTCGAGCGAATCGAGCAGCGCGGTCTTCAGGGTGCGCACTCCGGCGTAGTAGGCGCCGAACAGCCCGACCGGCCCGGCGCCGACGATGAGCAGATCGACGTTCTCAGTGGCCACACCGCGAGACTACGGGAGCGGCCCAGCGCGAGGCAGCCCAGCGCTGTGATCTTGGACTTAGGGTCGCCATTCGACCACCAGGCCAAGATCATCGCGGAATGCTGGGCCGCGTCACTCCACGGTGACGGACTTGGCCAGGTTGCGCGGCTTGTCGACGTCGTAGCCGCGCGCCTGCGCGATCTCGGCGGCGAGCACTTGCAGCGGGATCGTCGTCACGAACGGCGCCAGCAGGGTGGGCACGACGGGCACCTCGATCAGGTGCGTCGCGTGCCGGCGCGCAGCGGTGTCGCCCTGCTCCGCGATCACCACAGTGCGCGCACCCCGGGCCGTGATCTCGGCGATGTTCGACAGCATCTTCTGATGCAGGACGGGGCGCCCTTCCGGCGACGGCATGACCACGACCACCGGAAGTCCGTCCTCGATCAGCGCGATCGGCCCGTGCTTGAGCTCGCCCGCGGGAAACCCCTCGGCGTGCATGTAGGCCAATTCCTTCAACTTCAGCGCGCCCTCGAGGGCAACGGGATAGCCGACGTGCCGGCCGAGGAACAGTACCGTCCGCGACGACGCGATCTCACGGGCCAGCACGCGCACCGGCTCCACGACCTGAAGCGTTGCCGCCATCAGGTCCGGGACGCCGGCGAGCAGCCCGTACTCGCGCGCCACCTCGTCGCTGTACTTCGTGCCCCGTGCCTGCGCCAGGGCCAGGCCGACCAACTCGACTGCCGCGAGCTGCGCGGTGAACGTCTTCGTGGCCGCGACCCCGATCTCGGGGCCTGCATGGGTGTACAACACGGCATCGGATTCACGCGGGATCTGCGCGCCGTTCGTATTGCAGATGGCCAGCACGCGCGCCTTCTGCGCCCGGGCGTGACGCACCGCCTCGAGCGTGTCGGCCGTCTCGCCGGACTGGCTGATCGCGACGACGAGCGTCTGCCTGTCGAGGACCGGGTCGCGGTACCGGAACTCGGAGGCCATCTCGACCTCGACGGGCATCCGCGTCCAGTGCTCGATGGCGTATTTGGCGATCAGCCCGGAGTGGAACGCCGTGCCGCACGCGACGACGAACACCTTGTCGACGTCGCGCAGTTCCTGCTTCTCGAGACGCTGCTCGTCCAGGACGACCTGGCCGTCGATGAGGTGGCCGCGCAGCGTGTTGGCCACGGCGGCCGGCTGCTCCTGGATCTCCTTCAGCATGAAGTAGTCGAAGCCGCCCTTCTCGGCGGCGGCCAGATCCCAGTCGATGTGGAAGTGCTTGCCGTCGGCCGGGGTGCCGTCGAGGTCGGTGACCGCGTAACCGTCGCGCCGGATCTCGACGACCTGGTCCTGACCGAGTTCCACGGCATTGCGCGTGTACGCGATGAACGCGGCGACGTCGCTGCCGAGAAACATCTCGCCCTTGCCGATGCCGACTACGAGCGGAGAGTTGCGCCGGGCGGCGACCACTACGTCCGGGCGCTCGCGGTCGACGACGACGAGGGTGAACGCGCCGTCGAGGCGGCGGCACACGGCGCGCAACGCCTCGGCGAGGTCGCCGTCCTGGCGGGCGACGAGGTGCGCGACCACCTCGGTGTCGGTGTCGCTGGTGAACTCGACACCGGCCCGTTCCAGCTCGGCGTGCAACTCGCCGTGGTTCTCGATGATCCCGTTGTGGATAACGGCGAAGCGTCCCGCGGCGTCCAGGTGCGGGTGTGCGTTGCGGTCGGTGGGCGCGCCGTGCGTCGCCCATCGGGTGTGACCCACCCCCGTGGTCCCGATGATCGACAGCCGGGACAGCTCCTTGTCGAGGTTCTCGATGCGCCCGGCCTTCTTCGCGCTCTGCAACCCGTCGCCGACGACGGCAACGCCTGCCGAGTCGTAGCCCCGGTACTCGAGACGGCGCAGTCCCTCCAGCACGACGTCGACCGCCTGCCGAGGGCCGACGTACCCCACGATGCCGCACACGGTGAGCAGCGTACGGGAGTCGGCGTGTGGTAGACGGGGTGTGTGAGCACATGGACCGAGCCAGGCGCGTACCAGGTAGGCCAGGGCGTATACCGCATACCGCTGCCATTGCCGCAGGACGGGCTGCGCGCGGTCAACGTCTACGCGGTCGTGGACGGCGAGCAGCTCGTGCTGATCGATAGCGGCTGGGCGCTGGCGGAGAGCGAGCAGCTGCTCGTCCGGGCGCTCGATGGCATCGGCTACCGGCTGACCGACGTCCGTGAGTTCTTGGTCACCCACGTCCACCGTGACCACTACACGCAGGCGGTTGCGATCCGCCGGGTGCACGGCACCCGGGTCGCGCTCGGCGCGGGCGAACGCGCGGCGCTGGACGTGATTCGTGAGGCCATCCGCACCAGGCGACCCCCTGACGCCGCACATCTCGTCCGTGCTGGCGCGCCGGGCTTGCTGCCCGCGGGCGCTCCGGGCGGAGACCCGGGGCCGAACTGGGAGCTGCCGGACAGCTGGCTCGCAGACGGCATCGAGCTGCCGCTTGCGACCCGGACATTGCGGGTCATCGCGACGCCCGGGCACACCCGTGGGCACGTCGTCTTCCACGACGAGCGCGCCGGTGCGCTGTTCGCCGGCGATCACGTCTTGCCGCACATTACGCCGTCGATCGGATTCGAGTTCCCGCCCGCCGAGTCCCCGCTACGCGACTATCTGGAGTCGCTGCGGCTGATGCGCTCACTGCCGGATGCGCTGCTGCTGCCGGCACACGGTCCCGTGGCGCCGAGCGTGCACACCCGGGTGGACGAGTTGCTCGACCACCACGAGCAGCGCCTGACCGAGTCGGCCAAGGCTGTCGAACAGGGCGCGGACACCGCGGCCGAAGCGGCCCGGCTGCTGCGCTGGACCCGCCGGAAGCGTCACTTCGACGAACTGGACCGGCTGAACCAGATGCTCGCCGTCACCGAGACGATGGCGCACCTTGACGTCCTCGTGCTACGCGGCTGGCTGACGGTGTCCCTTGCGGACGGGGTCGCGCACTACGCCGTGGCCTGACCGGAGCCGGCCACCACCCGCGCCAGCCGGCGGGCGACCTCGTCGGCGTGCTGGTGCGTCGCGGCCTCCACCATGACCCGGACGAGCTGCTCAGTCCCGGACGGGCGCAGCAGGATCCGGCCGGCGTCACCGAGCTCGGCGCTGGCCTGCGCGAGAGCGGCCTTGACGGTGTCCGCCTCGCAGGCGCGTACCCGGTCGGTCACCTGGACGTTGACCAGGACTTGCGGCAAGCGCTGCACCACGGCCGCGAGCCCCGCTAACGGTGTGGTCGACGACGCCATACGGGCCATCACGTTCAGCGCGGTCAGCAGACCGTCGCCGGTGGTGGCGGCGTCGGTGAAGATCACGTGGCCGCTCTGCTCGCCGCCGAGGGACAGCCCGCGGGCACGCAACTCCTCCAGGACGTACCGGTCCCCGACGGCCGTAGTCACGATGGAGATCCCGGCGCTGCGCATGGCGTAGTGCAGGCCGAGATTGCTCATGACCGTGGCCACGATCGTGTCGTCACGCAGCCGGCCCGCCGCCCGCAGCGACAGTGCGCTCAGTGCGAGGATCTGGTCGCCGTCCACCACCTGACCGTCGGCGTCGACGGCCAGGCAGCGATCGGCGTCGCCGTCGTGGGCTATGCCGAGATCAGCGCGCTCAGCGACCACGTATTTTGCCAGCGCCTCGATGTGCGTCGAGCCCACGCCGTCGTTGATGTTGAGACCGTCCGGCTCGGCGGCGATCGCCAGGACGCTGGCGCCGGCGCGTCGGTACGTCTCAGGCGCCACGCGTGAGGCCGCGCCGTGCGCGCAGTCGACGACGACCCGCAGCCCGTCGAGGCGTTGCGGAACCGCGCCGAGCAGGTGGGCGATGTAGCGCTCGGCGGCATCGCCGGCGTCGCGGACCCGGCCGATCGCGACACCGGTCGGACGCGTGCCGGGCGCGCCGAGCGCAGCCTCGATTTCCGATTCGATCTCGTCGGGCAGCTTGTGCCCGCCGCGGGCGAAAAGCTTGATGCCGTTGTCGGGCATCGGGTTGTGGCTCGCGGAGAGCACCACGCCGAGGTCGGCGTCGAAGTCGGCGGTCAGGAACGCGACGGCCGGCGTAGGTAACACTCCGACGCGCAGCACGTCTGCGCCAGCAGAGGCGAGGCCCGCCACGACGGCGGCTTCGAGCATCTCACCGCTTGCCCGCGGATCGCGTCCGATGACGGCCAGCGGCCGATGCGACGGGTCGTGGCCGATCAGCACACGCGCGGCTGCCTGGGCGAGGCCGAGGGCGAGCTCTGGCGTCAGGTCGCCGTTCGCAAGGCCGCGAACACCATCCGTCCCGAAGTAGCGGCCCACCGTCTAAGCGCGCTTCGCGCGAGCGCTCATCGCTACCGCTTCGAGTACTGCGGCGCCTTGCGGGCCTTCTTCAGGCCGTACTTCTTGCGCTCCTTGACCCGCGGGTCACGGGTGAGGAAACCGGCCTTCTTCAGAGCGGGACGGTCGTCGGGCTCGAGGCCGATCAGCGCGCGAGCGATCGCGAGACGAAGCGCACCGGCCTGGCCGGTGACGCCGCCGCCGCGAAGCGACGCGATGATGTCGAATTGTCCGTCCTTGTTGAGGGTGACGAACGGCTCGCGGATCAGCTGCTGGTGCACCTTGTTCGGAAAGTACGACTCGAGGCTGCGGCCGTTGAGCTTGAACTCGCCGCTGCCCGGCACCAGCCGGACGCGGACGATGGCCTCCTTGCGGCGGCCGACGGTCGGGGCTGGCGTGGTCATTGGGCAACCTGCTTGATCTCGAAGGGCTGGGGCTTCTGCGCGGCGTGCGGGTGGTCGGGTCCGGCGTACACCTTGAGCTTCTTCAGCTGCTTGCGGCCGAGGCTGCTCTTGGGCAACATGCCGCGGACGGCGAGTTCGATGACCCGCTCCGGACGGCGCTCGAGCAGGTCGCCGACGCTGCGCCGGGACAGGCCGCCGGGGTAGCCGGAGTGGCGGTAGCGGTGCTCGTCCCGCTTGTTTCCGGAGAGCGCGACCTTCGCCGCATTGACCACCACGACGAAATCGCCGGTGTCGACGTGCCGGGCGAACTGCGGCTTGTGCTTGCCGCGCAGCAGCTGGGCTGCCTGGCTTGCCAGCCGGCCGAGCACCACGTCGTCGGCGTCGATGACATGCCAGTCGCGCGTGACCTCGCCGGGCTTGGGGCTGTAGGTAGGCATGATCTTCTCTCTAGTCGGTCTTCACGGCACCGGACTGGCACCGCCCCCGCGGTCGAGCGACCCCGGGGCATGGCCGGTGGACCCGCCGCGACGGGCGCGTCCGACTGATCAGAATACCGGGGCGAGGAGGCGCTGCCAAATCCGGCCCGGTCTGCAGCCACCCTGCCTATGGGCGGCACCGACATGCGAGCCGTCTCGCGTGCGGTCAGGACAACTCGGCCAGTTGGCCCCGCTGCGGCAGGACGAGCCGATCAGCCAGCCCGGCGTCGGCGAACGCCTTGCGCAGCTCGTCAGCGCCCTCGGTGAAGTGCGCCCAGCTGTCGAAATGCACCGGTAGTACCCGCCGGACGCCGAGGATGCGCGTCGCTTCCGCGACCTGGGCGCTGTTCAGGGTCAGGTACGCGTCTGCGAAGACGTAGGGCAGCTGCGCGCCGCCGCCGTGGATCACCGCGTACTCGATCGGGCCGAGCCGCTCGGCGATCATGTGCACGACGGAGAGCGACTGGTTGTCACCGCTGATGTACAGGCTCGGCAAGCCGTCGCCGGACAGCACAAAGCCGGTGACCTCGCCGGTGAGGTGCTCGCTGCCGTCCGGGCCATGCTGCGCGGGCACGCTCGTCACTCGCAGCGCGCCGACATCGACGTGGTCCCATCGCGGCACGGCCACCGCACTGCCACCGAGGCGCGCGGCGCCCTCGACGGTGGTGACCACCGTCGGCACTCGGGCGAGGAACGCGCGGCCGGCATCGTCGAGGTTGTCCGGATGGTGGTCGTGCGAGAGCAGCACAGCGTCGACCTCGCCCACCTCATCCGGCGTCAGCGCCGCCGGCTCTGTCTTCAGCAGCGGCCGGGGCCGGCCGTACGGGTGCTCGCCCGGCGGATCGAACGTCGGGTCCGTCAGCAGGCGCAGGCCGGCGAACTCGATGAGCGCCGTCGGGCTCCCGATCGGCCGTACTCGTA
>JBKOXO010000089.1:0-13544 GCA_046744105.1 Actinomycetota bacterium
GCCGTGGACCGCATCGGGGTCAGTGCCCGGGCCGGGCCGGCCACGGCGCGTCGGCCGGGCGCAAGCCGCGCCACCCGTTCGCACGCGCGAGGGCGGCTGCGCAGAGGCCGGCCACTGCGGCCGCGTTCGTGATCTCGCCGGCCAGCGCACGGCGTACCGCCTCATCGAGCGGAATGCGCGACACCGTAAGGGTGATCTCCTCGTGCCGTGGCACAAAGCGCTCCGCCACGTCGGAGAGGCCGCGCGCGATGAAGACCCGGATCGCCTCGTCGGTCATTCCCGGCGAGGTGTAGAGATCGACGAGGACGTGCCACTCGGCCGCAGCGATCCCCGCCTCCTCAGAGAGCTCGCGACGCGCCGCCTCGAGCGCCGGCTCGCCGGCAACGTCGAGCAAACCGGCAGGCAGCTCATCGAGGTAGCGGCGAATCGGATGGCGGTACTGGTTCACGAGGACGACCTGGTCGTCCGGGTCGAGCGCCACGACGCCGACGGCTCCGGGATGCTCGACGACCTCCCGCGTCGCGATGCTGCCGTCGCTCATCCGTACCTCATCGGTGCGCAGTGAGACCACACTGCCCTCGAAGCGGTGGGTGGACGCCAGCACCGCATACTGGTCGACGCTCACCGCACGGCGCCCTGGTACGCCGCGGAGCCGGAGAGCGCTCGCGGATCGTCGATCGGCATGATCGAGCTCGGCGTCTCCGGAATCTCGACCGGCAGCCTTTCGGCCGCGTTGTAGGCCAGCGCCGCGTCGATCAGCCCGCGGAAGAGCGGATGGGCCCGTGTCGGCCGGGACTTGAGCTCCGGGTGTGCCTGCGTGGCGACAAAGTAGGGATGCTGCGAGCGGTCCAGCTCGATGAACTCCACGAGTCGTCCGTCCGGCGACGTACCACTGAACACCAACCCTGCAGCGGTCAGCTGTTCGCGGAAGGCATTGTTGACTTCGTAACGGTGCCGGTGCCGCTCGGACACGTCACGGGTCCCGTATGCCTCAGCGACCAAGGAGCCCGGCAGCAGCACCGCCGGATACGCGCCAAGCCGCATGGACCCACCGAAGTCCGCATTGCCCGCCACGACGTCGACCTGGTCTGCCATCGTGGCGATGACCGGCGCCGGCGTATCGGGATCGAACTCGGTCGAGTTGGCGCCCGCGATACCGGCGAGATGCCGCGCCGTCTCGATCACCATGCACTGCAGGCCGAGGCACAAGCCCAGCGTCGGGATGCCATTCTCCCGGGCGTAGCGCGCTGCGCCCACCTTCCCTTCGATGCCGCGCACGCCGAAGCCACCCGGTATCACCACACCGTCCGCTGTGGATAGTTGATGCGCCGCGCCGGCCTCGTCCTCGCAGGTGTCGGCGGGTACCCACTTGATATGGACCTTCGTCCGGCGGGCGAAACCGGCTGCCCGCAGCGCCTCGGTGACCGACAGGTACGCGTCGGGCAGGTCGACATACTTGCCGACCAGCGCCACCGTCACCTCCTGCCGGGGGTGGCGTATCCGGTCGAGCAGACCGCCCCAGAGCGTCCAGTCCACGTCCCGGAAGCGCAGCCCGAGCCGGCGCACGACGTACGCGTCGAGACCCTCGCTGTGTAGCACTTTGGGGATCTCGTAGATGCTCGGCGCATCGCTGGCGGAGACTACCGCCTCGGCATCGACGTCACACATCAGCGAAATCTTGCGTTTGACGTTGTCCGGGATCTCGCGGTCGCTGCGGCACACGATCGCGTCCGGCGTGATGCCGATGCTGCGCAGCGCGGCCACCGAGTGCTGGGTGGGCTTCGTCTTCAGCTCGCCGGAGGGGGCGAGGTAGGGCACGAGGGACACATGCAGGAAGAAGCAGTTCTCCCGCCCGACGTCGTGGCGAACCTGCCGGGCGGCCTCGAGAAACGGCAGCGACTCGATGTCGCCGACGGTGCCGCCGATCTCGGTGATGACGACATGCGGCGGCAACCCGTCGGCACCCGGCGCGCCCATCGCGCGGATGCGGCTCTTGATCTCGTTCGTGATATGCGGGATCACCTGGACGGTGTCGCCGAGGTACTCGCCGCGGCGCTCTTTCGCAATCACCGTGGAGTACACCTGCCCGGTCGTGACGTTTGCCGAGCCGTCCAGATCGGTGTCGAGGAAGCGCTCGTAGTGGCCGACGTCCAGGTCGGTCTCGGCACCGTCCTCGGTGACGAATACCTCGCCGTGCTGGAACGGGTTCATCGTCCCGGGATCAACGTTCAGGTACGGGTCGAGCTTCTGCATCGTCACCCGCAGGCCGCGCGCCTTGAGAAGATTGCCGAGGCTGCTGGCTGTCAGGCCTTTGCCGAGCGAGGAGGCGACGCCGCCGGTGACGAATAGGTGCTTAGTGGGCGCCGCGACGGGCGCCAGCGTCCGATCCACGGAAGTCCACGCTAACACGACGCGGCCGCCGACCACGCGTGCTCGGGGCGACGCGCCGTCGTCGGAGCTACTTGGGCGGATCTGGGAAGGTTGCCTTAGCGCCGCTCGCTGTGCCGTAGTGCCCGACCACAGTGTTCGGCTGTGGCTTACCCACGTCCGCCAGCGCGAGGATCGTCGACACCTCGCCCAGCGCTGTGTCGGCATTGTCGACCGTTGCGACCGCTGACCGATCCGCGCTGTCGCCGCGCACCAAGGCGACGACGCCACTGTCCGTGGCCGATGACGTGTCGCCGGCCACGACCTCGTGCGCGCCCTGCTGCTGCAACTGAGACACCAGCGCGAGCTCGGTCTGGCCACGCGAGTCGTCCGCTGGCAGCGAGCCGCTTGCGACCACCAGCACATTGGTCGTCGGGGTGATGCTGTCACCGCCCTCGATCTTGAGCATGTGCATCTGCGCGAAGCCGGCGATCACCTGGGTCAGGTCGGTGGACTGGCCCTTGCCGAGCAGGACATAGGCCAGCAGTGCGCCGCCGATCACACCGGCCTGGTCGGTGTTCGGGTAGGTGAGGCCGACCGGCTGGACGCCGCCGGTGGCAAACCTTGTCATCGCCTCGGCCTGCTTGGGGTCGATGTAGTCGCTGGTGAGCTGGACGCGCCCGGTGACCTTCCCGCCGGCAGCTCCCACCTCGGTGGCCAGATCCTCCTTCACCTGACCGGGCGCGCCGGGCATGCCGATGATCAGGACGTTCCTCTCGTGCAGCGTGCCCCGCACGATCTGCGCTCCGTACAGGGCGCCGAACTTCTCGCCGTTGCCAACCTGACTCTGCAGCTGCTTCACCTGGTCGGACAGGGAGTTCCGGTCGTTCTTCAGCCCGTCGACCTGGTGCCGCAGGTCCTTCGTGATCGGGCCGTTCAGCGCGGTGGTGCCGACGACGATGCCCAGGGCAAGCGCGAGGAAGACGGCGATGATCGAGACGAGGTGGTATCGGAAGGAGATCACGAGAAAAGACCTTGCAGCCAGTCGACGAATTTGTCCCACTTGTCGGCGAACAAATCGAGGTACGTGCGGCCCGCGTCGGACACCACGAGCGCGGCACCGATTGCGGCGAACGCGGCGAGCACGAGTATGAGCAGCGCCGCCGCGGAGATGCGGCTGCGGTAGATCCGGGCCACACCTTTGGCGTCGACGAGCTTGCCGCCCAGGCGCAACCGGGTGAGGAACGTGGAGGCCATACCGCCGCGGCCCTTGTCCAGGAACTCGACAAGCGTGGCGTGCGTGCCGACCGCGACGATGAGCGACGCGCCCTTCTCGTCGGCGAGCAGCATCGCGATGTCCTCGCTCGTCCCGAGAGCGGGAAAGGCGACGGCTTCGATGCCCAGGTCCTGCACCCGCGCGAGGCCGGGTGCCCGCCCGTCGGGGTATGTGTGTACGACGATCTCGGCGCCGCTTGTCAGCACCTCGTCGCTGACCGAGTCCATGTCGCCGACGATCACGTGTGGCTTGTAGCCCAGCTCGGAAAGCGCATCGGCGCCGCCGTCCACGCCGACCAGTATCGGCTTGTACTCGCGGATGTAGTGCCGCAGCGCGCTGAGGTCCTCTTTGTAGCCATACCCGCGCACTACGACGACCACGTGGCGTCCCTGGAAGTTTGTGCGCACCTCCGGCACACCAACGCCATCAAGCAGTAGCGCGCGCTCGCGCTTCACGTACTCCATGGTGTTCATCGCGAACGCTTCGAGTTGGGTCGCGAGACCCGTCTTCGCTTCGGACATCTGCAAAGCGATGGAGTCGCTGTCCTGCTCGCTCCCGGTTGCAACGGCCTGCTCGCCCACGTACAGCGTGTCGCCGTCGAGGCGCACCCGGGTGCCTTCCTTCACCGCAGCAAACACCTGGTTGCCGACGTTGTCGAGCAACGGGATGTCGTTCGCTACCAGCAGATCAGGCCCGAGGTTGGGGAACCGCCCGGAGATGCTGGGCGCGGCATTGACCACTCCGCCGACCTTGGCGGCCACGAGTGCCTCGGCCGCGACGCGGTCCAGGTCGACGTGGTCGATGATCGCGATGTCCCCGGGGTTGAGCCGGCCGACCAGCCGCTGCGTGCGCCGGTCCAGCCGAGCGACGCCGCTCACACCGGGCGCGCCGCCGCGCGCGCGGCGCATGGTCGCGAGCTTCATGGCTCCCTATGGTGCCACCGTCGGTGGTGACGCCGTGCATCCGCCACGCAGGTTCAGAGTGACTCCTTGGCGGCGGTGGCGAGCAACTCGGCGGCGTGCTCGCGGGCGGTGTCGGAAACGCTCCCGGCCAGCATGCGAGCAAGCTCTGCGATGCGCTCCTCGCCGGCGAGCCGCCGGACGTCGCTGCGCGTCACGCCGCCGGCGGCTGCCTTGTCGACGACGACGTGCTGGCCCGCGTAGGCGGCGACCTGCGCCAGGTGCGTCACGACGATCACCTGGTGGTCGCGTGCTAGCCGAGCCAGCCGCCGGCCCACCTCAACGGCCGCACGCCCGCCGACGCCGGCGTCCACCTCGTCGAACACCATGGTCGGGACCGGCTCCGTGCCGGCCAGGCACACCTCGATCGCCAGCATCACCCGGGACAGCTCACCGCCGGACGCGCCGCGCTGCACCGGCAACGCCGGTGCGTCCGGGTGCGGGCGCAGCAACAGCTCGACCTCGTCCACGCCGTCGGCGCCAGCCGCAGCCTCCGTGCCGCCGACGATGAGCGCCGGTGCACCGGCGATCGGTGGGCGGCGCCGCACCTGGATGGTGACCTCCGCCGCAGGCATGGCGAGCCCAGCGAGTTCGGCGGTGATCGCCTTTCCGAGCTGCGCCGCCGCCTCGGTACGGCGAGCTGAGATCTCCGCTGCGAGCATGGCGGCCCGCGCCGCGGCGGCATCGCGCTCGGCGGCTAGCGCGGCCAACGCCTCATCGGAGACGTCCAGCTCGGCGAGTTGCTTGCGGGCGGCGTCTGCCCACTGGAGCACCGCGTCGATGTCATCGCCGTACTTGCGGGTCAGCCCGCTCAGCACGGCGCGCCGTTCCTCCACGTGGGCCAACCGCTGCGGATCCGAATCCAGCCGCTCGCCGTAGCCGGCGAGGTCGGCGCCCAGGTCGGTTACGAGGGCGTCCAGGTCGGCGAAGCGCGCGGCCAGCGCGTCCAGCTCGGCGTCGTCACCTGCCTGCTGCGTGAGCGCCCGGCCCGCCAGGCCGAGCAGGCTGCTGACGTCGGCGGCGTCGCTTGTCGGATCGTCTGGGTCGCCGAGCAGGGCGTCGTGTGCGGTGCGCGCCGCCAGCCGCAGCGCGTCGGCATGCGCCAGTCTGCTGGCGAGTGCAGCCAGCTCGGCGTCCTCGCCGGGCTGCGGGTCTGCGGCTTCGATCTCGGCGATGCCGTATGCCAGTACATCTGCCTCGCGTTGTAGCTCGCGGGCCCGGGACGTGCGGTCGGCCAGGCGGATGGCAAGCTCACGCCAGTTCGTGAACGCCGCGGTGTACGCGTCCAGCTCGATGCCCGCGTAACGGTCGAGCGCCGTGCGCTGCTCGGCGGGACGTGTCAGCCGTTGCTGGTCGGACTGGCCGTGCACAGCCACCAGCCGCTCGGCCAGCGCGGCAAGCACACCTACTGGTACGGCTGCACCGCCGACGTGCGCGCGGGAGCGACCGCTCGTGCCCACCGACCGGCGTAGCACGAGTGCGCCGTCCTCGTCGAGCTCGCCGCCCGCGTCGACCGCCCGCTCGGCGACGGCCGATCGTCGCGGCACCCGCACCCGGCCGTCGACGCTGGCCGAGTCGACACCAGAGCGCACCTGCGCAGAGTCGGCGCGACCGCCGAAGAGCAGGAGTAGCCCGGTCACCACCATGGTCTTGCCGGCACCGGTCTCGCCGGTAACGACGGTCAGCCCCTCGCCGAGCGGCAGCGTGGCGTCCTGGATGACCCCGAGGCCGCGAATGTGCAGCTCTTCCAGCACGCTACCTCCTGGCTCTTCGCGCGAGCGCCCATCGCTGCGACCCGCTGCGCATCTGCAACCCGGCGAAATCACTGCGCGATTTCGCGGGGATCCCGCAGCCCATCATGCGACGCTGCGATGCTCGCTCGTCGGGAGGCTAGTCGTTTCGGGACGGGTACGTGTCGCCTGCGTCGCGGAACCCGCGTACCGGCAACTGGAACTTGGTGACGAGCCGCTCGCCGAAGCTCCAGTCATGGATCCGGGCGATGCGCACCGGCTGCGCACCACGCCGCACCCGTACTCGGCCCCGCGGCGGGATGTCCACCGAGCGGCGCCCGTCGCAGGAGAGCACGCCCGGCTGGTCATCGCTGAGCAAGTGGACGTCGACCACCGACTGGGGCGACACCACGATCGGGCGGGCGAACAGTGCATGTGCGGCGTTGGGCACGACGAGCAGTGCGTCGACATTCGGCCACACGATGGGCCCGCCCGCGGAATAGGCATACGCCGTCGAGCCGGTCGGCGTCGAGCAGAGCACGCCGTCGCAGCCGAACCGCAGCAGCGGGCGGCCATCCACCGCAACGGCAAGCTCCAGAATCCGTTCGCGGCTGCCCTTTTCCACCGACGCCTCGTTCAGCGCCCACGAGCTGTCCAGCACACTGCCGTGGTGTGACACCTCTACGTCGAGCGTGGTGCGCTCTTCGACCTCATAGCGACCGTCGATCACGGCCTTGATGGTCGCCGGCAATGCCTCCGGATCGGCCTCCGCAAGGAAGCCCACGTGGCCGAAGTTCACGCCGAGCATCGGCACGCCTGCCGGACGGGCGAACTCGGCGGCCCGCAGAAACGTGCCGTCGCCACCGAACACGAGCACGATCTCGGCCCCGTCGGCGGCGCCCTGGTGCGGCACGACGGTGGCCGCAGTCTTCCACCCGCACTCGGCCGCCTCGCCGGCAAGCATCCGCACCTCGAACCCCGCGGCGTGTAGCTGGGCCGCGGCGTCGGCGGCCATACAGGTGATCTCGTACCGGGTCGTGTGGGCGACGATCAGCGCGGCCCTCAAGCCTCGGCCCTCCGTTCCGCCCGCTCGACCGCGGCCGAGATCTGCGTTTCGTCCACCGACCGATCATTGCGCAGCGCGTCCTGCCGCAGCCACAAGAAGAACTCGATGTTGCCGGACGGCCCCGGCAGTGGGCTGGGCGTGACGCCTGCGACGCCCCACCCGTGATGCGCTGCCTGCCTCGCTACGCCGATGACCGCCTCGGTGCGCAGCGCGGGGTCGCGGACGACGCCGCCGGTGCTGCTGCCCAGGCGCTCGCGTCCCACCTCGAACTGCGGCTTGACCATTGGCAGCAGGTCCCCGTCGTCACAGGTGCACGCCGTCAGTGCCGGCAGCACCAGGCCCAGCGATATGAACGACAGGTCGGCCACGGTGAGCTCAACCGGTCCCCCGATCTGCGCTGGCGTGAGCGTCCGGACGTTCGTGCGCTCGACCACGGTCACCCGCGGGTCGGTGCGCAGCGACCAGGCCAGCTGCCCGTACCCCACGTCGACGGCGACCACGTCGGCCGCGCCCCGACGCAGCAGCACATCGGTGAACCCACCCGTCGACGCTCCGGCATCGAGGCAGCGCCGACCCGCAACGGTGAGAGCAGGGAAGGCGTCCAAGGCACCGGCGAGTTTGTGCCCGCCCCGAGACGCGTACGCCACACCATCGCCGGTGAGCCGCAACGGTGTGTCAGCGTCGACGCCGGTCGCCGGCTTGGTCGCCCGGATGCCCCGGACCTCAATGCGCCCGGACGCGATCAACAGCGCGGCCTGCTCCCGGGAACGCGCCATGCCGCGGCGGACCAGTTCGCTGTCCAGGCGCCGCCGCGCCACGGTCAGCCGCTCTCGCCGTCGATCTCGACAAGCGCCGCCTGAAGTGCGGCGTGCACCTCGTCGTAGCGCTGAGCATGTTCGGCAAGCGGCACGTCCTCGATGCCGTCGAGGGCGGCCACGTGCTCGCGAACGCGCTGCTCGACCGGCGCTGCCTCGACGGCGATCCCCGGCTCCGGGTCCGGCACTGCGCCACCTCCTCGTCCCGACAACGTAATGCCCGTCCCTACAACGTAACGACGGTACCGCCGCGCGGTCGGGTACGGTCTCGGCGTTGCGCCACGACACCTTCGAGGAGGACGGGCAATGGCGACAGTCGAGGAGTGCGAGAAGGCGCTTCGCGACCTCGCAGCCAAGCTTCGCGCCGTCGACGAGCAAAAGCGCCGGCAGGTCGTCCTCGACCGGTCGCTGAGCTGCACGCTGCGAGACCTAGGCGTGATCTTCGCCGGCCAGCTGCGTGGCGGTGAACTGCGCGATATCCGTCAGGTTCCTAGTGCCGACGCCCAGATCAAGCTGATCATGGCGAGCGACGATCTGCTCAAGCTCACCTCAGGCGAGCTCAGCTTCGCCCACGCCTGGGCGAGCGGCAAGCTTCGGGTCGACGCCAACGTCTTCGACCTGCTCAAGTTGCGCTCGATCTTTTGAGCCCCAGTTCGTCCAGCACGGCTTCGGCGTCCTGCTCGTCGGCAGCGCACCGGGTCACGCCGGTCCGCCAAGCGGCTACACACAGGCTGCGCAGCGCGTCGAGCGGCATGCGCCGCGCCCGTGCCGGCACGGTCCCCAGCCGTAGCTCGTCCCGCATGAGCACCGACCAACCGCCGCAGCTGACTGTGCCTTCTGCGACCGTCGGAGCTGGATGCCCGTCGAGGAGACCATCAAGCCCGTGCGCGATGTAGCCGGGTCGCTGCCTGCTGGGTGCGGCCAGCAACTCGGGTGCTGAGGTAACTCCGGTGAGAACGAGCATGCTGGCGCAGCCGACCGCATTCGCGCCCTCGATGTCGGTGTCGAGCCGGTCTCCGACGATCAGCGGGCGCTGCGCTCGTGAACGCTCGACCGTCTCTCGGTGCATCGTCGGGTCGGGCTTGCCGGTCGACACGGGTGTAGCACCCGTCGCGTGCTGCAGCGACGCCACCAGTGACCCGTTGCCTGGCAGTGGGCCGCGGGGCGACGGCACGGTGGCGTCGAGGTTCGTCGCCACCCATGGCAGGCCGCGCCGGATCGCGATGGCGCCCTCCGCCAGCATCCGCCAGTTCGTGTCCGGCGAATATCCCTGCACGACGGCGCGCGGCTGCTCGTCGGCGCTCGACACGGCGACCAATCCGCGTTCGCGCAGGGCTTCGACCAGTCCCGTTGTGCCGAGGACGAGGACCCTCGAGCCCGACGGCAACCGTTCGGCGAGGTAATGAGCGGCTGCTTGCGCCGAGGTGATGACTTCACCGGTGGCAGCCGGCACACCAAGCTCTGACAGGTGCGCCGCTACTGCCGACGGTGGACGCGCGGCGTTGTTCGTAACGAACGCCAGACGCATCCCGAGCTGGCGAGCGGATGCCAGCGCCGCCGCCGCACCGGCAACCTCTTGGCCGCCCACGTAGACCACGCCGTCGAGGTCCAGCAACGCAACGTCGTAGCGCGTCGCGAGCGGCTGCGGGCTCTCCAGCAGTCCGGCGTCCGGCATGATTCTCCTCGTCGGCCTAGTGTCGCCTGACGCTACAAGCCGGCGGTGTCGCCGAGGCGGGGCCTATCCGCTGCACGCGCGGACGCTCGCCCCGTACGATCGCGTCTCGTGACCGCTATCGCTGCATCTGTCACCTCGGGCCTGTCCCTGGCGCCGTTCCGTGCGCTTCGACCCGCCGTCGACGCCGCCCGGCTCGGCAAGCTGCTCTGCCCGCCCTATGACGTCATCGACGAGGCGCAGCGGGCGCACCTGCTCGAATTGGACCGGGACAACGCAGTCGGCATCATCTTGCCCCGCGACGAACGCGGCACGGACGCATACACCCTCGCGGCGCGCCGGCTCGCCGAGGGCGTCCGCTCCGGCCTGTTCGCGGTTGACCCTGATGCCGCCCTGTACATCTACGAGATGCAAGCCAGGGACGGCACACCGACTCGGGGACTGCTTGGCGCAATCGAGCTGCGCGATCCGTCCGACGGGGTGATCTTGCCGCACGAGGACACGATGCCCGGTCCACTCGCCGACCGGCTCGCGCTGATGACCGCGACGCAGGCCAACGTGGAACCGATCTACCTGGTGTATGACGGCGGCGCGGCGACATCGCAGCTCGTCAGCGACGCGGACGATACCCAGGCGGTCGCCGTCGGCACGACTCCCGATGGCGTGCGGCATCGCCTGTGGCGGCTCACCGACCCCGAGCGGCATGCCGCTGTCGCCGCTGACCTGGCGGCACGGCATGCCCTCATCGCCGACGGCCACCATCGCTACGCGACGTACCTCCGTCTGCAACACAACCTCCGTGCCCAGCACGGGCCCGGACCCTGGGACCGCGGGCTCGCTCTACTTGTCGATTCGTCGAGTTATGGCCCGCAGGTGCAAGCGATCCATCGGGTGCTGATCGGCCTGCCTCTGTCGGTCGCGGTCGAGCGCGCCCGCCAAACGTGCACCGTGCGACAGGTGGCAAGCACGACCCAGGCGCTGGACGAGCTCGCCCGGGCGCCCGGCTTCGCCGTCGCTCTCGCCGACGGTGCCGATACGTACCTGCTGACCGATCCAGACGGCCACCTGGCCAAGACCGCACTCCTGCCAGGCGAGCCGCCCGCGCTGGGAGAGCTTGATGTCACGGTCCTGCATCGGGTGCTCGTGGCGCAGGTCTGGCGCCTTGACGACGCCGTCGAGGTTGTCGGTTTCGCGCACAGCGTCGAGGAAGCGCTCGCCGAGGCACACCGGACCGGTGGCACCGCCATCCTGCTGCGCCCGACTCCAGCTGCTGCAGTGGCAGCCGTTGCCGCGGCGGGCGCGCGTATGCCGCGCAAGTCGACGCTGTTCACGCCGAAGCCCGCCTCCGGCCTGGTGATGCGCCGATTCCTCGACCAGAGCTGATTCGGCACCGCGCACGCAGCCACCACCATCGAGCTGCGGCGGATCCCGGCAAGTCACTCGCCGCCTCCTCGATTCGCCCCGGCCTGCCCGGTCCGACGATTACTGGCAGCCACGTCCGCGCGGAGCCGCCGCACATCGATTACCTCAACCTCGTAGCGGCTGGCCGGCGTTCCGGCGGTACTGCGCCAGAACCGTCGCCGAAGGCTGCCGGCGACCTCTAATCGCTGGCCAGGCGTATATCGCGTGACGCTTCTCCGCACGGCGGCGCGGGTGCTCACGCAGTCGATGCTGTCCGACCGCGCGCGGCCATGCGTCTCTGCCGGGCGCGGCACGGTCAACCGGAACGAACACAGCTCGTCGCCGCTCGGCAAGCTGCGAATGGCCGGCTCGGCGGCGAGCAAGCCACGCAACAGCACATAGTTGCTCGTCGAATCCCGCAGGTTGTAAGTCATGAACACCATGCTTGCGGGTGGGCAGCCGCAGCAGGGGGCGATTCCGCGATTTGTGGATAGTCAAGCGGGTTGTGGACGCACAAGCGGCTTTTCGTCAGACCGGCCGAGACAATGCACGCCGCGGCAGCCGGCGTCGCCCAGCGGCAGCGGCACCACTAGACCAGATCGGCTGCTCGCTCTGCTGCGTCAGTCTCGCCGGCCACATCGAGTGCGGCCGCCGCCGCAAACCACTGCGCGGCTTCTGGTCGTCGCTGCGCGGCCGCCAGAGCGTCGGCGTACGCGTACCACAAGCGGATCGAACCCGGCCCGGGACGGTCTCGATCCAGGCCACCTCGGGCGAGCACGGTCAGAGCCGCGTCCAGCTGGCCGAGATCGCGCCTGGCGCCCGCAACGACGATGAGCAGCTCGGCATACGCCTCGGCGTCGAGCTTGGCGACATCGCGATCACGCAGCATCCGAATCGCCTGCTGTGGCCGGCCCAACGCGCGCTCGCAGTCAGCCATGACCGCGAGATCGCCCGGATCGCCTGAGATGCGCCGTGCCGCACGAAGCTCACTCAGGGCTTCAGCCCATTCGCCAGCTCGATACGCGGCGATGCCTACCGCCTCGCGCACCACGGCCACACGCGCGGCACGAGCTCGCGCAGCGCGCGCATGGGCGAGCGCACGCTCCGGCTTCGCCTCGAGTAGATCGCCGGCCGCGACAAGATGCCGCGCTACCAGCTCCGCGTTCGGCTTACTCAACGTCCGAAGCTCAGCCCGAATCGACGGATCCAGCCGTCCCGGATCTGCGTCGTCGACATTCAACTGCCGAGCCTCTGCTGCGTTGCCAGCTGAGCCGGCTCGGCTAGTCCCGCCGCGCGAGCGCTCCGCCGCACGACCGGTGCGTTCGGACCCCGTCTGGCTGCCTCCGCGGTAGGCGGCACGTCCACGGCCGGAATCGCCGGCAGTCCGACGCTGCGCCGCATCCGCGCGGTCGACACGCGGCTCGCGATCCGTGCGGTCTCTGATACGACGGGTCGGCTGTCCGCGGCCCGACCGCCCACCCGCCTTGTTCATAACTGATCTTCTCCACTAACCACAATGAGCGAGGGCCGACCGGCAACACCGGCGGCCCTCGCTTCGAAGTTGTGTCCGGCGACGTCCTACTCTCCCACGCAGTGGCCCGCGCAGTACCATCGGCGCTGAGAGGCTTAGCTTCCGGGTTCGGGATGGGACCGGGCGTTTCCCTCTCGCTATGGTCGCCGAAACGCTATTGAGATATTCGGCCCGCACCGCTAGCCAGCGGGGACCGTACCTCGGGAACCGCACAGTGGACGCATAGCAGCCAGCCCGAAGGCCAGCGGGGTTTGTGGCAAGTCCTCGGCCTATTAGTACCGGTCAGCTCCATGCGTCTTTAGTCCGCACTTCCACTTCCAGCCTATCAACCCGGTGGTCTAGCCGGGGGCCTTACTCCACGAAGGATGGGAGATCTCATCTTGAAGCGAGCTTCCCGCTTAGATGCTTTCAGCGGTTATCCCTTCCGAACGTAGCTAACCAGCAGTGCTCCTGGCGGAACAACTGGCACACCAGAGGTTCGTCCGTCCCGGTCCTCTCGTACTAAGGACAGCTCTTCTCAAATCTCCTGCGCGCGCGGCGGATAGGGACCGAACTGTCTCACGACGTTCTAAACCCAGCTCGCGTGCCGCTTTAATGGGCGAACAGCCCAACCCTTGGGACCGACTCCAGCCCCAGGATGCGACGAGCCGACATCGAGGTGCCAAACCATCCCGTCGATATGGACTCTTGGGGAAGATCAGCCTGTTATCCCCGGGGTACCTTTTAT
>JBKOXO010000029.1:0-11217 GCA_046744105.1 Actinomycetota bacterium
CGACCGGGTCCTGCTGATCTCGTCGACTAACCCGCGGATGGCGGAAACCCAATGCACCTTCATCGACGCGGCCAAGAAGGCGGGCGTCGGTCGCGTGGTCAAGTTCTCCGGCCTGAACGCGGCCGTCGACTCGGCGTTCCGCTTTACCCGGATGCACGGCGAGATCGAGCGCCACCTGGAACGCTCCGGGCTGGCCTGGACCCATCTGCGGCCCAGCCAGTTCATGCAGGTGTACTTCCGCGAAGTCCAGACGATCGTGCACGAGGACGCGTTCTACCTGCCGATGGGGCACCAGCGGCTGGCACCCGTCGACGTCGCCGACATCGCCAAGGTCGCCCGCCTGCTGGTGCGCGAGGGCGGACACGACGACCAGAGCTACGACATGACCGGCCCAGAGGCCCTCACCATGCCGGAGATTGCACAGCGGATCTCCGACGCGGTCGGACGCAGGATCCGCTACGTCGACATCGACCCAGACGAGAAACACCGGATGCTGGTCGATGCAGGGATGGAACCCTACTTCGCCGAAGCCCTCGACGAACTGTTCAGCGAACGGCGCAAAGGCGCCGAATCGACCGTGCATCTCCACACGCACCAACGGTTCGGCATCCGACCCACCACGTTCGCCGAGTTCGCCACCCGCAACGCCGCCGTGTTCCGAGGCAAGTCCGGCACATGACCACACCCGCGAAGTACGCGCGATGCCTTGCAGATCAGCCGGTTCTGGCACCGGCTGACAGCGTAAATCGAGAGAGCGATGAGGTGGACCATGAGCAGGACCGTTGTAGTGCGCTATGAGACCCGTCCCGAGGCGGCCGATGACAATCAGCGGCTGATCGAGGCAGTGTTTGACCAGTTGGCGGCCGACGACCCGGGCGGGTTGCGCTACGCGGTGTTCCGGTTGGCCGACGGGGTGACGTTCGTTCACGTGGCGATGGTCGAGGGCGAGACCGACCTGTTGCCGCGGTTGAGCGCGTTCGCCGAGTTCCAGCGGGGCCACCGCGACCGGGTCGTCGGACCACCGGTGTCAGCAGACGCCAGCCTGTTGGGTGCCTACCGGTTCCTGACGCCGTAGGCACAACCTGACAGCCGAACGAGTTCGATCACTCACATAGATCTGCGTGGTGCAGGCCCGGTCTAGGAGCAGACGATGCAGCCGTTCCCTATCGATATCCCGCAGGCCGCTCTGGATGACCTGCACCGCAGACTCGAAAACGCCCGCTGGCCGTCCGAGCTGCCCGGCGTTGGCTGGCAGCGTGGGGTGCCCGTGGGCTATCTCAAACAGCTTGCCGACTATTGGCGCACCACCTACGACTGGCGTGCGGCCGAGAGGCAACTGAATCGGTTTCCGCAATTCACCACCCAGATCGACGGCGCGAATGTGCATTTCCTGCACGTGCGCTCACCCGAACCGGCGGCGCCGGCGCTGATCCTCACGCATGGCTGGCCGGGCTCGGTGGTCGAGTTCCCCGACGTCATCGGGCCGCTCAACCACCCCGGTGCGCACGGCGGTGACCCGGCCGACGCGTTCCATCTGGTCATCCCGTCCGTCCCCAGTTACGGATTCTCCGGGCCCGCCGCAGAAACCGGTTGGGACCTGCTGCGGGTCGCGCGGGCCTGGGCCGAGCTGATGCGCCGCCTCGGCTACCACCGGTACATCGCGCAAGGCGGTACCGGATTGGCGATCCGCGAGCGGATGCGTGCCGGCTCGGCGCTGCCATGCCAGGTACATGATCCCGACCTGTGGTTCGCCGATGCTCCATGCGACCTGGAACGCGCGAAGGCGTTGTGCAGGGGCTGTCCGGCGCAGCTGGCCTGTCTGACCGGCGCAATCGGCAGGCGCGAGCCGACCGGCGTCTGGGGCGGGCAGATCCTGGACAATGGCGAGATCGTGACACACAAGCGGCCACGGGGCCGCCCCCGCAACGGCAGCGCGATGCCACGACATTGGCTCCCGCAACCACTCGCGGCGTCTGATCGTGACCCGCTGGCGTGGCCATGACACGGGCCCCACGGCGACCGGACGGGCTCAAAGGATCATCGATGGCATCGTCAGTCATCTGCGAAGGAAACAGCGGGATGGGTCCCGGTGACTCGCGGCAATCAAGAACATCTCTGCGCCGACTAGCAGCGCTGGCCGGCCTCACCAACCCAAAGCCGACGGACGCCCGTGCCGGCGCACGGTGCTTAGGCAGGACTGTGTTATGAACAACGACGCAGCGGGCGGCGAGACGCTTCCCGTGTCACGCGGGCCGTATCGAATGTACGCCGAGATGGTGCCCGGGCCCGGGGTCCCGGTCGTGCTGATGCACGGCTTCCCCGACAACACTCACCTGTACGACCGGCTGGTCCCGCATCTGGCCGGCCGTCGGCCGGTGGTGCGCTTCGACTTCCTCGGCTGGGGCCGCTCGGACAAGCCGCCGGGCTATCCCTACACGGCTGCGAACCAGGTGGGCGATCTGGCAGCGGTCGTCGGCGCGCTCGATGAGCAGGTCGGTGCCGGTGAGCTGGTGCTGGTGGCACACGACGCCTCCGGGCCGCCGGCGATCGACTGGGCGCTGGACAACCCGGGCCGGGTCGCGACGCTCGTGCTGCTCAACACCTACTACCACTGGACCGCTGGGTTACGGCGCCCACCGAGGATCGCCGTGTATTCCACGCCGATCATCCGCGCGGCCGCCCGCGTCATTGTCCGGCGCTGGCCTGACCTGGACCGGCGCTTCTACACCTGGCAGGTCGGCGGGTTCATCGCCGACCCCGCCGTCCGGGACCAGCTCGTTCCGCAGCTGTACGAGCAGTCCCTACCCGCCCGCCCGGCGTTCTGGCGCCTCAATGACGACCTGCTCACCTCGGTGGCCCGCCACCGGCAGCGCATCGGCGATATGCGCCGCTTCGCACGGCCGGTCCGGGTAATCTTCGGTGCCCGCGACCGCTACCTCAACCCGGGCGTCGCCAGGAACTTCGCGAAGCTGTTCCCCAACAGCGCACTGCACCTGCTGGACAGCGCCGGGCACTACGTCCAGGTCGACCAGCCGCAACGGGTCGCCGACCTGATCGTAGACAGGTAGCTTTTGACCGGCCGACAACCGAGCAATGCTTGAAACCTAATGGCACTGCACGGCACCGGGTGACCCCTTCTTGAGACCCGGGGCTGGACCCCTATCCACAGACGATGGGCGCGCCGGTGTCGTGCACCCTGTCCGGCGTGGCTGCCGGGCGTCGGCCGGGGTGCCGCCCAAGATCGTGGTTCGAGCCGGTCGCACGGTGATGTCTTCTTGTAACGCGAGCCGTCGAGCTCTTCAGGTGGTGATCCAGTATCGGCGGAGTGGCTTCGGAAGCCCTTCGACCACCACCTGCTCTGGGTAGGTGCCGGGACACACCTTGTCCAGGTTGCTGGGCTGCGCGGCGTCCACTGCCGCCTGGATCGTGGTGAAGGCGGCGTTGGGGCACTGCTCACCGTCTCGTCCACGAGCAGCACCCGGCGGGCGCGGCAGCGACAGCCTGGGCGCCGCCGACCGCCACCATGGTTAGTGCTGCCGTTAGTAACGCGAGCTTCTTCATGATCTCGAGACGGGTGATCGCGGCTTTGGCGAGGCTGGGCGCCTCCCCTCGCCGACGCCCGGCCGTTCGCGGGTTCAGCAGGCGGTGCGGACTCGGTCGACGTGGTCGCCGGTCGAGGCCGGTGACCCAGATGCTGTCGCGGCTCGGAGCAATCTGCAGCGCGCCGGTCGACCATGGCAACGGCCAGGTAGCAGCCACGGCCCGGGTGGTGTCGACCGGGGCCAGTTGACCGGCTTGGAACAACGCAGTGTAGGGGTGCCCGTCGCCGCCCGCGCTGATGACGACTGCGCCGCATGCTAGGCCAACGCCGTTGCGCACGGCTTTCACTGGCCAAGCGCGTAAGGCGTGACCCGGTAGACCTTGCCTCCGAATCTATCCGTTACCCAGATGTCAAGGCCGAAGCCCGTCGTGAGCTGCAGGGTAAGCGTGGCGCCTGGCAGCGCCCACTGGCCGGTCACTTGTCCGTCGAGGTTGACGCGAGCAACGGCGCCGGCATTGGAAAGATCAACATAGGGCTGGCGATCCCTGCCGACGGTGATTCCGACCGGGCCGCCGACGATCGGGTACTCGGTCAGCGTCCCGGTGGTTGTGATCCGGCCGATCTTGCCGGCGAGCAGCTCCGTGAACCACAGAGCGCCGTCTGGGAGCGGGGTGTCGGACACGGTGCGGGCGGCGCTGCGGCACGCTGCCACCGCGACGGCGCGGGCCCGGCAGGTGCAGTGGCTGGCCGCCGGGGGGCTCGCCGAGCTGGCCGAGAAGGAGCCGCGGGCAGCGGTGTAGCGCAGATCGCGCAGTTCCTGATTGATACCAGCGCGGCGGGCCGGATGACGCATCCGGTGGTGCGAGCGCGGCTTGAGCCGTTGATCATCGGGGGAGTGATCGCCACCTGCGCGACGCTAGACGCCGAGGCGCTGTACAGCGCGCGCAGCCCGGACGAGTACGAGCGCTTGTGGGCCGATCGCCGCGAGGCGTACGAGTATGTGCCGACAGATGACGAGCATTGGCAGCGGGCGTTCGTCGCGCAACGCGAACTGGCCGGCACCAGCAGGCACCGCGCCGTTGGTATCGCCAATCTGCTCACCGCGTGCTCGCCGGCCAGCATCGGCTGACCATCATCCACTACGACGCCGACTTCGAGATCGCCGCCGAAATGCTGCACTTCGATCACCGCTGGGTCGCATCCCGCGGCAGTCTGTAATGTCAAGCCGCACCTCTACCAGCAGCTGAAGGCCCAGGAGTGCAGGCGCCGATGTTCAGCTTCCGCGACAACAAGGACGCTGATCGGCTCCGACCTGCGGAACCGCACCTTCCCGTCGCCGGTGTTTTCTCGAGCTCCTCGCCGGCGTCGTTGCCGTACCAGCGGGACGTCCGTCAACGGCAGCGTGACCATCACCGTGGCGTACCGCCGGTGAGGGTGAACATACTTACCGGCGAGCAGCCGGCGGCGCATGGGGGAAACTGATGGAGACCGAGCAGGCCGGCGACACCGGCGGCACACCAGAGCAGCGGGCGGCGCTGCTGTCGGCCCTGGTGACCGAGCATTTCGTGGTCCAGTCGCAGCGGGGCGTCGAATCGTCCGAAGCGGCCTCACGCGCCTCGCTGTACCTCGCCACGCTCTCGGGAGCGATGATCGCGCTCGGCTTCGTGTCCGGCACCGATCATCTCGCGGCCTTCCTCGGCGCTCTCATCCCCATCGTCTTTCTGCTCGGCGTGGTGACTTTCGCGCGACTGGTGGCGCTGGAGGTCCAGGACTTCGGCTGGCTACGCGACATCCAGCGCATCCGCAACTACTACCGCCAGCTCGCGCCCGGCGCAGTCACCTTCTTCAGCGAGCTGGACCTTGACGACCCAAGGGCCCTCGTGGCCTCGCTAGGGCTGCGCCCTGGCCCGTGGCAGCTGCTGTCGACGGCCGCCGCGCTGATCGCGGTGGTCAACTCCGCGGTAGGCGGTGTCGGCGCCGCGGTCGCCGCATTCGGTCTCGGCCTGCCGGCAGCCGGATCGATCGCGCTAGGTGTCGCGGTCGCCGCGCTCCTGGTACTCGCCAGCGTGGCCTGGCAATGGCGCCGCAACGTCCGTGCGCTCCGGACAGCATGACCGTCGCTGTGTCAACTTGAGTTGGCCCCGGTGGGGCCTGAGTTGGCCCCACTGGGCGGGGGCGGATTCCAGCCATCGTCGCAACACCGGAGGTGTCCGGGAGTTGCGATGGGTCGTGGGCGGCAGGGTCCAGCGCCAGACGTGGAGAAGCGGCAGCAGCTTGCTCGGCTGATCACGCAGGGGGTGAGTAACCGTCGGGCGTGCCAGATCGTAGGCATCAACCGGAAGACCGGGACACGCTGGCGGTTGGGGCGCACAATCACGCTTCCGGACGGGCGGAAGCGGCACTATCGCCCCGTGATCGACAGGCGGCGCCGGGAGATCTCCCAGCGCTACTGGAACGCTCTGCTGTTGCGATCGCCAGCAACGATCCGTTCTCCAGATGGCTGGACCAAGACCTTCACCGACCCACGGCGCTCTGCGCCGCCATCGTCGACCGTCTCACCTTCGCCGGACAGATCATCGAAACCGGCACGACTTCATACCGCCTAGCACACGCTCGCCACGCACGCTCCGCTGGAGCCAGTTCGAACCGTCACGCCGGGGTTGACAGCGCCACATGTGCCGTCAACGCGGCTGTTCCAGCTCGAAGCGGGCAGCGAGACATACCACGGCAACGCGTCTTGACACGAACTCGGCTCGCGCGTCGGCCTGGGAACCTGGTTATCTCGCCCCGCCCTAACTACGACTATGCCCGAGGCTGGGCGCCGTTGCGGCCGCCGCGGATTGGGTGGCGCGTGTGAAGCCCTCGCTTCGACGCGTCAGCTTTGCACCGGTCGCCGTTGGGGTGAAGATCTCTGTTGATAGCCGGCCCCGAGTGATCTAGAAGTGGGGTGGGTCTTCTCAGGCCAGGGCAATCCGGTCATCCCGTCGTGGGCGAGGTTGGAGCTCGGGACGGCGACCCGTTTGGGCTGTCGCGGGTGGCGGGTCCGACGCTTTGTCGCTCACAGGGTGGGCCGCCCCGTCGGGCTGTTTGGCCGCCTCACCAGAGGTAGCCGGCAACGACCGGCACGGGTTCAGGCAACCGGTGCTCCCCGAGCTGCTCGAGCAAGTCGCGCTCGATGTCGCGGCTGATGGCGGTGATCGGCACATCGTTTACGTTGTTCGCGAAGGGCGCATCCAAGGCCGCGCCGACGCGCTCGAGCACGATGAAGACCCCGGCGATCACTGCCGTGAGCGGCACTGTCCACCAAGCGTCCGTCGGTGGCAGAGCACCGAGGAGGCCAAGCGGCAGCAGCGTCGAGAATGCGGCGACGGCGATGCGGGTGAAGTAGTCGTACTGGCGGGGCGTCGGGGTGTGCTTGATCCGCTCGCAGGTGGTGGCGGCAGCACTAAGCGCGCCGAGCGCGGGCTCCAGCATCATCGGGTCGAACTGCCCGAGCATGCCCTGGCGAACGCCGTCCTTGACCCGCACCGTGACCGACTGCAGTACCAGGTTGGCCGGGTGGATGGCACCGTCGAGTCCCTGAATGTCGTCGGGCATCCATGGCTCCGCGGCTACGGACTCGTTCGCTCCTCGCAGCCGTGCACCCAGCAAGTGGGCGAATGCGATTAGTCGACCGGCCATCTCCCGGCAGTATCCAGCGGCCCCTTCGGGCGTAGCCACGCCGGTCGCCACGGAGTTGGCAGTGGCCGCCATCAGCTGGCGCGTGAGCACCCGGCAGCTGTTCTGGATCGTCGCCCACTGCATCCGCGCCTCGGCCCAGCGGGCGTTGGCGGCATTGATGCGGAATGCAGCGAAGATCGCGACTGCCGCGCCCAGGGTCCCGATCGGTGCGAAGGGCAGCGCCAGATGCGCAACGTCGAACACCTCGTGCGCCGCGGTGACCACGACGGCCACCGCGATCGCGTACAACAGGGGCGCTCGATCCGTCGACACCACGCGCAGTGGGTTCAAGTTTTGCCTGACGATCACGGGTCACCCGTTCCGGTGGCCTGGAGTGGGCGCCCGTCCGTTGGACGGGCCGTCCCGGGCAGGCGGGCAACGCTCATCTCAGTGCCTCGTTCTTGAACTGCAGCAGCCCGATCGTGTTGCCGGCCGGATCGACGAACCACGCCGACAGTGCAAAGCCGACGTCGGCGACACCGTCGGCGGTCTTCAGGCCGGGCTCGTCGTAGTCGGCCACGTCGACGCCGCGTGCGCGCAACTCGGCGACCTCGGTTGCTACGTCGGCGACGCGCCAGCTCGCTTTCGTCTGCTGTTCGGCGCTGGCGGCGCTGGTTCGGGTGAAGACGAGTCGGCTGTCACCGCCGCACCGGAAGGTCACGAAGTCGTCGTTCTCGATCAGCACGTCGAGCCCGACCCGGTCGCGGTAGAACTGCCGCACGACGCGGAGATCGGTAGCTGTCAGCATCACGTCGATCGGGTGTTCGCCAAGCATGTGAGCTCCTTCCCGCCAGGTCGCTGATAATGAACTCGGAGGTCGTCTAGTATCCAGCGATTCGCCCACATCCTGCTGCTGGCTGAGTTGATGTCCAGTTGAGGCAGCGTCACCTCCTCAGCTCTTGGCAGCGGTACGGCGAGGTTGACGGTGGGTGTAGGCGGTGATGCCGCGCCGGCGTAGCGCTCTTTGGCGCGTGCGATTCCCTCGATGCTGAGGGCCGCGTCGCTGTTGACGCGGATGTAGCCGATGCCGTCGAGGCGCAGCCGGCAGGTCTCAGCCGGCTGGCCCCCCGAACGCCACTGTCGGGTAGCAGGATTCCCGCGGTACGCAGGCTCTCGTTGGACGTGATGGCCTCGTGCATCGCCACCCGGGGATTTTGGTCATGTGATCTTGCGGTGTCCGCGGAACCTGGCACGCAACCCGCTGTATGAGTGCTGACGGCGATCACAGAATCATCCTGACGGCTAGTACTGACATTCTTGCCTGCGTGCGCCCCAACGCGTTCATGACGAACGATCTCGTCTGGAAACACCAGATCGTCAACGGTGGCATCGTCCATGATGCCTATGGCAACGCCGCGACGGCCCCCGTCGACCAGCGCGACATTGCCGCAGTCGCTGACCCAGATCGACCGCGTAGGGATGGATCATTGCAGAGACGACCGGGCGGCCGTTGCGCTTCGAGGAGCAATCCCGAGAACAACTCCGGCAGCAGCTACTGGATTGCCCGCGCCAGTGAGGCGATCTCAGCAAGATAGGTAGCGGTGCTCAAAGTGGGTAAAGCGCGGGATCCGCGGTGATGCGATCATTGTCGGGCAGCGTGCGTGGGGTGCGTTTACTCGGCCGTGGCCGCTTGAGGGCAGGTCGTTGGCATGTGTTCTTCGCTCTCCAGCAGCGACGGCGCACGACATCGGTGGCGGGTGGTGCCTTGGTCGAGAAGGTCTTCGTACGCCCCGACCTTGAAGCTGATCAGGTCCAGGCACTGAGTGAGTCGACCTATCTGGGTAGTCACGTTTTGCTGGTGCTCGCGTAGGAGGGTGAGCCGCTCGTACTCGTTGCCGGATCCTTCTCGTACGAGCTCGGCGTATCGGCGGATCGCGGGCAGCGGCATGCCGGCGTCGCGGAGAATGATGCAGACGGTAAGCCGCTCCACGTCGTCCTGGCTGTAGACGCGGCGGCCGCCGCGCCCGCGTCGCACGGGATTGGCGAAGATGCCTTGGTGCTCGCAGAAGCGCAGCGCGTGAACGCTTAACCGGTGCGCTCGGCGACCTGCCCGATGCTCAAACTCGTGGTGAGCTCAGCCATGCCGTTCAAGATAGCGGGTTTGACCTAGAGCTGACTCTAGATCGTAGGGTGGCGCGCATGACCGATGCTTCGGTCGCGTCATGTGATCACAACGAGACAACCAATGACGGGAACATGATCATGCGCTATCGCATCCTCGGCGGCACCGGTATCGAGGTGAGTGTCCACAGCCTCGGGACCATGATGTTCGGCGCGGAACCCAACACGGCCGGTAACCCCGACCACGACGACTGCGCCCGCATCATCCACGCCGCGCTCGACCAGGGGATCAACTTCATCGACACCGCCGACGCGTACTCCGACGGTGAGTCCGAGGAGATCGTGGGCAAGGCGCTGCGCGGGCGCCGTGACGAGGTCGTGCTCGCCACCAAGGTGCACTTCCAGATGGGTGAAGGCCGCAACCACAGCGGCAACTCGCGGCGTTGGATCCTCAAGGCGATCGAGGACAGCCTAAGGCGCTTGGGCACCGACTGGATCGACCTGTACCAGGTCCATCGCCCCGACCCCTCGACCGATATCGAGGAGACGCTGTCGGTGCTCAGCGACCTCGTACACCAGGGGAAAATCCGCGCCTTCGGCTGTTCGACCTTCTCGGCCGAGGAGATCGTCGAGGCGCATCACGTCGCCGAGCGTCGTGGCCTGGGGCGTTTCCGCACCGAGCAACCGCCCTACTCGATCCTTGCCCGCGGTATCGAGGCCTCGGTGCTGCCGGTCTGCCAGCGCTACCGGATGGGGGTGCTGGTCTGGAGCCCACTCGCCTTCGGATTCCTGTCTGGCAAGTATCGCAAGGGCCGGTCCGTCGATCTGTTGACCGGTCGTGCCGCACTCCACCCGACGCAGTTCGATCCCGCGAGGGCCGAAAACGTCGCCAAGCTGGAGATCGTCGAGCGGCTCATCGAGCTCGCGGCAGACATCGGCTGCACGCTCCCGCAGCTCGCCGTAGCCTTCACCGTGGCCCATCCCGCCGTCACCTCGGCGATCATCGGACCGCGGACCATGCAACAGCTGGACGACCTACTCAAAGGCGCCTCGTTCACCCTGGATGATGCGACCCTCGACCGGGTCGACGAAATCGTGCCGCCCGGGACCGACCGGTACAGCCCGAACGCCGCCTTCCCTCCGCCGGCACTCACCGACGCCACGCGGCGGCGGCGCCCGCTCGCCGACCGCGCTGCCGCATAACCCCCTCGGCTAGCGCCGAAACGGCCGATGAAGGAGATGGCACCGTGGCCAGCGCAGGTGCGAGCTGGGCCAAGTACGGTCCCCGCTGATCACGCATCGGCCGACCAGCCCACCCGGCCAGGCGGTGCAGAGCGTTCAGCAAGGCGGGCATGGCCGGAATGTTTCGGCGTGGATTACGACAACCGCCCCAGGCATTCGGAGTCGCAGTGCGCCGCGACGCCATGTATCCGGACGCCAGAAGCGTCTCAACTCGTCAAGCACAGCGGTAAACCGCGTCAAGAACAGGAAGGACATGGATCTTCATCTTCGCCACGCCCGCGTGCTGGTCACGGGCGCATCCAAGGGCATCGGCGCCGCTGTCGCTGATGTGCTTGCTGAGGAGGGGTGCACGCTCCACCTCGCTGCGCGCCGCAGAGAAGCGCTGGAAGATCTGGCAGAGCGATTGAGCACTACCCATGGCATCGCTGTCACGGTGCACCCCGTCGACCTACGGCGGCCGACCGACATCGCACACCTCGCCGACGTGGTGACTGACATCGACATTCTGATCAACAACGCCGGCGACATCCCGGCCGGCTCGCTGCACGAGGTGGACCCGCCGTCCTGGCGCCGAGGCTGGGACCTCAAAGTCTACGGATACATCGACCTAACAAGGCTTTTTTACGCCCAGATGCGGACACGTGGACAGGGAG
>JBKOXO010000103.1:0-8886 GCA_046744105.1 Actinomycetota bacterium
CCCTAGGCGAGGGATTGTTGCGCAATCGCTTGACACTGGAGCACAGTCGACGCACCAGCAACCGAGCACGCGCGGCCGGCCGGCGGTGAGGGGGGCTTGCCCGCAGAGGGGAAGCGTGATGCAGGTTCCGGCTCCTGTGGAATATGAGCGGGCGACCAGTCTGAGCGATGCGATCGCCAGGTTGGAACGGCACGGTGACGGCGCACGGCTCGTCGCGGGCGGGCACAGCCTGCTGCCGATGATGAAGCTGCGCCTGGCGGTACCCGATGTCCTGATCGACATCAACGACGTCACGGAGCTGCGGCGGATCTGGGTCGACGGCGATGTCCTGCGTATCGGCGCGCTGGCGCGGCACGCCGACCTGCTCGCCTCGGCGATCATCGGCGAGCACTACCGCATCTTGCACGACGCGGAGCGCTTGATCGCCGACCCGGTGGTGCGCAACTGGGGCACGGTCGGGGGATCGTTGTGTCACGCCGACCCGGCCGAAGATCTCTCCGCCGCTTTCGGGGCGATCCGTGCCGAAGTGGTCGCGCGCGGTTCGGGCGGTGAGCGTGTCATTCCGGTGCGCGAGCTGGCCGCCGGTCCGTTCGAGACCGTGCTCGCCCCCGCAGAGGTGGTCACCGAGATCCGGGTGCCGCTCCGGCCCGGGACGGGCAGCGCGTATGTAAAGGTCGAGCGCCGCGCCGGCGACTACGCCGTTGCCGCCGCCGGCGCACTTGTGCGTCTCGACGGCGACACGATCGCCGAGGTCGGCATCGGCCTCGCGGCGGTAGGCGCCCCGCACTCGGTTGCCGTGGCCGCCGAGCAGGCGATCGCGGGCAGGGCGGCCGACGACGAGACGCTCGATCTTGCCGCGACAGCGGCGGCCGAGGAGTGCACGCCCGTCGCCGATCAGCGCGGGCCGTCCGACTACAAGCGCGCCCTCGCAGGCGAACTCACCAAACGGGCGTTGCGCACGGCCGTCGCCCGGGCCCGGGGACAGGAGGTCTGACGATGCAGGTGACGATGACCGTCAACGGCCAGCCGTACACCCGTGAGATCGAGCCGCGGCTGCTGCTCGTGCACTTCCTGCGCGACGAGCTTGGGCTTACGGGCACGCACTGGGGGTGCGACACGTCCAACTGTGGAACGTGTGTCGTGCACGTCGACGGCGTTCCGGTGACGAGCTGCACGATCCTGGCGGCGATGGCCGGCGGACGCGAGGTGCGCACCGTCGAGGGTTTGGAGTTCGGCGGTGAGCTCGACCCGGTGCAGCAAGGCTTCGTCAACGAGCACGGGTTGCAGTGCGGCTTCTGCACCCCGGCGATGATGATGACCGCCCGCTGGCTGCTGGACGATAACCCCGACCCGTCGCCGGCCGAGATCCGCGAGGCGATATCCGGCACGTTCTGCCGCTGCACCGGCTACGAGAACATCGTGCGCGCCGTCCGCTGGGCCGCCGAGCACCCGCGCGCCGCGGCCGAGGCGCCTGTCGAGGAGCCCAAGGAGGCGCAACCAGCATGACTGCTGTAGCGGACGTCGGCTTCGGGCGCCGGCTGCGCAAGGAAGACCCGCGCTTCGTGCGCGGCAAGGGCACCTACATCGACGACATCGCGCTGCCGGGCATGCTGCATGGCGCGGTGCTGCGCAGCCCGTACGCCCACGCCCGGATCCGTTCGATCGACACGTCAGCCGCCGAGGCGCACCCCAAGGTCAGGGCGGTCATCACCGGGCAGCTGCTCGAGACGTTGAAGCTCGCCTGGATTCCGTCGCTGTCGCATGACGTGGTGGCAGTGCTCGCCACCGACAAGGTGCGCTTCCAGGGCCAGGAGGTGGCGTTCGTCGTCGCCGACGACCGGTATTCGGCGCGCGACGCGCTGGAACTGATCGACGTCGAGTACGAGCCGCTCCCTGTGGTGGTCGACGCGAAGCGCGCGCTGGACTCCGACGCGCCGGTGATCCGCGACGACTTGGAGGGCAAGACCGACAACCACATCTTCGACTGGGAAGCCGGCGACAAGGCCGCGACGGACGCGGCGTTCGCCGCGGCCGATGTTGTGGTGGCACAGGACATCTTGTATCCGCGGACACATCCAGCCCCGCTGGAGACGTGTGGCGCCGTCGCCGACATGGACAAGGTGACCGGCAAGCTGACGGTGTACTGCACCAGCCAGGCGCCGCATGCACACCGCACTATCTACGCCCTGGTGGCGGGTCTGCCGGAGCAGAAGATCCGCATCGTCAGCCCCGACATCGGCGGCGGGTTCGGCAACAAGGTCGGCATCTACCCGGGCTATGTGCTCGCCGTGGTCGGCTCGATCGTGACGGGACGTCCGGTGAAGTGGATCGAAGACCGCGCCGAGAACTTGATGTCTACGTCGTTCGCCCGCGACTACCACATGCACACCGAGATCGCCGCGACGCACGAGGGACAGATACAGGCGGTGCGGGTGCACGTGGTTGCGGACCACGGCGCGTTCAACAACACCGCGCAGCCCTCGCAGTTCCCGGCTGGCTTCTTCCACATCTTCACCGGCAGCTACGACTATCCGGCCGCCCACTGCACGGTCACCGGCGTCTACACCAACAAGTGCCCGGGCGGGGTGGCGTACGCCTGCTCGTTCCGGATCACCGAAGCCGTGTACGCGATCGAGCGGATCGTCGACTGTCTGGCCGACGAGCTGCAGATGGATCCAGCCGAGCTGCGGATGCGGAATCTGCTGCGCCCCGAGCAGTTCCCCTATGCCACGCCGACGGGGTGGGAGTACGACTCGGGTGACTATCCACGGGCGCTGCGCTCGGCGATGGACATCGCCGGCTACGAGCAGCTGCGCCGTGAGCAGGCGGAGAAACGCGAGCGCGGTGAGCTGATGGGCATCGGGCTCAGCTTCTTCACCGAAGGCGTCGGCGCCGGGCCCCGAAGAAACATGGACATTCTCGGGCTGGGCATGGCCGACGGCGCCGAAGTTCGAATCCATCCGACGGGCAAGGGGGTCGTGCGGCTGTCCGTGCAGACCCAGGGGCAGGGCCACGAGACGACGTTCGCGCAGATCGTCTCCGAGCTCACTGGCATCCCGTCCGACGACATCGAGGTGCTGCACGGCGACACCGACAACACCCCGTTCGGGCTGGGCACGTACGGCAGCCGCTCCACGCCGGTGTCCGGCGCCGCGGTGGCCGTTGCCGCCAGGCGCGTCGTGGACAAAGCGCGGGTGATCGCGGCAGCCATGCTGGAGATCTCCCCGGACGATCTGGAGTTCGACCGTGGCACGTTCGCCGTCAAGGGCAACCCATCCGTGTCCAAGACGATCCAGGAAGTGGCACTGGCCGCGCACGGTTCCTTGGAGCTGCCCGAAGGCGTCGAGGGGCACCTGGACGCGGAGTGCGTCTACAACCCGCCCAACCTCACCTATCCGTTCGGCGCGTACATCTGCGTGGTGGACGTCGACCCAGGGACGGGCGAGGTGAAGGTGCGCCGGTTCATCGCCGTGGACGACTGCGGGGTGCGCATCAACCCGATGATCGTCGAAGGGCAGATCCACGGCGGGCTGGCCGACGGCATCGGCATGGCGCTGATGGAAGTGATCGCCTTCGACGAGGACGGCAACCACCTCGGCGGCTCGTTCATGGATTACCAGCTGCCCACGGCGCTGGAATGCCCGTCCTGGGAGCTCGGCGAGACCGTCACGCCGTCGCCGCACCACCCGATCGGTGCCAAGGGCGTCGGCGAGTCCGCCACGGTCGGGTCGCCCGCGGCGGTGGTCAATGCGGTGATGGATGCGCTCAAGCCGTACGGGGTGCGGCACGCCGACATGCCGCTGACTCCGGCCCAGGTATGGCGGACCATCCACGGCCGGCCGCTGCGCACCGACCTCGCGATCACGGACTGACGTTCGATGCCCGCGCGGCACGACCTGGCCTCGCGCGCGGCGGCCCTAACCGCGGCGGGCACCCCGTTCGTGTGGGCCACGGTCGTGCGGGCCGCCCGGCCCACCAGCGCCAAGCCGGGCGACTCGGCGATCGTGCTGGGTGACGGGCAACTCGACGGCTTCGTCGGAGGCGACTGTGCCGAGGCGACAGTGCGGGCCCAGGCGCTGGAGGTGCTCGCGGCGGGCGAGACCCGGCTGCTGCGTATCGCCCCGGAGGAAGGCCCCGGCGAGGACGGCGTCGTCCGCGTCCACAACCCGTGCCTGTCCGGCGGCACCCTGGACATCTTCCTCGAACCGTCGGTCGCGCTCCCGCTGGTGCTCGTCTACGGTCATGCGCCGATCGCCACCGCGCTGCTGCGCGCCGACCGCATGTTCGGTCAGCAGGTGCGTGCGCTAGCCACGGCCGAAACCCCGCTGCCACAAGGGGTTTCCGCGGTCGTCGTCGCCTCGCACGGCAACGATGAGGTTCCGGTGCTCACCGCCGCGCTGCGCGCCGGCGTCCCCTATGTAGGTCTCGTGGCGAGCCGCCGCCGCGGCCCCGCAGTGCTCGCCGCCCTGCCGGTGGACGATGCGCTGCGCGCCCGGGTACACACCCCGGCCGGGCTGGACATCGGCGCGCATAGCCCGCCGGAGGTCGCCCTGTCCGTCCTCGCTGAGTTCGTCGCGACGCGGACCCGTCCCGCGGCCGATGCAGGGCGGCCACCGCAGCACGTCGCCGGGTCGGCGGTCGACCCGGTTTGCGGAATGGCCGTCGCGGCGGCCACCACGTCGCCGCATACCGAGACTCCCGACGGCATCGTCTACTTCTGCGGCTCCGGGTGCCGGACCGCCTACCTCGACAACCCCGCCGCATACGCAACAGACTCGTGAGCGTCGGCACCGCCATCGGCCTGATCCTCGCCCTTGCCTCGACGACGCTGACGAATCTTGCCTACCTGCGGGAGCACGACGCGGCGCGAGCTCGTCGGCGTGCTCGTTTCGTTCGTAGGTCTCGTGGCGCTTGCCGTGTCGCTTTCCCGTGGAAGCGGTGAAGGCAGCGGCGGCTCGATCGGCCCATCCTGATCTGGCTCGAGGCCACGTGCTGCCCATCGCGGCCGGCACCCTCGTCCTGGACGAGCGTCCCGCGAACCTCCCGCTACGGCCCGGCTCGTACTACGCTGCGCCGGTCACCGTTCTGCGCCGCTGGGTTGCGATCGTGTGCTGCGCCTGGCGCGCCGGATCGCATTGGAGTCGTCTGATGCCGAACGCGCCCTCCCGCAACCGCGGACCCGCAGCGCTGGCCCGGGCCGCATTCACCATCGGTGTCGTCGTGGCCGGGCTCGCGGCGGCGCCCGCCGCCGAGGCCCGCGCGGTGCATGTCTGGCGGGTCGGCACCTGGCACGGCATCCCCGGCAATCGGTCCAGCGTCGCGGCCGCGGTGGCGTCCGCCCGTCCCGGCGACTGGATCCTCATCGGACCGGGTGACTACCACCCGCGGATGGACTACACGCCCGCGCAGCAGGGCAGCGACCATCCAGCCGGGCTGCTCATCACCACACCCGGCGTGCACGTGCGCGGCATGGACCGCAACGGCGTCATCATCGACGGCACCAGGCCGGGATCGCCGGCATGCTCGGCCAACCCGGCCGATCAGGACTACGGCGCACCCGATGACGCAGGAACGCCGTCCGGACGCAACGGCATCGAGGCGTTCAAAGTCGACGGAGTCAGCGTCGACAACCTCACGGTGTGCAACTTCCTCTCCGGAGCCGCGGGCAGCGGCAACGAGATCTGGTGGAACGGCGGCGACGACTCGGGCACCATCGGCATGGGCCCGTGGCAGGGCACGTACCTGTCGGCGACCTCGACGTTCTACGACCCGGCCGATCCGGAGACTGCCGCGCAGTACGGGCTGTTCGCCTCGAACGCCAGCGGGCCCGGCCTGCTGGACCGGACCTACGCGAGCAACTTCTCTGACTCCGGCTACTACATCGGCGCGTGCCCGGACTGCGACGCGGTCATCAGCCAAGCGCATGCCCAGTACAGCGCGCTCGGATATTCGGGGACGAACTCCGGCGGCCGGCTGCTCATCGAGAACTCTGAGTTCGACCACAACAAGGACGGCTTCGACACGAACAGCCAGAACAGCGCGGACGCACCCAGCCCGCAGGACGGGGTCTGTCCCGGCGGCGGCATCGGCCCGACCGGAACCCACTCGTGCTGGGTCTTCGAGTACAACTACGTGCACGACAACAACAACGCCGACGTGCCACAGAGCGGCGAGGCGGCTCACGGCCCGGTCGGCACCGGCATCTCGCTCGCGGGCTCCCGCAATGACACGGTGATCAACAACCGATTCGTCAACAACGGGTCCTGGGCCGTACTGACGACCGTCTTCCCGGACACCGGCGAGGGCGCGCCGGGCAACGAATGCCGGGGCGGCGTGCCCGGCGGCAGCTTCCTGGGACTGACGGTGCCGTGCCTGTTCGACGTCTTCGGCAACGAGATCGCCGGCAACACCTTCGAAGGCAACGGCTTCTTCGGTAACCCGACGAACGGAGACCTCGCCGATCTGTCGACCCCGCCGGCCGAGGCGCCGGGCGCGCCTGGCGACTGCTTCCACGACAACACTGAGGTCGGCGGCGGGCAGGTGTCGAGTTGGCCGCCCGCCCTGCAGGCCACGCAGGGCACCTGTGGAATGCCGGTCTACCCGGATCCGGCCAGCACCGCGCTGCTCGGCGTCGAGGTGCTGTGCGCGACCGAAGCGTTCGGCCCCTGCCCACCGGGCGTGCCGAACAACTACCCGCGCCAGGGGCAGGTCGTGATGCCGCCGCTGGCGCCGCAGCCGACGATGCCCGACCCGTGCCTCGGCGTGCCGGGACGCAACCCCTGGTGCGGCGCCGCGCACACCTCGGGAGCAATCAACCCGCGAGTTGTTCGACCCCGAGCGGCATATAACGCCGCGAGGGTTGAACAACTCGGCGGTGTGTCACCTCCGCGTCGCCGGTGAGACACCTTGACGTCTTCTGGAGAACCCCACCGAGGGTCTAGCGTCGTGCGGGTTGTGTTCCGACGGCTTGGGGGGTCAAGCATGCGAGTTCGCAGATCTGCGGCGGGTGCGGCCGTCGCAGCGACGGTGGCGGCGGGTGCGGTGGCCCTGCTGGGGACTACGCCCACGGCAGGCGCCGCGCAGCCAGGGAGTTCCTGTCAGCTCGGCAACGGGGTCCAGCATGTGGTCAACATCGTCTTCGACAACGTGCACTTCTTCCGGGACAACCCGAACGTCCCGTCCGACCTGGAGCAGATGCCACACCTGCTGAACTTCCTCGAGCAGAACGGCACCGTGCTCTCCAATGTGCACACGCCGCTGATCGCGCACACCGCCGACGACAGCCTGAGCATCTACACCGGGCTGTACGGCGACCGGCACGGCCAGCCCGTGTCGAACTCCTACAAGACCTACAACCCCAACGGGACGACCGACGCGGCAACCTCGTTCGCGTACTGGACCGCGCCGGTCTCCGACACGGTCAACCCGCCGACGGCGGGGCACGACACCACGCCGAGCATGGTGTACTCCGACAAGGTGCCGGCCACGCCCGGCGCGACCGACCGGATCACGCCGGCGCCGTGGGTCCCGTTCACCCGTGCCGGCTGCTCCGTCGGCGACTTCTCCACCGCGAACATGGTGCTGGAGAACGTCCCGCGCGACCTGCCGGCCGTGTTCGGCCCGAACTCCCCGGAGGTCGCGCAGTCCAACGCCGACCCGGACTCGTTCAAGGACGCCGAGGTCGCCGATTACATCGGCGAGGCCGTGCACTGCGCGAAGGGGGACGCCATCTGCGCGAACGCGCAGGCGGTGAAGTTCGGCCAGACGTCCCTGTCGCCCAGTGCGGTCGCCGACAGCCTGCCGACCGAACCGGGCGGCTACGACGGGTTCCAGGCACTATTCGGTGCGCGCTACATCGCGCCGCAGCTCGGTGCCGGTACTGCGAACCTCGTGCGCAACGGCAACCAGATCACCAACGCGGCCGGCAACCTCGTCGACCTCAACGGCAACGAGATCCAGGAGCCGTTCAGCCACCGCCCCGGGTTCACCGGCTTCAACCCGACCGCGTCCCAGTCGCTCGCGTACCTCGCCGACATGCAGGAGAGCGGCATCCCGGTGACCTACGGCTACATCTCCGACGTGCACGACAAGAAGTCGGGAGCGACCGGCTGCACGTCGCCGGGCAATGCGCTCGGCTCGGGTGACGCCTGCTACGTCGCGCAGGCCAAGGCGTACGACGACGCATTCGCCAAGTTCTTCCAGCGCCTCGCCGGTGACGGCATCACGCCCGCCAACACCGAGTTCGTCATCGGCGCCGAGGAGAACGACCAGTTCGCGGGCGCGAACGTCGGCCGGGCCATCCAGCCCACGCCGGCCGGATGCGACGGCGTGACGGTGGCGTGCCACTACGCGACCGGGCAGGTCGGCGAGCTCGCCGCGAACATCAGGGGCCTGCTGTCTACCACCGCGAGCAGCGGCACGGCGTTCGACGTCGAGCCGCAGGGCGCCGCGATCTACGTGCACGGCCAGCCGTCCGCCGACGACCCGGCCGTGCGGCAGCTCGAGCGCGACACCGCCGCGATGACCGGCAACGACCCGTACACCGGCGTCAACGGCGAGAAGATCACCAACTATCAGGCTGGTGCGCTGGAGCAGCGGGTGCTGCACCTGCAGACCGCCGATACCCTCCGCACGCCCACCTACACGCTGTTCCCGAAGCCGGACTACTTCTTCGGGACGTCCGGCCCGAACGTCAGCGTCAATCCGAACTTCGCCTGGAATCACGGCTACTACAGCCCGAACATTGACATAACGTGGGCTTCCGTTGTCGGCCCAGGCGTAGCGGTCAACGGCGTGGATGGCCCGGGGCCATCCGGCGGGAACGAGTCGCACGATCCGAACTCCACCCGAACCGTCCCGGAGGCGAGCACGACCGGCACCTGGGTC
>JBKOXO010000034.1:0-43512 GCA_046744105.1 Actinomycetota bacterium
GCACAGCCCGAGCCCGCGCCTGTCCAGGCCGTGCCACCCGCGCAGTCCGCCGAGGCGGCCGATGAGGAGGACGACCTCGCCGGCACCTATGTCACGCCGCTGGTGCGCAAGCTAGCCAGCGAGCACGGGGTCGACCTGAGCGCGATCGCCGGTACCGGCGTGGGTGGGCGCATCCGCAAGTCGGACGTGCTGGCCGCCGCCGAACGCGCCGCTGCCGCCCGGGCGGAGTCTGCGCCTGCAGTCGCGGCGCAGCCGAGCACCGAGCCGGTTGCACCGCCCGCTGCGTACGCCCCCCCGCCCGCTCAGCCGCTGGGTGTCGAGGCCGCACCGTTCGCCACACCGGCCACACCGGCCACACCCGCCACACCGGGCCCAACCGCCGAGCCTGCCGCCCCTGCCGCCCCTGCCGCCCCTGCCGCTCCTGCCGCTCCTGCCGCGACCGCCGCACCCGCGCCGGTCGTCGCGCGCGGCCAGGTCGAGAAGATGAGCCGCCTGCGCCAGACCATCGCCGCCCGGATGGTCGAATCACTGCAGGTCTCCGCGCAGCTCACGACCGTCGTCGAGGTTGACGTCACCAAGATCGCCCGGCTGCGCGAGCGGGCTAAGGCGGGATTCGAGGCGCGCGAGGGCGTCAAGCTGTCATTCCTGCCGTTCTTCGCCGTGGCCACCGTCGAGGCGCTCAAGGCGCACCCGGCGCTCAACGCCTCGATCGACACCGAGGCGAAGACGATCACCTACCACGACGCCGAGCATTTGGGCATCGCCGTGGACACCGAGCGCGGCCTGCTTGCCCCTGTGATCCACGACGCGGGCGACCTCAATCTCGCCGGGCTGGCCCGCAAGATCGCTGACCTGGCCGAGCGCACCCGCACGAACAAGATCAGCCCAGACGAGCTGTCCGGCGGCACGTTCACCCTCACCAACACGGGCAGCCGCGGCGCGCTGTTCGACACTCCGATCATCAACCAGCCACAGGTCGGGATCCTCGGCACCGGCGCCGTGGTGAAACGCCCAGTCGTGATCACCGACCCCGAGCTGGGTGAGACGATCGCGATTCGGTCGATGGTGTACCTCGCCCTGACATATGACCACCGCATCGTCGACGGGGCGGACGCCGCTCGGTTCTTGGCCACCGTCAAGCGCCGGCTCGAGGCGGGCAACTTCGAGCGAGCCCTCGGTCTGGCCTAAAGCCTGCCCCACCTGCCGAGTTGTTCGACCGTCGGCGCTGCGGGGCACGCTGGAGGTCGAACAAGATGCGGGGGCCACCTCATGCGGGTGCTGCTGGCGGGTGCGTCGGGGCTGATCGGCACGGCGCTCGCGGCCTCGCTGCGCCGTGACGGGCACGAGGTCCAGCGACTCGTGCGCCGTGCGCCCGCCGCAGCGGACGAGACTGCGTGGCACCCCGAGCGCCGGGAGGCGCCGCCGCTCGACGGCATCGACGCTGTGGTGTGCATGAATGGGGCGCCCATCCCCATCCGGCGACCGACCGCTGCGCTCAAGCAGCGGTTGCGGGCGAGTCGCATCGACGCGGTCGCCACGCTCGCGGACGCGGTCGCGGCGAGCGAGCACCGTCCGCCGCTCATCGCAGCCTCGGCGGTCGGCTACTACGGCGATACAGGCGAGGTGAGCGTCGACGAATCGGCGCCCAGCGGAGCAGGCTTCCTGGCCGGCCTGTGCCGGGACTGGGAGGCGGCTACCCAGACGGCGACGGCCGCCGGAGCCCGGGTCGTGTCACTGCGCAGCGGTGTCGTGCTGGCCCGTGAGGGTGGCTTTGTTGCTCGCTTGCGTCCGTTGGTGTGGCTGGGCATCGCCGGCCGGCAAGGCAGTGGGCGGCAGTTCGTGCCGTGGGTCTCGCTCGCCGACGAGGTGCGCGCGATCCGGTTCCTGCTCCACGGAGATGTGAGCGGCCCGGTGAACGTGGCCGGGCCGAATCCGGCGCGCAACGCCGAGCTCGTCGCGACGTTCGCCCGGCTCATGCACCGCCCCGCGGTCATGCCCGTGCCTTCCGTGGCCCTGCGGCTGCTGCTAGGCGAGTTCGCCGCGGACGTGCTCGGCGGGCAGCGCGCCGTGCCGGCGAGGCTCACCACGGCAGGCTTCGAGTTCCGGGATACGGATCTCGAACGGACCCTGCGCCCGCTGCTGCGATGAGCGCGCCTTGACCTAAACCTTCCGCTGGCTGGCGATGCGGTAACCGTCCGCGGCGGATACCAGCTCAATGCGCAGCCGGGTCGGTGGTTCGCCGTCGGCGCGGCCCGCCACCGCCGCATGGCAGGAGAGCGTCGAAGGGGCCAGTGTTGCCGTCACTACCAGGACCAGCTGGCCCCTGCCCGGCGTGAGCTGGAGTGCGGAATAGCGCGTCCGCACGCCGACGAGCCCACAACCGGCGGGCACCGCGCGCAGCAGCAGGGCAGAGTCCTGCGTGAGCAGCGGGCCGGCCACATAGACGTGGCGCAGCAACGAGGCCTGGCGCCGGGCGAAGGCCTGCTCGCGGATCACGTCCAGGCCGCGCAGTATGGCGAGGGCTTGGTCCTCCGGACTGGGGCGGTTGGCGGGCGTGGTAGACGTGGCGGGCGGTGGCGTGGGTTGCCGCGGTGGCGTCGGTCCCTGCGCTGTCGCGTGGTGTCCGATCGAGTGCAGCCCGGCGAGCACGGCAAGCCCGATCAGCGAAGCGGCCGCGATGACGACGATCGGCCAGCGCCGTCCACGCCTGCGCCGTATGGTGACCGGCGGCTGCAGGGCTGCCCGCACGCCATGGGTGAGCTGCGCTGGATTGGACAGCGGCGTGTCGTCGCCCGGCCGGGTGAACGCGGGCCGCGCCGGGTCGCCGGCCGTATCGTGCTCGCCGGGGCCCTCGACGGCGGCGGCAAGCGCCCCCGGGCCACCTGCAGCGAGTTCGACCGGGGCCGGATCGCCGCTGTGCCGCAGCTCGAGCGCGAACTCGGCGGCGCTGCAGCGCAGGTGCGGCTCGACGCTGAGCGCGCGTTCGAGCAGTGCAGCCATCGTGGGCGGCAGCGCCGCCAGCCGTGACGTCAGGTCGCCTACATCGCCGGTGGCGGCCCGGGCGATCACGTCCGACGGCGTTACGCCGGTCCACAGGGGACTACCAGTGAGCGCATGCAGGGCGACGGCGGCCAGCATGAACACGTCGCTCGGCGCTGCCGGGACGCAGCCGGCCGCGACCGATGGATCCACGTATGCCGGTGTGCTGCGTACCGGCGCGGCATCACCGACGATGCGTGCCACGCCGAGATCGGCCAGCAGTGGCAGGCCATCCTCGGTGAAGAGCACGTTCGCCGGCGTCACGTCGCCGTGCACGACTCCCTCGTTGTGCGCATAGGCGAGGGCGGCGCCGATCGGAGCCAGCGCGGTGATCGCCTCGCCGGGCGTGAGCCGCCCGCGCCGGGACAGGAGCTCGGCCAGCGAGCCACCGCCGGCAAGGTCCAGCACGAGCACCACGGAATCGCCGGCCGGGACGAGATCGTGCAGCCGGATCAGGTGCGGGTGATCGAGCGTCGAAAGCAGCGCCGCTTCCCCGCGTGCCGCCTGCACCTGCGCAGGGTCACCGACCGGCAGCCGCTTCAGAGCGACCGGTGCCCCGGTGCTGGTCGCACGCCCACGCCACACCTCACCCGCACCGCCGTAGCCGAGCAGCTCCTCTGCAACGTAGCCCGGCACCTTCCACGTCATGTCAGGAACCGTAGGGAATCCGGCCGCGCCGCGTCGGCCGTTATCCACAGGGCCTACAGTGCCCGGCATGCCCGCAGACCAGCCGACGATCCTCGCGACATCCGGAGGCATGACGCCGGGCCGGCGGGTTCGCTGGGAATTCGCGCCGCTGACCGACTACGCCATCGAACTGGCCGGTGTCACCGGTCGCACGCCGCGCATCTGCCTGCTCGCAACGGCGATGGGCGACAACCCGGCGATCGTCTCGGCGTTCTACGACGCCGCGCTGCAATGGCGCGTCGCGCCGTCGCACGTCGCGCTGCTGCCGATGCCGAACATCGAGAATCTCCGCGAGCACCTGCTCGGCCAGGACGTGATCTGGGTGTTCGGAGGCAGCGTCGCGGCGCTGCTTGCCCTGTGGCGGCTGCACGGCCTCGATACGATCCTGCGCGAAGCCTGGCAGGCTGGGGTCGTGCTCACGGGAGTGTCGGCCGGGTCGATCTGCTGGCACGTGGGCGGCACCACCGACTCGTTCGGCCCCGACCTGCGGGCGGTCACCGACGGGCTCGGGTTTGTTCCGTACTCCAACGGCGTGCACTACGACACGGAGGAGCAGCGCCGGCCGACGTTCCAGCGGCTCATCGCCGACGGCACGCTGCCCGCCGGGTACGCCACCGACGACGGCGTGGGCATCCTGTACCGCGGCAGCGAGATGGTCGAGGTGCTCACCGAGGTGGACGGCAAGGCCGCGTACCACGTGGAACGCGGTCCGGACGGCACCGCCGTTGAGAGCCGGTTGGAGCCCCGGCTGGTCAAGTAGCCTGGGACCGTGGCGGATCTCGCGATCATCCGGGCCGGACTGGTCCGCTACGAGGACGCGTGGCAGCACCAGCGTGAGCTCCACCAAGCGGTGGTCACCGGCGACGCTCCGGATACAGTGCTGCTGCTCGAACATCCTCCGGTCTTCACCGCGGGCAAGCGCACCGATCCGTCCGAGCGCCCCTTCGACGGCACGCCCGTGATCGACGTCGATCGCGGCGGCAAGATCACCTGGCACGGTCCGGGGCAGCTCGTCGGCTACCCGATCGTGCGACTACCACGCCCGCTGGATGTTGTCGCCTACGTGCGTGCGATGGAACAGATGCTGATCGACGTGTGCGCCAAGCTGGGCGTGGGCGCCACGCGCGTCGGCGGCCGCACCGGCGTGTGGATGCGCGACCCGGACCGCAAGCTGGCCGCGATCGGGGTCAGGGTACGACGGGTCGTCGCCATGCACGGTTTCGCGCTCAACTGCGACCCGGACCTGTCGTGGTTCGACCGCATCGTGCCGTGCGGGATCGCCGACGCCGCCGTCACGTCGCTCTCCCGGGAACTCGGCCGTGACGTTACGGTCGCCGAGGTTCTGCCCATCGTCGAGGCACGCCTGCCGGCATTCGTGGCAGGCCTGACCCGCCAGCGGGTGGCTGCCTGAGTGCAGCCGGCTTGGCGAACCCGACCAGCCCGCCAAGCCCGAGCTGCGCGCTATTGACGATTTACGGCCATCCGGTGTTGGCAGCCACTAGGTCACCTCCCGTCATGGACACACCGCAAAGCGTTGCGGCACGATGTGATGTGACACCAATTCCGCCTACGTGACCGGTCGCGTGCGAATCGCGGGCTTGCACCTTCGCACATAACGGAGAGGCACTCGATGAGTATCGCCGGGGCTCGCCACGGCGCAAACCGACGTATCACGGTCCGCGACTGGACGATGTGGTCGCTGCCCCGTCGAGCACTCCTGTTCATGCTGTCCGTCGATGCTCTCGCCGCCATACTCACGGTCGTAGCTTTGGTCGCCGCCAGCCCCACGCACAGCGACATCGCGAGGTTGATACTACTGGCCGCCCTCAGCGCGATATACAGCGAAGCTGAGGACCGCACCGATCGATTCCAAAGGCACCGTACACAGCAGGGACCGTACGTCGACGCGCAGTCGGTTTGGACCTTCGCAGGCGTGCTCCTTCTGCCCGCCGGCTACGCGGCACTGCTGACGGCCGCCATCTACACGCACGCTACCGTGCGAGCGCGCCGCAAGCGATCGTGGTTTCCGCACCGAGCGATTTTCACCGGCGCAGCCGTAACGCTTGCTACCCTGACCGGCAGCGCGCTCTACAGCTCGCTCAGCACGCTGCCGCACATTCCAGGCGGCGCGGCCCAAGCACTCGCGGTCGTGTGCGCACTGATCGGCTACCGCGTCGTGAACGACCTGACGGTTGCAATCGTCATCTACCTCGCAACGAATCCGCCCCGTCTCAGAGACGTGTTGCTACGCCGTGATCAACAGGTCGTCGAGGTCGCGACCATGATCCTCGGGGCGTTCACCGCGCAGACCGTGATCCAGATGCCGTGGCTGACACCGGCGGTGCTCGTCCTGATCGTGATGATGTACCGCGGCCTGTTGGCCAGGAAGCTCGAGGTCGAGGCCACCACCGACGGGAAGACGGGGCTGCTCAACGCGACGGCGTGGCGCGAGCTGGCGCAGCGGCACCTGTGGCGGGCGATCCGCGAGGACCAGGCGGCCGCCATGCTGGTCATCGACCTGGACCGCTTCAAGGCGCTCAACGACGAGCACGGGCACTTGGCCGGTGACGCCGCGCTCATCGCGGTCGCCGACTGCATCAAGCACGAGCTGCGCGACTACGACGCGGTGGGGCGTTACGGCGGCGAGGAGTTCGTCGCCATGCTGCCGAACGCCGGAGCGAACGCCGCGGTGCGCGCCGCCGAGCGCGTCCGGGCACGCATCGAGCAATGCCCTGTCACCACCGAGCCGGACACACCGGCCGTGCACCTCACCGCGTCGATCGGCGTTGCGACCTATCCGAGCTACGGCACCGAACTCGACGAGTTGCTCCGGGCCGCCGACACGGCGCTGTATGCCGCGAAGGCCGCCGGCCGCAACGCGGTACGACTCGCCGAGCCCCGGGTGATCCCTGAGTCACAGCAGCCACGACACTCCCCCGCGTAGGCTCGAGGCGTGGGAAGCAGCGTGACTGTCGCACCGCCAGAAGGCCGCCGGCTGCTGCGACTGGAGGCGCGCAACGCGCAGACGCCGATCGAACGCAAGCCGCCGTGGATCAAGACCCGCGCCCGGATGGGCCCGGAGTACACAGAGTTGCGCACCCTGGTGGCAAATGAGGGGCTGCACACGGTGTGCCAGGAGGCGGGCTGCCCGAACATCTACGAGTGCTGGGAGGACCGCGAGGCGACGTTCCTGATCGGCGGGGATCAGTGCACCCGCCGATGTGACTTCTGCCAGATCGACACGGGTAAGCCGGCCGCCCTGGACCGGGACGAGCCGCGCCGCGTCGCCGAGAGCGTTGCTGCGATGGGGCTGCGCTACGCGACGATCACCGGTGTCGCCCGCGACGACCTGCCTGACGGCGGTGCGTGGCTGTACGCGGAGACGGTGCGCCAGATCCACACGCTTAACCCGGGCACCGGGGTGGAGCTGCTCATCCCCGACTTCAACGCCGATCCGGCGCAGCTGGCCGAAGTGTTCGGCGCCCGGCCGGAGGTGCTGGCACACAACGTCGAGACGGTGCCGCGGATCTTCAAGCGCATCCGCCCCGCGTTCCGTTACCAGCGCTCGCTGGACGTCCTGCGCCAGGCACGTGGCGCGGGCCTCGTCACCAAGTCGAACCTGATCCTCGGCATGGGCGAGGAACGTGCCGAGATCAGCCAGGCGTTGCGCGACCTGTACGAGGCGGGCTGCGAGCTCATCACGATCACCCAGTACCTGCGGCCGTCTCCGCGTCACCATCCGGTTGAGCGGTGGGTCAAGCCCGACGAGTTCGTCGAGCTGCGCGAGGAGGCGGAGCAGACCGGCTTCGCCGGTGTCATGAGCGGGCCGCTGGTCCGCTCCTCCTACCGCGCCGGCCGGCTCTACCAGCAGGCGATCGCGGCCCGCGGCTGACTCGCGCAGCACGGGTGGGCGGCCCGCCGATATCCTTGGTGAATGGCCAAACCTGCCGGGTCGGGCAAGCCCGCAAAGCTCACGCGTGCCGAGAAGAAGGCCGCGCGCGCCCAGAAGCGCGCCAGCCGTCGCGAGACCTGGCGCAACATGCGGCAGGCGTTCACGCTCACCCGGCAGAACGACCCCCGGCTGATCCCGTATCTGATCATCGCCGGGGTGCTGACAGCGGCCGTCGTGTACTTCGTGGTGTCGCTGTTCGCCGGCCCGTACCTCCCCATTCCCATAGCGGTGCTCGCCGGCGGCGTGGTCGCGCTGCTCGTGTTCAGTCGCCGGGCCCAGACCTCGATGTACAGCCAGGCTGAGGGAACGCCGGGTGCGGCCGCCTGGGTGATACAGAACAACCTGCGCGGCGACTGGCGAGCCACGCCTACAGTCGCCGGCACGTCGCAGCTGGACGCGGTGCACCGCCTGGTCGGGCGTCCCGGCGTGGTACTGGTCGGCGAGGGTGCGCCGCACCGGGTGCGGGGTCTGATCGCGCAGGAGAAGAAGCGGGTCGCCCGGGTGGCCGGCGACACGCCGATCTACGACGTCATCGTCGGCGCGGACGAGGGCGAGGTGTCGCTCCGTAGGCTCAACAGCCACCTGTTCAAGCTGCCGCGCAACCTGTCCCGCGAGCAGGTCAACGCCCTGGACAAGCGATTGCAGGCGCTCGGCGGTGGCAAGCCTCCGCTGCCGGGCGGACCGATGCCCACCGGCGCCAAGATCCGCAACGTGCAGCGCACCGTCCGCCGCCGCACGTAAGCTCCATGCTTCCGGTGAGGCCCGGCGGGAACGCGCCGCAGCGATACCGGGGCGAGCGCCTCGGGCTGCCCCAGTCCGGTTCCGGTTCGCTCGCGACATTCGGAGTCCGATTCTGGGCTCTGATCGTCGACTGCATCGCCTCCGCGCTGGTCGCGTCGCTGGTTGTCGCGGGCCGGGGCGGCGACCTGGCCCACAGGCTGCCCGGCTCGTGGAGCCTGATCCCACTCGCCGTCGATTACGTCGTCGGCCTGCTACTCGGCGGCCAGACGCTCGGGATGCACCTGTTCGGCCTCAAGGTGGTACGGGTCGAACGCGCGGGGCGTATTCCGCTGCCGGACATCGTGGTGCGCACGGTGCTGCTCTTCCTTCTCCTGCCGGCTGTCGTGGTGGACAGGGACGGCCGCGGGCTGCACGATCGATTCACCGGGACGGCCGTCGTCCGCGCATGACGCACGGTCGCGTAACACCGCAGAAACAAGCGAGATACCGGCCAGCAACCGCTCGTTCGTAGCGTTCACGCCACCCACACCGCACTCGGAGGTCGCATGTTCACCAGTCCAGATGAGGTCCTTGCGTTCATAAGGGACAACGACGTCAAGTTCGTTGACGTCCGCTTCTGCGATCTGCCAGGCGTCATGCAGCATTTCACCGTGCCGGTCGAGTCGTTCTCGGCCGACACGTTCACCGAGGGTGTCGCATTCGACGGCTCCTCGATTCGCGGGTTCCAGGAGATCCACGAGTCGGACATGCTGCTGCTGCCCGACGCCAGCACGGCAATCGTCGACCCGTTCCGCACGGAGAAGACGCTCAACATCAACTTCTTCATCCACGACCCACTTACCCGCGAGCCGTACACCCGCGACCCCCGCAACGTCGCCAAGAAGGCCGAGGAGTATCTGCGCTCGTCCGGCATCGCCGACACCGCGTATTTCGGGCCCGAGGCCGAGTTCTACATCTTCGACTCGGTGCGCTACGACACCACGGCAAATGAGAGCTTCTACCACGTCGACTCGGAGGCCGGCGCCTGGAACACCGGGCGAGACGAGGACGGTCGCAACCTCGGCTACAAGGTGCGGCACAAGCAGGGATACTTCCCGGTGCCGCCGTACGACCACTTCGCCGACCTGCGCGATGCGATGGTGCGCACCCTGCACAGTGTCGGGTTCACGGTCGAGAAGGCGCACCACGAGGTGGGCACCGGCGGCCAGGCCGAGATCAACTACAACTTCGACACGCTGTTGCGCGCCGCCGACAAGCTCGTGCTGTACAAGTACATCGTCAAGAACGTCGCGTGGCAGAACGGCAAAACCGTGACGTTCATGCCGAAGCCACTGTTCCAAGACAATGGCTCGGGTATGCACACGCACCAGTCACTGTGGCTGGGCGGCGAGCCGTTGTTCTACGACGAGGTCGGCTACGCCGGCCTCAGCGACACCGCCCGTCACTACATCGGCGGACTGCTCACCCACGCACCGTCGCTGCTCGCGTTCACCAACCCGACGACGAACTCCTATCACCGACTCGTGCCGGGCTACGAAGCGCCGATCAACCTGGTGTACTCGCAGCGCAACCGGTCCGCGTGCTGCCGCATCCCGATCACCGGCAGCAACGCGAAGGCCAAGCGGCTGGAGTTCCGGGTGCCCGATCCCTCGTGCAACCCGTACCTCGCATTTTCGGCGATGATGCTGGCCGGGCTGGACGGCATCAAGAACAAGACGGAGCCACCGACGCCGATCGACAAGGACCTATACGAGCTGCCGCCCGATGAGGCCAAGGCCGTGGCGCAGGTGCCAGGATCGCTCGACGCCGTCCTCGACGCCCTCGAGGCCGACCACGACTACCTGCTCGAGGGCGGGGTCTTCACCGACGACCTCATCCAGACCTGGCTCGAGTACAAGCGGATCAACGAGGTGGACGCCGTACGCCTGCGTCCCCACCCCTACGAGTTCGCGCTCTACTACGACATCTGATTTCGCGGACTTCGGCCTCTCTAGCGATCTCTGCCAGAGCCCTCTAGTCCTTATCTTCCGGGGCCTAGAGGGCTCTCGGCGTCTCTAACGGTTCTGGCTGATTCTCGGGCTCATGTGCGCGGAATGTGCGCGTACGGAGATCAACATCGACCAGTCAGACCGCGCACCCGTCCGGCACAGGGGCGGTGTTGGTCTCCCTTTCCCTGTCAGGGGAGGCGGAGGGAGACCGGCGAATCCGGTTGGGGTAGCGGAGCGGGCTGCCGTGGCGCGCCTTCCTCGGTCCGAACCTGAGCAGGTTGGTGTTGACCGGTCACGAAGATCGCGACGATGGCTGGCAAGCCGGCGGTGGAGCGCCGTCTCACCCAACCTGCCGGAAGGTCGTTCACGCCCTCATATACTGCCCACGTGGGACATTGGGCGGAGAGCATCGTCGAGGAGGCCGCTCAGCAGATCGGCGGCAACCCTGACCGCCGCGTGCTGATGGACCTGGCAGTCCAGGCCGGCCGCGAGATTGACGTTCTGTCTGGCCGTAGCTTCCGACCGCTGCGCCGGGCACCTCGGTCATCGCGTCCAACGGCTTGCCCTTCGTAGACGTCCCGGACATGCAGGTCGGCTCGATGGAACCGGGAACGGAACTATGGGCGGTCCCCGACCCGGTCAACCGTCAGATCGCGGCGGTCGTGCAGGTCGAGTCCTTTGCTGGCCTTGTCCCGAAGGTCGAGAATGGAACTCATGCACCGGGTCGTGGATCCTGCCGTTCGATTCAACGTCCGGGTCATCGGAGTCGCGGTTGGCGGGTGGTGGATCCAAATCGCCCGCCGTCTTATCTGGGTCACCAACGACACCGAGGACGAAGGGCGGCTTGTCGAACTTCTGTTGGACAAGACGGAGACCGGCGGCAAGCCCTCACCGCTCGCGGCCGTCGAGCCCATCCTGATCGCGGCTCCGATGACACGGCAGCGCGCAGACTGGGCATTTATCGGGCGCATCTGGACCGACGAGGTTCGGCGCCCAATCGGTCGGCCGTGGAGCAAGATCGCGAAGGCTATCCACGGCCACGGCATACCGACCATCACCATCGACCCCGTCTCAACTCGATACGAGATCGCGTGCCAGGTGCTCTTGAAGGGTTACTGGCACGGCTACATCGGAGGCGACGAGCCAGCACTGGCGAATGCCATCGCCTTCGCATACCCGCGGCAGGTCGAGCGCATTCAACGTGTCACCCGTGCTCCGAGCAGGGCGTCTGCCGCCGCAATGCTGCTCGAACAACTGGTCCATCCCGGATTCGACCCAGCCCAAGGCGCGGAGGCAACCCGTCGATACGTGCGCCGTAAGGCGAGCATTGTGGTAATGGAGCACAGGAAGAGCGAGGCGCCAGACCGTTACCCCTGGACGCAGATCGGGATCAGCGAACGCCGCTACTACAAGCTGCTGCCGCGTTTTGCACACAAGGTCGACGGCCGCTACGTCGCCGACTACGACGACATAGTGGTGCGCATGAAGGCCTACCTGGAAGACGCAGACAGGCAGCGGGACGTCCGAGCCAATGCCCTTGACGTCCTCCGGTCACACGGCTTCCGCGAGGACGCCGCGCGCAAATGGCTACAGCGGCACCGACCTGAGCAAGCCCTGAACGCGTGGCCGCGTGGTTCGCGGCCGTAGTACCAGCTATGCCAAGGAGCTAGAGCCGCTTGGTCACGCCGCTTCGTCGGCGTCGCCTTGGCGGCCGTGGCCGGCGCCGTGCTCGCCGCCTCGGTGCCGCCGGCACCGCCGACGTTCAGCTTGCGCACCGACCGGCCCGGCGTTGGCACTGCCAGGTTGAACCGGCCGGACACGCGCAACGCGGTCGCGTCGTTGCGGTACGCCGGGGCGTACTCGCGCGACGTGTCTACCTGCCAGTCTCTCGACGTCAACAAATACATCTGGCTCGGGTCGTACACGAACGGCTGCGGCAAAGCGGGGATCAGCACCGGGGTGACGCTGAGCGCTTCGAGCAGCGACGTCCACAGCACGTTCCCGAATTCGTCGGGAGTAACGGACTCGATGGCCGCCGTCATCGGGGACAGCGCGATGTAACTGGGGCTGCCGCCAGCCTCTCCAATCTCGCCGACCGCGATTGCGGCGATCAGGGTCGGACCGCTCACCTCGTCAGCGATGTTGAGAACGCCGGTCGGCATGGCGTCGGAGCCGTCATCGGAGATCAACGCATCGTCCAGGTCGCGGCTGAACGCGCCCTGCACCACGCGGCTCACCTCGGCCAGCGCCCGAAACTCGCCGTCCTCGATCTGTTCGTTGGTCAGCACCGTGATGCCGGCCAATTTGCACGTGGCGACCACATAGGTGTCAAGATCAAGCTCGACGTCGGAAATGGCTTCGCCTTCGGCGATCCAGCTCTGCCCAGTCACCGCGCGGATCAGAGGGTAGGCCTTGGCCGCGCCCCTCGCGGTGGAGTCGCGGGTCAGCGTGTTCGCGAACGGGGAACCGGCGACGATCATGGTCGCGACTCGTGGGCCTGGTCAGTGGGGAAAGCGCCCGGCCCCCAATCCTGCCGGGTGACGATGGTGGGAGCTGTCATGGTTCGGTCCTCTACAGCGGGTCTGTACGCCACACTGCGGGGCGACGCGCGCATGGCGGCATCACGACTAGGAACCGGCGCGGACGTGCACCGTACGGCGGACGTGCGGACCTTGCGGCGTCCTCTACTGCGCCGGTGGCACCCAGGACTTCGGCAACGTCTCGAGGGCCACGTACGCCTACGACCCCGCCGCCGACACCTGGACCCGCCGCGCGGACGTCCCGATGGCGCTGTGGGAGATGGCCTACGGCGTCGCGAACGGCAAGCTGCTGATCTCCGGCGGCGTCAACAACGGACTGAGCACCAACAAGGGGTTCGCGTACGATGCGGTCGCCGATTCGTGGACACCGCTGCCGGACTCCAGCAACTCGCTGAGCCGGGGGGCGACGGCCTGCGGCTTCTACAAGATCGGCGGCGCCCAGTCAGTCATTCAGCAGCTATACCTCCTTGGTGGAGATGCTGCCGGGGTACGGCGACTGCGGCAGCGACCGCGACTCGCCGTGGCTGTCACTGAAGACGACGAGTCTCACCATTCAGCCATCGCACAGCGCCTCGATCTGGGTAGGCGCCGATGCGAGCGCGGTGAGCCAACCCGGTAAGTACAGCTCAGTTGTGCTCGTGCCCAGCGACACCCCGTACGGCGTCAAGACCGTGAGCATCCGCATGCAAGTCGACCCACCACCGTACTGGGGCAAGGTCATGGGCACCGTGACCGGCACGTCGTGCGACGAGCGCGAGAGCCCCCTTCTGTTGACCGCCGGCGGCGACGGATAGGTGCCGAAGGTGGCAACCGTGCCGGTCCGGCCCGGGCGGGCCACCGTACAGGACATGACGGTGGCACGGCTCGACTGCTGACCGTTCAGCGCTTTCGACTCAGTTCTTGGGGCACGCCCGTCACCTGTGGGACGGCGATCTTGTCAAGATCGGGTGCCCTCACGCCGGAACGAGCCGAGCTGATCGCCTCCGGACGCTCGGCGACGGCAGTGCCGCGCGGGTGGAAGACTAGGCACAACGCATGTGAGGGGAAGTCGGTGCAGGATCCAACGGCTCTGTTCACGACGGGTGCCCGGCCCGAGTTGGTGCGGCCGACGCTGGTGCAGGCGCTCGACGGTTTCGTCGATGCTGGCAACGGTCGCCGGCTGGCGCGAGAACACCTGCTCAACGCCCTTGACTCTGAACCGCTGGTGGCATTCGACGTGGACCAGTTGATCGACTACCGATCACAGCGGCCCGAGATGACGTTCACACGAGATCACTGGGATGGCTACGCCGCCCCGGAGTTGGCCGTGAGTGTGCTCCGCGATCTCGACGACATGCCCTTCTTGTTGCTGCACGGACCCGAGCCGGATGTCCAGTGGGAGCGGTTCATCGCTGCGGTTGGGATCCTCATCGCTGAATTCGATGTGCGGATCGTGATCGGACTCAACGCGATCCCGATGGCAGTGCCGCACACCCGGCCACCGACGGTGATCGCGCATGGAAGCCCGCCAGACCTTGTCTCCGCGTATCCGACGTGGCTGCCGACGATCCAGGTCCCGGCCAGTGTTGGCAACCTGCTTGAGTACCGGCTCGGTGAGGCCGGGACACCGGCCTGCGGCTTCGCGGTGGCGGTGCCCTATTACCTGGCCCAGTTCGAATATCCCGACGCCGCGCACACGCTGCTCAGCTGTGTGGCGCGCGCCGGTGAGTTGTCGCTGCCGACCGAGGCGCTCGTACACGCTAGCCAGGTGATGCGCGGTGACGTCGACAAACAGGTGGCGGGATCCGAGGAGGTCGCGAACCTCGTTCGCGGGCTCGAACGGCAATACGACAACATGACGGCAGGACGAGGCGGGGGTCTGCTGTCCGACGGGGCTCGGCTACCCACGGCCGACGAACTCGGGGCCGAGCTCGAGCAGTATCTCTCCGGCCGGACCGACACGGACGAGGACCCTTCGCAGTAGCCGTGTTCGGGCGGCTCGGATCGGGCCGGTCCACCGGGTCCAGCGAGTCGACCGGGCTCCCGGCTAGGAGAACACGTGGCTCAGCCGCTGCGCGTAGAACCGCTCCCACGAGTGTTCCGGAGGCGGGCTGATCGACGAGTACTCCTGGTCGAGCACGACGAGCTGATGGGTCAACTCGCTGCGCACTGGTCTCCGGCCGAGCAGATCAGGCAACTCGGAAAGCCGGGTCAGCCAATCTGAGTACCAGCTGGCCCAGTCGTCGTCCGTGCCGTCCGTGATTCGGTACACCCGGTGATGCGTCTCGGCGGCCTCGTGTAACAGGCTGCCGATCCTGTCGATGTGGTCGTTCATACGGCGCTCCCTCGGCGCGTGGGTGCGAGCTGCGCGCTCACGTCGGGAACGCTAACCGGCTGCCGTCCCGGGCGACCAGGTAGATGTGGTCTCCCGCTCCCGTACGGGTCAGTAGAGGTCGATGGCGTCGAGTTCGGTAAAGAACGTCTTCTTGGTGAAGGTGATCGAGTTCCAGCCGCTGACGAGTTGTACCGGGTAGTCGACCTGTTGCCAGTTGCCCCACGAGGTGTGCGGGAATGTCACCGTTCCGGTGTCCTTGCCATTGACCGTCACGGCGTCGGTGGCCTGCACGCGGTATCCGCTCGGGTCGAGGGAGCCGTTGTCAAAACGGATGCGCACAGTGGCCGGCCCGGTCGTGTCGGCATGAACGTTCACGGTGACGGAGCTGTCTGGGTGGTCGATGAAGCCGACCTTCCGCCCCCCGGACGCGGCATCGTCATCGACGACGCGCGCGTCGACGATGGTGCCGGCCTCGGCTTCGTATCGACTCGCGCTGCCCTGGACATGCGGTGTGCCGTCCGCGGAGAAATCGAGTTCCCGCACGTACATGGCGCGGTACGTGTAGGTGGGATCCCAGCCGTGGAAGGCGATCACGGTCGAGCCGTGCGGCGCGGTCGTCAATGTCTCGCCACCGGGGCCGATGATCGGGTCCCGGAACCGATCGGTGCTCATCAGTTCGCCGTGCTTTGTGTAGGGCCCGGCAAGGTTTGTGGCAGTGGCATAGCCGGTGCGATAGGCGCCGCCCGCGAAGTTGTTCGCAGAGTAGAAGAGGTAGTACGTGCCGTCGCGCTTGATCAGCGTCGGCGCTTCTACGACTGCGCCTTCCCATGCCTGGTCGTTCTGGATGAGCGGAGTCGGGTCAGCCGTAACCGTCAGCCCGTCCGCGGACAGCGGTTGGATGTTGATCACGGCGGGCAATCCGCAGCAGTTGCCGTCGGCCTTCCACAGCAGATACAGCCGGCCGTTCTCGGCATACGTCGACGCGTCGATGGCGCCGCCGCTGCTGACCGGGCACAGCAGTGGCTGCGACCCGACCGGCTCGAACGGCCCGTCCGGTGAGTTCGACGTGGACGCGCCGACGCATTGGCGCTGCGAGGCCCGGTCGCGCGCCGTGTAATAGAGCACGTAGTGGCCGTTGACGGCGGTAACTGTGGGCGCCCAGGTGCAGTGATCGCCGATGCCGCCAGGTGCGAAGGTGCAGTTGTCGTCCACCCAGGCGCCCAGCGTCGGCGCCGCGTCGGGCATGTGCGTCCAGTGGATCAGGTCGTGCGAGACGGCGTGCTGGACGTTCTGGCCGCCAGAGTTGGTCGCGAATGCGTGGTAGACGTTGCCGATCTTGATGATGTCCGGGTCGGGGAAGTTCGAGTTGATGACCGGGGCCTTGGTGACCCATTGCTGGCCTGGATCGGCATGTGCCGTCGCGCGCAGTGTCAGTGGCACGCATATCGCGCCGAGCACGGTCGCGACCGCCGCGAGCTTGCCGGGCAGTGGCAGTGATAGCGGATTCATGCGGGCACCTTTCGCGAAAGAAGGCAGGGAGCAGGAGACGCTGTCGGTAGGCAGCAGTCACACGATCGTGGCGTTGCGACCGTTGCCCGATGCGTCGACGACAGTGGCTCCTCCGGCTTCGTCGAACGGGTAGGACGCGACGTTGCCTGCTCCGGGCGCGCCGTTCGCGAGGTCGGCGATCTGCGATGCGGTAAGTGCGTGGTCGTAGATCTGGAAGTCGTCGAACGTCGCGTCGGCGTAGGGATCGTTGTACTGCGACTTTCCGATGTAGTCCTGTGTCGTGTGACCGAGGTCGACCGGCGCGAGCGTCACGTCGTTCCTGGTGGCCACGGCCATGCCGTTCACCCAGATCGTTGCGGTCGTGCCGGCGAGCGTGACGGCGACGTGCGACCAGGTGTTCAACGGCAGTGCACTTGGCGTGTCGAGTCGCTGCTCGTTGTTGCCGCCGTCGGTCGTGATCGCGAAACGCAGGCCGCTGCCGTTGAACAAGGACAGGAACATGTAGCTGTTCGTGCCGGAGCCGAAGTCGAACACGCGTGACCACTGCGGATTTGCCGCGGGCTTGACCCATGTCGAGACGGTGAAGTCGTGTAGCGAGCTGACGATGCCGTCCGGCAGGTTCACGTACTGTCCCTGGCCGCAGAGTTGTACCGCGTTGCCCAAGCGCCCGCCCACCCTCGTGCCGGTCTCGTCACACGCGACGAGCAACGGCTGCCGGGTGTGGGTGGTCCGCGCGACACCGTGCTGTTCGGTGTAGTTCGCCGTGGCAACGAGGTCACCTGTTATCCCGCGCTCGTCAGTGGGCGGCGTGACCGTGTACGGCACGCTCATCGATTTGCCTGGGGGAAGCGCCGCGACGTCCGCAGTACTCGCCGGCACCGCGCTCCAGCCGTCCGGCACGGCAACCGAGACCGTGGGGTCGAGCAGTTGCTCGTTCGTCCGGTTAGTGACTGTGATCGATACCTGGGTAGGCCCGTCGATGTGCACCGTCTGATCGGACGCTTGCGGTGTCACGACGACACTCGCGTCGCGGCTCGACGGCGACCAGGACGAAAGCTCCGTCACGCCGACGTAGGCTCCTGGCGGGTTGGTGAAGAGCACGCGGATCCGCGCCGTCGTCAGCTCCGGGAACGTCACCCGGTTCAGCCCGTTGCCGACAGGACGCTCGGGAGCGTGCACCTGATCAGGCACGTCGGTCCAGGAGTCGCCCGTCCAATACTGCAGGGTGTACGCCGCTGCCGGGCGCACCCCACCGCCGTCGTCATAGCCGTAGAAGCGGACATCGCTGACCGGTGTGGGCACGCCGAAGTCGACGCCGTAGTAGTCCTGAGCGTTCGGCGACGAGTAGTTGGTCCAGCGGGTGTCTTCCGGGACCTCGTGGAACCACACCTTGCCGTCCAACGCGTTCCAGGGGTCGTCGAACGGCCATGTGTAGGAGGTAATCGGCCGCGGGTACCCGGTGCGCAGCGGGTTCGCGGCGTCGTTGACCAGCCGATCGGCCAGCCTTCCCGGCACGCCGTAGCCCGGGTCTCGCGATGCCGGACCGACCGGCACGGTAAGCGCCCTCACCGTCGGTGAGGAGCGTACGAGTGTGCCGTCGACGTACGCCTTCATCCCCGGGCCCTGCCCGTAGTGCGAGCCGTCTCGGTCCCAGATGACGGTGAGGTTGTGGCCGTGGTAGGGCACGTTCTCCAGCGCGAAGTAATCCCACGTGGCCGGCGTCAAGGGCTTGATCTGCACGTTTGCTCCGAGCGACGGCCGCAGCCCTATCAGGCCGGAGATCACCAAGTCGTCGAAGGACGAGTGGTTGTAATCCTCGCTGTGGTCGAAGCCGTCGTAGATCCAATTCGGCTGATCTGTCCGGCCTCCGACATGAACCAGGGACTGCGGCGTTCGACGGTCGTCGGACCGTACGGGGCGGCGAAGCCCTGCGGGTCGAGCATCTGTGCCCACGCGACGGAGTCGGATGGCTCGGCGAGGTCGAACTGCCAGGGCACGAAGCCGGTCTCTTCCCGTGTGTCCAGGCGCTGATGAGCGGGGTTGTTCTCGTCGACGATGTCGTACCAGAACCCGCGGGTCGGATCCCACAGCCACTTGTGGGCATTCGCCTTCAACGCGGCGGCACGCTGTAGATACTCGGCCTGTGTCGCGGTGTCGCGGGTTAAGCCCAGCGACGTCAGCAATCGCCAGGGCGTCGCCGTACTGGTAGGCGTTGATCGACGGACGGAATGTGCGCACGCCGGCGAAGTGATTGCTGGACTCGTAGGTAGCGGGCGAGTATTCCTTCGCGTCCCACACCGGCACCTGCCAGTACAAGCCGAGCGTGCTGTCGAAGTGATTGTCCCAGCCGCGGTACTGACGTATGAGCGCGCTCTGCAATGTACGCAGGGTGGCCACATCTCCGGTCACGTCGGCATCCTGCAGTGCCGCGGTCGCAGCCAAGAACGAATACTCATGCGCCCAATCCGGCGCATCGGGATTGACGTCTTGCGCCCGCTGTCCCGGACCCTGCAGCCAGAATCTGACGTAGTCGTCGGTGTAGCTCTGGTCGCGGACCCACCGTCCCTCGGCGATGTGGAAGCCTGCCGCGGCGTTGATCGCCTGGTACGGCGCGGCATAGCCGCAGCAGTCGAGGAACTCGGTGGAGATCCACCCGTCGGTCGGGTTGGTGTAGCGCAGGTGCTCCTTCCAGGTGCGCCAGCGGTAGTAGTAGACGTCCTCGATCTGCTGGTCGGGGATGTCGAGGAACGGAATGTTGGCCTCGTACCAACCGGGGTCGTTGAAGCCCACGAGCTTGGCATCCTCGTCGATGAAGTGGGTTCCTGCCCCCACGGATGACGAGACGGGAGAAGCGGCGGCCGCCGCGGCATCGGCCGGGGCGCTTAGCGCGACGACCGGCCCGGCGGTCACGCCGGCGCACACCGAGAGAGCCAACAACAGCGTGCTGGCGATGTTGGGCCGACGCGTCATGGGTGCACCTCCGTCGATACCTGCCCGGATCCGATTCGCGATCCGCTCTAGTCGGAGGGGAGTGCGAGCAGCGAATAGAACCCGCCGACGACCGGGCGGGCTTGGAACCCGTTCTGCCGATCGCCCACCGTGTCGTACCAGTCGGTCATCGCGACCCGGCTCGGGCTGCTGCTCGCGAACTCGTAGACGCTCTCGATCAACAGGCTGCTGGCGTCCGGATGATCGACGAGCCACCCCGCGGTCCACAGCTCCCAGTCACCCTTTGTGTAGGTGTGGCGGATATCGAGCGGCACGCCGTAGGTGTTGGCGTGCTTGAGGTACCAGGCAGCTTCGGTGGCGGCGACGGAGGCTGGCACCAGCCCAAGGCCGAGGATCTTGTCGGCGAGACCGTTGTATTTCAGGCTCCATGTCCCGTCCTGGTCATAGGCGAGCTTGAGATGGGCGCCCGAACTGTCCCTCGCCATGGTGACCCATTGGCCGATGTAGTCCTTGGCAACGGCCAGGTAGTGCGTGCTGTCCGCGGGATTGCCTGCGGCAGTCGCGATCTGGCTCATCGCGCCGATGCCCACGATGCCCTTGAGGGCGAGGTTGACGCTGTGCGCGATGAAGCCGGTGAAGTCGTCGGTCTGGTTCTGGAATCCCGGGTCAAGCGCGTTGTCGACGAGATAGTCGGCCCACTGCTTGAGGATCGAATAATGCGCCTGCGCGAAACTCCCGGCCTCAGTAGCACTGAGCCGGTTGGCGTAGGCGGCGCTCATGATGAGCATGTTCGCCGATTCCTCGACGGGCATGTCCTCTTCGTTGCCGTCGTTGTGTCCGGTCGCATTGGGGTAATGGGTGCCCAGATCGTGCTCGGCGAACTGCTTCGGCCAGCCGCCGCGTTCGGCGTAGTCGAGCAGAGGCCCCAGGATGAGACCCAGGTACTTGGGGTCGGCGTACAAGAACACCGGCATGCACGGATAGGTGACGTCGACGGTCGAGACGTTGCCGTCGCTGGAGATCTCCTTCAGGAACGCCCAGGGCGTGCCGTTGTGAGAGACGAGCTCCGTGCCGCCGTAGGCCTGACGTAGCGCCAGCGCGCACAAAGCCGCGTACTGATCGCCCCCGGCGCGAGTCGCCGCGGCCTTGATGCTGTTGTCCAGAGCGGCGTTGCGGGCGACAGCCGCCGTGTAGTCGCTGTGGAAGGCGCCGATCATGTCCTGCGGTGAGGAGAAGTAGTCCATCCACAGCGGCGGCAGCGGTGTGCCGAGATAGCTCACCGCAGGTGTGCGGACGTGCCCGATGCTGACGGTGTACGAGGCCGAGCCGGCGCCGACGCGGCCGAGATCGAAGGCGAAAGCGAACACCGGCCACCGGTCGTTGATCGCACGCGGCTGTCCGGCGTCAACGGTGCCGGCGAGCGCGCCGTCGGTGACGAATTTCTGGCGGACGACGGCGTCTTGCCCGATCTGCCACGTCATTGCGGTAGAGACTTCGGCGCTCAAGCCGATCGTGCCCCAGGTCGCCATGTCGCCGTTCTCCGCGAGCTGCTGCTGGCTATTGAGCTGGCAGCTCAAGGTCACCAGGTTCGAGCCTCGCGCGTTATAGGCCGACTGGTCCCAGACGATTTGCGCGCCCGAGTCGTTGGTAGACCACTCCCCCGAGATGTCCACGTAGATCTGCACGCGGTGTGCGGTGCCGTCGAGGCTGGAAGCGTCGACCGTTACATAGCTCAGCGGCATCGACTGCCGGCGAAGATCACCGGGCTCGACCGGCGACAGGAACGTCACCTTGAGTTGCACGCCGGCCTGCTCGAGCACGAAGCGCGAGGACGTCGCTGTGAGCGCCGACGCGGTCTGCCGCATGGTGGGGAACGGAAAGACATTCGGCAACGCCGGCGAACCCATAAAGACGTAGGCGGTGCCGTCGATCAAGGCGATGCCTGTCAGCGCGGTGATGTGACCGGTCCAGAACGTCGGCCAAGTGCCGGGCAGGCTGTCCGCCGCGAGCCACGTGCTCAGGTACGGCGACCGGACTGCGAGCGGGACGGCCGGAGCGCGGAGCGGGTCGAAGCTCGGCGTCGGCGTGCCGTTCCCGGCGGCGGGAACCGCCGCCTCGGCTGAAGTCTCAGACCTCGGGATCCCGGTCGCTGCAACTGCGGCGGCGCCGGTCACGGCGGACCAGCGCAGGAAGTTGCGGCGGCTCGTGCCGGACCGGTCGGGCACGGTGGCCTCTGACATGCGGACTCGATTCGTCGTGACGTGACGTGCACGTCGTCCAGGACGGTGGTTGCGATGGTGTCGGGTGTGGCTCAGCGCAATGCGCTGAGTTGGACGGCGTCGGCCATCGCTCGGTAGCCGGCATCGTCGGGGTATAGGTGATCGCCGGACGACCCGCCGGCGGGCCGAGTACGGCCCGGCCGACGGGATGGCGACGCCGTTCGGGACTCCGGGTTCCCATCAGACGCTCCCGCCGACGATCTTCTCAGGGGCTGGTCGCGGGCGCGTCGAGAAGCCCACTGCCGCGTGGTCGCGCCGATCTTATACTTATTGCACCAGAATCGCGAGTTATTCAACAAAGTACGCTGTTGTATTTCGCGCTGTTCACCCCTCGAACAGCCTTATATGCGGATAGGATGACGAATCCAGAGCGCTACACCGAACAGAATCCAACAGCGATGCGGATCTGCGATCTCACAGCGAAAGTGCGACCTACCGACTGCTGCCTGGGTAAGAGCGACGCCCCCGGGCCGCCCGAGTCTCGTCGCCCCGGACGAGGAGGTGCCAACGGTGTTCGGAGTTTCCAATCCCTCAGGCCGAACCACCCGCCGCGTGCTGACCGTGCTGACCGCCGCCGTGCTGGCGATGTCGCTGATGCCCGGCACGGTCGCCGCCACGGCGCAGCAGGGCGGCGACGGCTGGCAGCGCAAGACGCCGCCGCTCTCGACGCCGTGGACTATGCAGGTCGGGCCGGACAACGCGCTGCCGGAGTACCCGCGCCCGCAGCTGACCCGGGGGCAGTGGCAGAACCTCAACGGCGTGTGGCAGTTTGCGTCCGCGACAGCCGGTGAGACCCCGCCGTTCGGGCAGGACCTGGCCGAGCGCATCCTCGTGCCGTACCCGGTGGAGTCGGCGCTGTCCGGGATCATGCGGCACGAGCAGCGCATGTGGTACCGGCGCACGCTGACCGTGCCAGCGAGCTGGCGTGTGGGGTCCGGGCAGCGGCTGATGCTGAACTTCGGCGCTGTGGACTACGACGCCACCGTCTACATCAACGGGGTGCAGGTCGCCCATCACCTCGGCGGCTACAACGCGTTCAGTGTGGACGTCACTGACGCGCTGCGCGCCGGCGGCCCACAGGAGCTGCTGGTCGGCGTGTACGACCCGACCGACGCCGGCGGGCAGCCGATCGGCAAGCAGCGCAACAACCCGGGCGGCATCTTCTACACGTCCACGTCCGGCATCTGGCAGACCGTGTGGATGGAGCCGGTCTCCGCGACGCATGTCACGTCACTGGACATGACCCCCGACCTGGGGACCGACACGCTGCACCTCACGGTGAACGCGAGCGGCAATGGCACGGTCACGGCCACCGCAATCGACGGTGCCAAACCGGTGGGTACGGTCACTGGTTCGGCCAACACGTCACTCGCGTTGCCGGTCCCGAACGCGAAGCTGTGGTCGCCGGAACGCCCCTTCCTGTACAACCTGCAGGTCGTATTGCGGCCGAACGACCCCGGGGCGCCGCTGGACGATGTCGGCTCCTACTTCGGCATGCGCTCGGTCGGCGCGGCGCGCGGCGCGGACGGCCGGCCGCGGCTCGTCCTGAACGGCAAGCCGATCTTCGCGATGGCCACGCTGGACCAGGGTTTCTGGCCGGACGGCATCTACACCGCGCCAACCGACGCGGCGTTGCGCTTCGACCTCCAGCAGCACAAGGCGCTCGGATTCAACGCGGTGCGCAAGCACATCAAGGTGGAGCCGGCGCGCTGGTACTACTGGGCCGACCGGCTCGGCCTGCTCGTCTGGCAGGACATGCCGGCGATGAACCTTGTCCCGCCGAGCGCCGCCGCGCAGGCCGAGTATCTCGCCGAACTGCACGCGACGATCGAGCAGCACAAGAGCGAGACGTCGATCATCGGGTGGATCCCGTTCAACGAAGGCTGGGGCGAGTTCGACCCGGTGGGGGTCGCGGCGCAGGTCAAGGCATGGGATCCGTCCCGACTGGTCGACGCCGACAGCGGCGTGAACTGCTGCCTGTCCTTCCCCGACAGCGGTGAGGGCGACGTGTACGACGACCACACCTATGTCGGTCCGGGCGCGCCGCCGTTCCAGACGAACCGCATCGCCATCGACGGCGAGTACGGCGGTCTCGGCCTCGAGGTGCCGGGCCACCTGTGGCCGGGCACTCCGCAGGCATACGAGATGGAGCCCGACTCGGCGACGCTCACCCGCCGCTACGTCGAGCTGGCTCAGAAGCTGCTGCAGGTGCAGAACGCGTGCGCCGTCAGCGGTGGCATCTACACGCAGATCACCGACGTGGAGAACGAGGTCAACGGGCTGTTCACCTACGACCGGCAGGTTGAGCAGATGGGCGGTGCGCAGGTGCGCAACGCCAACCTGGCTTTGGAACGCAATGCGCAGGCCGCCTTCGACGGGACGAACGCGCCGGTGTACCCGCCTGGGCAGACCGACCCGGTCGGCACGTGGACGCTCGATGAGGGCTCGGGCGCGATCGCGCACGACAGCGCCGACAGCCACGACCTGTCGCTCGTCGGCGCTGCGACCTGGGTGCAGGGCGAGTCCGGCGCCGCGTTGCAGTTCGACGGCTCGTCGCAGTACGCGCAGGCGAGCGGCCCCGTGCTCGACACCGCGGGTAACTTCAGTGTCGCGGCCTGGGTGAAGCTGGATGCCACCGGGCATTTCGCCACCGCGGTGAGTCAGGACGGCGCCAGTGCCAGCGCGTTCTTCCTGCAGTACTCGGCGGCTGACAACCGCTGGGCGTTCTCCACCGTCGAGGGGCGCGCGCTCTCCGACGCACCGCCGACTCTCGGGCAGTGGACGCACCTGGTCGGCGTGCACGACGCGAACAGCGGCACATACACGCTCTACGTCAACGGGCAGGGGCAGGCCAAGGTGCTCGACCAGTGTCTGGGCGACGGGTCGTCCGGACCGTTCGCCGTGGGCCGGGGTTTCTTCGGCGGCAACAAGACCGACTTCTTCCCGGGCACCGTCGACCAGGCGCACGTCTGGAACCGCGCGCTGTCCGCGGCGGACGTGACGGCGCTATACCAGTCCGGGCAGTGATCCAGGCGATGACGGACGGACAACGGCCCGGCGCACCATCAGAACCGGGGAACTCCGACCCAGGAAAGAACTGCCCATTGTGAGCGCTCACAAGTAACGGTATAACCAACCGCAGCAGCCGCCCAGCGCAGATGCCGCCGGGCCTTAGCGATCGGGAAAGGGGAACGTATGCGTGCGATCAATCTCCGACGCAAGCCGCTCGTTCTGGGGGCGGCTGCAGTCCTGGCCGCCAGCGCGGTCGCTGCTCTCGGTGTCGAGAGCAGCGCGGTCGCGCTGGCCAAGAACAAGGGTGGCTCTCCCAGCATCTCGAGCCAGCCGTGGGGCACGTTCAACAACCAGCAGGTCGGTCTGTACACGCTCACCAGCGGCCACAACATGACCGTCAAGATCACGAACTTCGGCGCGACGGTGCAGTCGATCTGGGCGCCGGACCGGCGCGGGCGGACGGTCAACGTCTCGCTCGGGTTCCCGACCCTGTCCGACTACGTCAACGACTTCCTGCAGCAGCACACCGGGGTGCCCTGGCCGCTGCCGGGCGGGTCCGGAGACACATACTTCGGCGCGACGATCGGCCGGTACGCGAACCGGATCGCCAACGCCTCGTTCACCATGACCTGCAGCAACTGCTCGAACAACGGGCAGACCTACACGCTCCCGGCCAACAACGGCACGAACACACTGCACGGCGGCGACCTCGGCTGGAACACCATGGTCTGGAGCGCGACACCGCAGACCAGCAAGGATTCGGTCTCACTGGCGCTGACGCTCACCAGCCCGGACGGTGACGAGGGCTTCCCCGGGGCGGTGACCACGACCGTCACGTACACACTGACCACCGACAACGCGCTGAAGATCACCTACAGCGCCAAGAACACCGAGCCCTCCGGCGGCAAGGCCACCGTCATCAACCTGACGAACCACGCCTACTTCAACCTCGCCGGAGAGGCGTCCGGCCCGGTGTCCGACCAGTTGCTCGCGATCAACGCGAACTCCTACTCGCCGATCAACACCAGCTTCATCCCCACCGCACCGTTCCAGGTTCCGGTCGCCGGCACCCCGTTCGACTTCCGCCACCTGAAGCCGATCGGCCAGGACATCACGGATGTCACGGCGCCGGACGGCACCAACGGGACGCCGACCGGCGACAACGGCACGTTCAAGCAGTTGGTGATCGCGCACGGCTACGACCACAACTGGGTGCTCAACGGCTCGGGCTTCCGGCTGATCTCGGTCGCCCAGGCACCGTCGAACGGCATCACGCTGTGGACCTACACCGATCAGCCCGGCGTGCAGCTCTACTCCGGGAACTTCCTCGTCGGTGACCTCACGGGAACGGGCGGCCGCACCTACCGGCAGACGAGCGGGTTCACCTTGGAGACCCAGCACTTCCCGGACACGCCGCATCACATCGGCCAGCCCAGCTGGCCATCCGTCGTGCTCAACGCCGGGGCCACCTTCAGCTCGGCGACGACGTACCAGTTCACAACCGCAGGACGGGGGTTGCACGTTTCGTTCTGAGGAGTCATCCCGGTAGCCTTGACTGCGAACGTATGCAGTAGATGGTGTGCATCGTCAGGGCTTACCTAGGAGGGCGCGCCTTGGCAGGCGAGAACAGTCCGGGCGCGCCCAGCTCCCCGGCAGGACGTAGGGGCGCGTCCGGTCGGCCCCGTCCGGTCACTATGCGAGACATCGCCCGGGCCACGAACCTGTCGCAGAGCACCGTGTCACGGGTGTTGAACCGCACGCCGACGCTCGTGCCGATAGCGGAGGAGACGCGCGAGCGGGTCCTGTCCACCGCGGTGGCCCTGGGCTACCGGCCGAATCCGCTGGCCCGGGGGTTGCGTGGCGCGAGCACGATGCTGCTCGGGCTGATCGTCCGCGAGATCACCGACGCATTCTTCGCAGGCGCCATCGAGGCGGTGACGACCGCGGCGGCCAACCGTGGATACAACGTGGTGCTCGGCCACGCGCACGCCCGAGCCGACGAGGCGATCACGCTGTGGGGGGTGCTGGAGGCGCGCCACTGCGACGCCATCCTGTTGCTCGGCGATACCCGTGACCAGCCACGGCTGCTGCAGGATCTGGCCGGGGCGCACGTCCCCGTCGTCGCGCTGTGGCAGGGGGCGCAGACCGCCGGGGTGCCGTCCGTGGCGGTCGACAACCAGGCCGGCATCCGCGCGGTCCTCGACCACCTGATCGAGCTCGGGCATCGGCGGATCGCCTTCGTCGGCGGCCGCCGGCTCGGCGATATCAAGGAACGTGAGGAGGCGTTCGTGCACCACCTCGCCCGCCTCCGCGAGCCGCTGCGTGAGGGCTACGTGCAGCACGGTGAGAACGAGCCGGCCAGCGCCGTGGCCGCGCTCGACCGGCTGCTCGCACTGCCCGAGCCGCCCACCGCGGTCGTCGCCTCGACCGACGTGCTGGCCACCGGCGTGCTGCACGGCGCCCACGAGCGCGGCCTGCGCGTGCCCGACCAACTATCGATCACCGGCTTCGACGACATCCCGGTAGCCACGTTCACGGTGCCCGCGCTGACCACGGTGCGCATGCCGGTGCGCGAGATGGTCGAACTGGCGGTAGAGATGGCGCTGGACAAGCCGGACCGGGCCCGAGACATCACGCCGCACGTGCTGCAGCCGGAACTGGTCGTGCGGGCCTCCACCGGCCGGGTGGGCTGACCGTGCCGGCGCACTGCGTGGGGGTCGACTTCGGCACCGAGTCCGGGCGAGCGGTGCTCGTCGACGTCGCGACCGGGACGGAACTCGCGAGCGCCGTGTACGAGTACCGCAACGGCGTCGTCGACGAGCACCTGCCGGCGCCCGATGACGACGTTTCCCTCGGTCCGGACTGGGCGTTGCAGGATCCGCACGACTACCTGCGCACATTCCAGGTGGCGGTGCCCGCCGTGCTGGCGCAGTCCGGGGTCGACGCCGCGGACGTGATCGGCATCGGCATCGACTTCACCGCCTGCACCATGCTGCCGACTACCGCAGGCGGCACGCCGCTGTGTGCGCTGCCCGAGTTCCGGCGCCGTCCGCACGCCTGGGTGAAGCTGTGGAAGCACCATGCCGCGCAGCCCTATGCCGACCGGATCAACGCCGTCGCCCGAGAGCGGGGCGAGCCCTGGCTGGCCCGCTACGGCGGCAAGATCTCCTCCGAATGGTTCTACTCGAAGGCGTTGCAGATCCTCGACGAGGCGCCGGACATTTACCACGCCGCGGACCGGCTCGTCGAGGCCGCCGACTGGGTGGTCTGGCAGCTCACCGGCGTCGAGACGCGCAACAACTGCACCGCCGGCTACAAGGCGATCTGGTCGAAGCGCGACGGCTTCCCCTCCGATGCGTTCTTCGCCGCGCTCGACCCGAAGTTCGAGCGCGTCGTGGACGAGAAGATGTCCCGGCGCATCAGCATGGTCGGCGAGCGGGCCGGCGGGCTGACTGAACAGGCAGCGGCCTGGACCGGTCTTCGGGCCGGTACCCCCGTCGCGGTCGCGAACGTCGACGCGCACGTGTCGGTACCCGCTGTGTCCGTCACAGCACCGGGCACCATGGTCGCGATCATGGGCACCAGCATCTGCCACATGGTGCTGGGCAGGCAGGTGTCATCAGTCGAAGGCATGTGCGGCGTCGTTGAGGACGGCATCCTGCCCGGACTGTTCGGCTACGAGGCGGGACAGTCCGGCGTCGGCGACATCTTCGCCTGGTTCGTCGAGAACGCGGTGCCACCGGCCTACCACGGCAGCGACGTGCACCGGACGTTGGAGCGCGAGGCGAGCGCGCTGCGCCCGGGCGAGTCGGGGCTGCTCGCGCTGGACTGGTGGAACGGCAACCGCTCGGTGCTCGTCGACGGCGACCTCACCGGCCTGCTGCTGGGCGCCACCCTGGCCACCCGGCCGCCGGAGATCTACCGGGCCCTGATCGAGGCGACCGCGTTCGGCACCCGGACGATCATCGACGCGTTCGAGTCGGACGGCGTCGCCGTCGAGGACGTGGTCGCCTGCGGCGGCTTGCCGGAACGCAACCGGTTGTTGATGCAGATCTATGCGGATGTGACCGGCCGGGAATTCAGGGTGGCGGCGTCCCCGCACGTTCCGGCGGTCGGTTCGGCGATGTTCGCGGCGGTGGCCGCCGGTGCGTATCGCAGCATCGAGGAAGCGGCGGCACGCATGGCCCGCCCGCACCGGGAAAGCTACCGGCCCGACCCGGAACACCGCGCGGCCTACGACGAGCTGTACCAGGACTACCGCGCGCTGCACGACTACTTCGGGCGCGGCGGCAACGACGTGATGAAGCGGCTCAAGGCGATCCGGGCCCGATCGTCACCACGCTGAGCGGTAGTAGGTCTGGTTCCAACGCAGTTCGTGTCGCATGGCGCTCGGTGTGGTGTCGGCGCCGATCGTGACGAGCTCGATGCCGGCGATCTCGGCAAGATCGTCGATGGCGTTCACCCCGAGCGCCTGGGTGAAGCAGGTGTGGTGCGGCCCGCCCGCCATGAGCCAGCACCCCGCTGCCGTCGCCAGATCGGGACGAGGCACCCAGACGGCGCGGGCCACCGGCAGGTTCGGCAGCTCGGCATCCGGCGCGATGACGTCGACCTCGTTGGCGACCAGGCGCATCCGCGTCCCGATGTCGGCGAGCCCCACGAGCAGGCCGGGACCGGGCGGCGCGGTGAACACCAGGCGCACCGGGTCGTCGCGTCCGCCGATAGCGAGTGGATGGATCTCGCAGGACGGCTGCTCAGCGGCGATGGACGGGCACACCTCAAGCATGTGCGCGCCGAGGATCTGCGGCTCCTCGGCGCCGAGGTTGTAGGTGTAGTCCTCCATGAACGACGTGCCGCCGGGCCGCCCGGTGCTCATCACCTTGACCAGCCGGACGAGTGCCGCGGCCTTCCAGTCGCCCTCGGCGCCGAAGCCGTAGCCGTCGGCCATCAGCCGCTGCACCGCGATTCCGGGCAGTTGCCGAAGCCCGGCGAGGTCCTCGAACGTGTCGGTGAACGCCATCGCGCCGACGTCGTCGAGGAAGGCCCGCAGGCCCAGCTCGATCCGGGCGGCGTCGCGCAGCGACTCGTGCCGCTCACCGCCGCGCCGCAGCGGCGCCGCGATCCGGTAGGTCTCCTCGTACTCCTTGGCCAGGGTGGTGACGGCCGCGTCGTCGGCGTCCGAGGCTCGCGCGGCCAGCTCGCTCACCCCGTAGCCGTTCACCGAGAAGCCCAGCCGGATCTGTGCCTCGACCTTGTCGCCCTCGGTGACGGCGACCTCGCGCATGTTGTCGCCGAGGCGGGCGATGCGCAGCCGGTGTGCCTCCCGCCAGCCGAGCGCCGCCCGCGCCCACACCCCGATACGCTCCTGCACGGCGGCGTCCTGCCAGTGCCCGACGACGATCGTGCGCCGCTTGTCCAGGCGGCCGGCCAGATGGGCGAACTCGCGATCGCCGTGCGCCGACTGGTTCAGGTTCATGAATTTCATGTCGATGTCGGTCCAGGGCAGGTCGGCGCCGAACTGGGTGTGCAGGTGCAGCAGCGGTTTCTGCAGCGCGGCCAGCCCGGCGATCCACATCTTCGCCGGCGAGAACGTGTGCATCCAGGTGATGACGCCGGCGCAGTCGTCGTCGGCGTTGGCCTCCAGGCAGATGCGGCGGATGCCGTCCGGAGTGGTGAGCGTGGGGCGAACGGTCACCGGCACCGGGATGGCGGCAGAGCCGTCGAGGCCCACAACCACCCGGGCGGATTGTTCGGCGACCTGTCGCAGGACGTCCTCGCCGTACAGCTGCTGGCTACCGGTCAGGAACCACACCTGCGGCCGGCTCATCGCGCGAACCTGCGCTGGAGCAGCGCGTGGACGGTGACGGCGCCGAGGATGATGCAGCCGTAGACGAACTGAGTCCAGAATGCCTGAAACCCGACCGCCAGGATGCCGGCTTCGATGCCGCCGATCAGCAACGCCCCGATGAACGTGCCCCACACCGTTCCGCGTCCGCCGAATACCGACGTGCCGCCCACGAAGACGGCGGCGAGCGCGGACAGCAGAAAGCCGCCACCCTGGTTGGGGTAGAAGTTGACGATCGCGAAGCTGTTCATCATGCCGGCGAGCGCCGCAGCCACGCCGGTGAGCACGAACAAGATGATGCGGGTGCGCACGATCGGGATGCCCATCAGGCCGGCCGCCTGCTTGTTGTCGCCGATGACGTGCGCGTTCTGGCCGAGCCGGTGCCGGAACAGCAGCAGCCAGGTCACCACGGCAAGGACGGCGAACCATACGAACTGCATGGGGATGCCGAGCCAGCGCCCGGTCAGTAATCGGCCGGCGATGCTGTCGGTTGCCTCTAGCAGCGTGTAGCTCTTGCCGTTGACCAGCACCAGGGTCAGACCCCGGAACAGGAACTGAGTCCCGATCGTCACGACGAGCGCCGGGATGCCGATGACCGTGACGAAGATGCCGTTCACCAGCCCAGCGGCGGCGCCGATCGCGATCGTGACGAGCACGCCCAGCGTGACGTTGTGGGTCGCGTGCTGGACGCCGATGTAGCCGACCATGCCCAGTGCGAAGACCGACGGGAAGGACAGGTCGATGTCGCCCGCCACGATGAGCATCGTGAGTGCCAGCGCGACGATGCCGAAGTACGGCACCGAGATGGCGTAGGACACGTAGATGCGGCTGTGCAGGAACGTGTCCGGCGCCAGGATCGTGAAGATCATCCACACCACCAGGAACGCGGTGGTGATGCCGATCTGGGAGGCGTAGGTGGTGGCGACCGTGCGCGGCGTCCACCGCCGCCGGACCGGCGCCGCCTGCGGGGCCTGCTCGACCGTTGTTGTGGTCATGGCGCACCTTCCGACGGCTCGCCGCGCCGCTGCGGCTCGGTGAACCGCCCGGTTGCGGCGACCTCGCGCATGATCGCGGTGAGCTCGTCGAGCGTGTAACGCGAGGTGGGGAACTCTCCGGCGATGCGCCCGCGGTCGATCATCACGATCCGGTCGGACACCGAGTAGACGTGGAAGATGTTGTGGTCGATGAAGATCGCCGACTTGCCCGCCGCCCGGATACCGCGCACGAAGTTCAGGCACTTGTCGGTCTCGCTCAGCGACAGGCCCATGGTCGGCTCGTCGAGGATGACCAGTTCCGCTTCGAAGTGCAGCGCCCGGACGATCGCCAGCCCCTGCCGCTCGCCGCCCGAAAGCCCGGTGACCGGGGTGTCCGGGGTGAGGATGGCCGAGGTGAACCCCATCGACTCGCCCATCAACTGCGCGGTGACCCGGCGCATCTTGGCGACATCGAGCATCCCGCCCGGGCGGGTCATCGGACGGCCCATGAAGATGTTGCGCCACAGAGACTGCTGGTCGGCGAGCGCCCGCTCCTGGTACACGGTCTCGACGCCCAGCGCCCGCGCCTTGCGCACGCTGAGGTCGCGGATCCGCTTGCCGTGGAAGAAGACCTCACCGCTGTCGGGTTGGTGATACCCGGTGATGATCTTGATGAGTGTGGACTTGCCGGCGCCGTTGTCGCCGACCAGGCCCAGCACCTCCGCCGGGCCCAGCTGGAGGCTCACATCGTTGAGCGCATGGACCCCGCCGAACGACTTGGAGACGTGGCGCAGCTCGAGGACGTCGACGCCTTCAACGGGCCCAGTGGCGGACGGCCGGAGAGCCTCCAGCTCGCCGGCCGCCGCTCCTTGCGTATTCGACATGATCAGCGAATCTGCTTTTGCACGAGGGGCGCCACCTGGTCGATGACCGACTTGTCGACAAACCCGCCACCGGTATCGATGTGCAGGCCACTGAACCCGTACTCCTTCGCCAGGCACAGCTGCAGGACGCCGAAGTAACCCTGCAGCCACTCCTGCTGGTCGATCACCAGGTTGATGTAGCCGTCCTGGATGCCCTTCACCGTGGGCGGCGACATATCGAACCCGGCCGCGTACACCGAACCCGCCTTCAGGTTGGCGGCCCTCATGTACGTCGGGATCGTGGAGGTCAGGTTGCCGTGGTCGATGAAGATCGCCTTGGTGTTCGGGTGCTTCGACATTTCCCCGGTGAAGATCGGTACGCCCGCGGACGGGTCGGAGTTGGTCGCGTCGTTGATCTCCTGGTAGTCAACCTTCATCCCGGCCTTGCTCAACGTGTCGGTGATGCCCTTCGTGCGCTCGCCGCGCCCCGGCTGCGACTTGAGGCCCCACACGAACACCTCACTGCCGGGCTGGATGTTGCCGCGCTTGATGGCCTCCGTCGCAAGCGCCGCGCCCGCGTTGTACAGCGTTGCGCCGGCGTACCCGGTGCCCTGGGTCGCGTACTTCGCCTCCGCCTGGGGCAACTCGGTGTTCATGACCGTCACCTTGATGCCCTGCGACTGAGCCTGGTCGATCAGCGGATCGAACGCAGAATCACCGGGGTGGCCCATCACCGCGATGCCGTCCGGCTTGGTGGCCATCGCCTGCTGGAACTGGGTGATCATCTTGTTCGGGTCCCAATCCGACCACTGGTAGGTCACGTCCGGCCCGAGCGCCGCCGCCGCTGCCTTGGCACCGTTGTAGACCACGGTCTCGAAACCGCCGCCCTGCGTGCCACCGGGGAAGAAGACGATCTTCATGCCCTTGCAGAACTGGGCCCCGGAAGGCACGCCGCCTGCCGCGCTGCCACTGCCCGTGGCGCTCGCGGACGACGACGAGGCGTTCTTCTTCTTGCTGCTGCTGCAGGCTGCCACTGCCAGCGCCAGCGCCACGATCACGGCGCCGACTCGCCACGGCGTCGCCCAGCCGCGTTCTCTCATTGCGCGTCTCCTCGTGTGATGAAGCCCTTGAACATGCCGAACCCGCACCTATCCGCCAATCGGGCCTCCTTCCGCGGAGACGTGAGGCTGCATTCGAGTGGCTGCAACCGTATTCTGAAATCAAGGCACCAAGATATCGGTGCTGTCAACAGCCGCAGTTGACCTGCAATGGAGGTTCCACGATGTCGCTTGCTGAGCTGCGCCATCAGGTGGCGGCCGCCAATCGCGACCTCGCGGCCGCCGGGCTGGTTTCGCTCTCGTTCGGCAACGCTAGCGGCGTGGACCGGGAACGCGACGTGCTGGTCATCAAACCGAGCGGGATCCCCTGCGCCCAGGTACGGCCGGACGACACCGTGGTCGTGTCGCTCTCCGACGGGCAGGTGATGGACGGCTCGCTGCGACCTTCCTCCGACGCCCCCACGCACCGCGCGCTGTACCGCCGCTTCGCGCAGGTGGGCGGCATCGTGCACACCCACTCACAGTTCGCTACCGCCTGGGCGCAGGCGCGGCGGGAGATCCCGTGCCTGGGCACCACCCATGCCGACCACTTCGCCGGACCGATCCCGATCACCCGACCGCTGACTGCGCAGCAGATCGCCGGCCAGTACGAGCACGAGACCGGCGAGGTCATCGCGGACGCGCTGGATCAGCTCGGCACCGACCCGTTGCTCATGCCCGCGGTCCTGGTGGAGTCGCACGGCCCGTTCACCTGGGGAGCGGACGCCGTGCGGGCGGCCGCGAACGCGCAGACCCTCGAGCTGGTCGCCGCCATGGCGTGGCGGGCCCTGGCACTCGACCCGCAGACCAAGCCGATCCAGCAGGACCTGGCGGCGCGCCACTTCCGCCGCAAGCATGGGCCGGACGCCTACTACGGACAGGGCTGATAGTCGCCGCCCCCTAGAGCGGCCGACACCAAGCCTTCATTGCGTGTATGGGTTCCGCTCTCTCCCATCGCTTGCGCAGCAGGACTGCGCAAGCGGCGTACCGACCGCGTGCCTATACCGCCAGTTGTGAACGGTCACAATGAAAAGTTCCGGCGGCGCGCCCGGAGAGTGGCACACCGATCCCGCGCTCCGTCGGCCCGAAGGTGACGCAGCCGATCTCGACCGGGTGCCCGGCTCGGTGCTGGCCGGGCAACGCAGGACAGTCGGCTTCCGCCCACGCAGCCTCGACTCCGGGCTCGCTCACGAGCCTCCTCGGCGCGCTGCGGGACGAGAGCGGGACGCTGTCGGTGGCGCCGAACTCTGCCTGGCAACAAGCGTGGCCGGGACTCGTTCCGGCAGCGGGGCGCGTTCGGACTCGCCCTCCATGATTTTCGACGAGCAGCTTCAGGCCGCGCCGGCCGACCTCGTCGAAGTCCTGGTGGACGGTCGTCAGCGAGGGGGTCAGGAACTTCGATTCGGGGATGTTGTCGAAGCCGACGATGCTGATGTCAGCGGGGACGCGCAGGTCGCGCTCGTAGAAGGCGTGCATGACGCCGAGCGCCATCTGGTCGTTGGCGGCGAAGACCGCGGTTACCTCGGGGTAGTCGGCGAGGTCGAGCCCGGCCCGATAACCCGATTCCGGGCTCCAGTCGCCACGCAGCAGCGGCGGGGCCGCGGCGCCCGAGTCGGCGAGACTTGCTCGCCATCCTTCGATGCGTTCGCGGGCCTCGAGCAAGTCAGCGGGACCGGCGACGTGCCACACGGTGCGATGACCGAGCGACAGCAGGTGCTCGGTGGCCGACCGGGCGCCGCTGAACTGGTCGACCGACACCACCGGGGTCTCTCCGCTGTACCCGGCCTCGGCAGCAACCAGCGGCAGGCCTGGTCGCAGGTCGCGCAGTCCCTGGGCGGCGCCCTCGCGGGGCGCGATGACGATCGCCCCGTCGACCGGCTGCCCGGCCAGCGCAGCAACCGCGGAGCGGACCGACGTCGCGTCCAGGTTGGCGAGGCTGCTGATGGTGACCGCATAACCAGCCGTCCGGGCGGCATGCTCGACTGCGAGCAGGGTCGACGCGGGCCCGAACAGCCGGGTATCGAAACTGATCACCCCGATCGTGCGGGAGCGTCGGGTGACCAGGCCGCGGGCCAGCGCGTTGGGGCGGTAGTTGAGCTGGCGGATGGCCTGCTGGACACGCTCCCGCGTGGCTTCGCGGACATTGGGGTGGTTGTTGAGCACCCGAGAGACCGTCTGATGTGAAACGCCGGCGAGGCGGGCGACATCGTGCATGATCGCCGGCCGCGGAGCCGGCTCGCTCATGCTCATCGACGAAACCCTTCAAGGCCTACCGCTGACAATAGCGCTGGCAAACCCTTGACACTGGCGAATGTTAACGCACACACTTGCCCTCGGGCCAGGTCCCTTGCGCAAAGCGTCACTAGAGACAGCTGTCCTTACATCTTCTGGTATCGAGAGCCGCGCCGAGTGAACGGTAACGCCGAGGACGTCGCGATGCGGAGCCGATCGACCAGCTCACCCAGGATCGCCGCTGGCCGCTGGCCGGCCAACACGTCCAGCACGGCCCACACTCCACCCGCAGCGCCCGAGCACCTCCTCGCCGTAGCCCGGCGGGCGAGGCGCCCGCGGACAAGGCTCAGCCGCCGGCTCACGGCCAGCCGAGCTCGGCTCAGTCGAGCACGAGGCACGTAGGAGGTTGATCGAACATGTTCCGGTCCCCCGTCCGACGCATACGGCTCAAGACCCTCGCCGCGGGTTTAGCGATCGCGCTCGTGCCGATTGGCGTCACGTTCGCCACGGCCACAGCGGCGCACGCGGCGGATCCGGTCGCCCCGCCTAGACCGCAGGGCCCATGCGACATCTACGCCGCCGCCGGCACGCCCTGCGTGGCCGCGCACAGCACCACGCGGGCGCTTTCCGCCTCCTACAACGGGCCGCTGTACCAGGTCATGCGCCTGTCGGACAAGCAGGTCAAGGATGTCGGCGTCGTCGCCCCTCGCGCCTTGCCGTTCCCGGATGCGGGTGGGTATGCCGACGCGGCCGCACAGGACGCGTTCTGCGCCAACACGACCTGCCTCATCACCAAGGTCTACGACCAATCGCCCATGCACAACGACCTCACCCAGGCGCCCCGCGGCGCATTCAGCGGTCCCGCAATGGGCGGATTCAACAATCTCCCGATCGCTGACATGGCGCCGGTCACGCTCAGCGGCCACAAGGCCTACGGCGTGTTCATCGAGCCCGGCATGGGGCTGCGCAACAACGACACCAGAGGCATCGCCGTCGACGACCAGCCGGAGGGCATGTACTGGGTCCTTGACGGCCAGCACTTCAACGACGGCTGCTGTTTCGACTACGGCAACGCCGAGATCGACAGCCGCGACGACGGCAACGGCACCATGGAAACCAGCTACTTCGGCAACGCCACGGCCTGGTATCACGGGCCGCCTCCCGGCCCGTGGATCATGACCGACCAGGAGAACAACCTGGTGGGTTGCGTCAACCCGGGCACGACTTCCAAGCTGTGCGCAGACCTGCCGAGCATCACCTCGCGATTCGTGACCGCCGTGGCCAAGGGCGAACCGCACCACTGGGCCTCACTTGGCGGCGACGCGCAGCAGGGTGCCCTGTCGACCATGTTCGACGGACCGCGCGTCGACTCCACCTATGACCCGATGCGCAAGCAGGGCGCCATCGTCCTGGGCAACGGCGGAGACAACAGCAACGCATCGCAGGGCACCTTCTACGAAGGCGTGATGACGGCCGGGTACCCGTCGGACAGCGTCGACCAGCAGGTGCAGGCCAATGTCGTGGCTGCCAAGTACGACGTACAGCGACTCCGCCTGTCGCCGGCTTCGGCATCGACCACTCCGCCCGGGCTGCAGACCTTCGTGCCGGGTTCGAGCCAGGATGTCACGGAGACGTTCACGAACACCACCGGGTCGACCGCGGTGGACGTGAAGTTGAGCCTGTCGCTTCCGGACAAGCAGTGGACCTCTTTCGTTTCGGGCACGACAGACACGTCGATGACCTTCGATTCGGTCGCGCCCGGTGCGAGCGTGAACGCGACCTTCCGGGTCACCTCCGGGCTGGTCGCGTTCAATGGTGATCTAGTCGGTAACGCCGCTTGGACGAACCCCACGAACGGTGCCAGACGATCCGAGACCACGACCGCGAAGGTCCGCAACGTCGGCCCGATCAAGATCAACGAGTTCCGCAGCGGCACCAGCAGCAACTCGACGAACTCGTTCATCGAGCTCTACAACGCGAGCGCCAGTGCCGTTGATATCTCCAACTGGACGCTGACCGAGCACCCCACCCAGCAGGCCGTCTTCTCCACGGTGACCGTCCCGGCCGGGACAACGCTTGCCGGCCACGGCCACTACCTGCTCGGCCTGGCCAACTCCGGACTCGCAGCCCCCGCCAGCGCGGGCGACAGCACCGTCAGCGTCCGGAGCACGAGCGGCATGGCGCTCGGCCAACAGGTCCAGATCGGCACCGGCTCCGCGGCGGAGACCCGCACGATCACCCACATCACCAACTCTGGTGCGACCGGGCCGCGGGTACCGGGCGAGATCGGCAACGCCGTCAAGCTCAACGGCAGCGGCGAGTACGTCAACCTGCCCTCCGGCATCGTCAGCGGCCTGTCGGACTTCACGGTCTCCGCGTGGGTCAACCCGGCCGCCAACTCGGCCTGGTCCCGGGTGTTCGACTTCGGCACCGGGACCGGCAACTACATGTTCCTCACGCTCAGCGCCGGCGGCGGCCCGCTCCGCTTCGCCATCACCACCGGCGGCAACGGTGTGGAGCAGCAGATCAACGGTCCCGGCACGCTGCCGCTGAACACCTGGTCGCACGTGGCTGTGACGCTGTCCGGCACCACCGGGACGCTGTACGTGAACGGCCAGCCGGTGGGGACCAACAACAACATGACCCTCACCCCCGCCGGTCTGGGCGCCACCACCCAGGACTGGATCGGCCGGTCGCAGTTCGGCGCCGACCCGTTCCTGGCGGCCACCGTCGACGACTTCCAGATCTACAGCCACGCACTGTCCCCGACTGAGATCGCCGCGCTGGCCGGTGGGCAGCCCGGTGCCGGCGACGTCGCCTCGTACAAGTTCGACGAGGATTCCGGTGAAACCGCGCTGGATTCGTCGGGCAACGGCCGCAACGCGACAATCGTCAGCGCGCCGAGCGTCAGCACACCGCTGTGGCAGCCGCTGCCGGACGGTCCGGTGATCACGATCCCGGCAGGCTCGACAAACGTGCCGGTCACGAGCACGTCCGGCTTCACGGTCGGCCAGAAGATGGCCATCGGCTACGGCGATACGTTCGAGCAGGCCACGGTCACCGCCATCGGGCGGCCGGGCACCCAAGCCCGGCTCTCGGCGCCGGCGGCCACGGGCGCGACGAACATCAAGATCACCTCCACCGCCAACATCACGGCCGGTGACACGATCAGGCTCGACATCGGGTCGAAGATCGAGACCGTCACGGTCGCTGCGGTCGGCACCTCCGGCGCGGGCGGCACGGGCCTCACCTTGGCCGCCCCGCTGAGGTTCAACCACTCATCCAACCTTCCCTTCAGCGACCGCGGGACCGGGATCAGCTTCGCTCCGGCGACGCGCTTCCCACACCCGAGCAACGAGCCGGTGCAGGCGTTGGGCAGCGGGATCACGCTCGACAGCCCGCTCGCACAGGGCCACGCGATCAACACACCGGTGCGGGACGCCGTGGTCACGAACGCGGGCTACCAGGGCACGCCGGCACCCGACCAGTGGTTCGGGGGCCCGGTCCTCTCCTCCAGTGCCGGCAACATGGTGCTGCGCGACGCCGGGGGCCGAGTAGCCGACAGCCTCAACTACGGAAGCCTCGTCGACCCGTGGACCGCCGAGGGCTACCAAGGCGCCTCCGGAGCGGGGCGGAACGGCTGCCAGGTGCCCAACCCCAGCGCCGGAAGGAGCGCGATCCGCTTCCCGGACGGCACCGACACCGACAGCAACTGCACCGATTTCGTGACGACCGGCAGTCCCACGCCCGGTGCGGCCAACACCATCCCGACCGCAACCCGGTCGCCCGGGCAGCCCGGGTTCGGCAACGCGGTGCCCTTGAACGGATCGGCGCCCAACCAGTACGTCAACCTGCCGCAAGGCATCGTGAGCAACCTGACCGACTTCTCGATCGCGGCCTGGGTCAATCCCGGCACCACCTCGGGTCAGACCTGGGCTCGCATCTTCGACTTCGGCTCTGGCACGTCGGACTTCATGTTCCTCACCGTCAACGCTGGCGGTGCCGGCCTGCGGTTCGACATCAACTCCCAAGGAGGAACCTCACAGATGATCGGCGGCACCGGCCTGCAGCTCCCCACCGGGTGGCAACATGTCGCGGTCACCTTGTCCGGCAACACGGGAACGCTGTGGGTGAACGGCATGCCGGTCGCCACCAACACCAACATGACCCAGCGGCCCGCCGACCTGGGCAACACCAACCAGAACTGGATCGGTCGGTCCCAGTTCAGTGCTGACCCGCTCCTTTCCGCGGCGGTCGACGAGTTCCAGATCTACAACCGCGCGCTGTCCCAGGCTGAGATCCAGTCGCTGATGACCTCGCCCGGCGGGACCACCGGCGGCGGCAACGTGGCCTGGTACCGATTCGACGAGGACGGCGGCGCGCCAGCCGTCGACTCCTCGGGGAACGGCAACGACGCAACGGTCGTCACGTCCTTCTAAGGCCACTACGTGCTGGGCCAAGCCAGCACTCGGCCACCGGAACGGTGAACGCTCACATAGGCCCCCCCACCGACGGCCAGCGCCACCCCGGTTTCCTCGCCGCCTACCCGGAGACACAGTTCATCCGCATCGAGGAGTGGGCACCCTACAGCCCCGTCTGGGCACCCTGGTACACGAACCACATGATCATGCGCGGTCTGCTGGACGCGTATCTCTACAGCGGCAACCAGCAGGCCCTGCAGGTGGTCACCGGCATGGCCGACTGGGCGCACAGCCGGCTCACCAAGCTGCCCCGCTCGACACTCGACGGCATGTGGCAGATCTACATCGGCGGTGAGTACAACGCGATGCCCGAGGTACTCGCCGACCTCGCCGCGATTACCGGCAAGACCGAGTACCTCGCGACCGCCGAAGCCTTCGTCAACACCTACCTGTTCGACGCCGCCGTCGCCAAGCAGGACACACTCAACGGCGAGCACGCCAACCAGCACATTCCGCAGTACCGCAGCTATCTGGCGATGTATGACAACTTCTCCGACAAGGTCCAGCCTTCCTACCGCGGTCCGGCCTCCAACTACTACGCGGCCGCGGCCAACTTCTGGGACATGGTGGTACCGCATCGGATGTACTTCGACGGCGGGACAGCCGGATCCGGTGAATTCTTCGGCGCACGGGACGTCATCGCTGCGACGATCGGGGCATCGAACGCGGAGACCTGCACCACGTACAACATGCTCAAACTGTCTAGGCTGCTGTTCTTCCACACCGCAGGTTCGAAGTACATGCAGTTCTACGAGCGCGCGCTGATTGGCACGTACCTTGCGGACCGATCACCCAACAACAGCAACACCAACCCGAACGTTGTCTACTTCCTGAATGTCAGTCCGGGCACGCGGCGCAGTTTCGACAACCTGGGAACCTGCGACGGCGGAACAGCCCCCGAGGAACTCGCCAAGTTCCAGGACTCGATCTATTTCAGTTCGGTCGACGACTCGACCCTCTACGTGAACCTCTACATCGCCTCCAGCCTGACGTGGGCCGCGAAGGGGATCGCCGTCGAACAGTCCACCAACTACCCGGCCGACCCCACCGGCGAAACGAGCCTCACGGTTACCGGCAATGCGACGTTCACTCTGAAGTTGCGGGTTCCGTATTGGGTGCGAAAAGGCTTCACGGTCCGCGTCAATGGCGCCGATCAGAACCTGGACGCAACACCGGGCACATACGTGTCGATCAACCGGAGTTGGCACACCGGAGACACCGTCGAGATCTCCATGCCGTTCACCGTGCGCGCCGAAGGCGCCCTCGACCAGCCGCAAACCCAGGGCCTGGCGTTCGGCCCGGTGCCGCTGGTCACGCTTAACAACTCCACGTCCTACCTCACCTACGCGTCGCTGTATCCGAGCGTGAAGAACCTCGCGGGCGACCTCAAGGACGCCTTGACACCCACCGCCGACCTGATGCAATTCGCCTTCAACGGCAACACCATCCGGCCGTTCTACATTGAGGACACCGCGAGGTATCACGCGTACATTCACCGGTCCGAACCGGAGATCATCTTCGCTGGTGTCGATTCCGGTGTGCCAAATTATCCGGAGAACCCCACGGTGTCGACCCTGTGGGTCGCCGGCAAGTTCGGCAATGCAATCCTGCTGGATGGGTCCGGGCCCTATGTATCGCTGCCCAACGCCATCGTCAACGGATTGAGCGACTTCACGGTGGCCGCCTGGGTGAACCCTGCGACGGTCACCAGCTGGGTGCGGCTGTTCGATTTCGTAACCGGCACGGGCCAATACATGTTCCTGACGATCAGCTCGGGATCGTCGCTGCCCCGGTTTGCGATCACCACCAGCGGAAGCGGCGGCGAGCAGCAGCTGACCTCGAGCCAGGCCATCAGCGCGAGCACCTGGACGCACGTTGCGGTCACACTCTCGGGCGCGACGGGAACGGTGTATCTGAACGGCAACGTGGTGGCCAGCAACAGCACCATGACGCTCAAGCCGTCCAGCCTCGGTTCCACCGGGAACAACTGGATCGGCAAGTCCCAGTACGGTGATCCGCTGCTGACCGGGTCGGTTGACGAGTTCCAGATCTACAACCGCGCGCTGAGCCAGGCCGAGGTGCAGAGCCTGCTGACCAGCGCGGGCGGCAGCCCGGGAGGCGGAAACGTCGCGTGGTACCGATTCGAGGAAACCACCGGAACGACCGCGCACGACTCGTCCGGCAACGCGAAGGACGGCGCTGTCACGAACTTCGCCCCCGTCATCGGCACGACCTTCCTCGACCTGGTCTGGGACCAAGCGCCGTTCAAGGACGTGGGTGACTTCCGGTCCGCGGTCGCGATACTGGCCACGCAATGGCTCGCAGCCGGCAAACTCACCGCAGCCGAGAAAGACGCGATTGTGTCGGCCGCGGCCCGGGCCAAGATCAGCTGACCGGTGACATCAGGCGCGAATCCGGACGCCTACCCGTACTACTTCTACGATCACGCATCGCAGCGCCGCCCGCGGGTCACATACGGAAAGGCGGTCTGCGGGATGGACTTTTCTCCCTCCGAGCTCTGGAGCGACGAGACGCGCCGGAACCGGCGCGGCTTCTACGACCGCGTCCGCTCGGCCGGCGAACCGGTCCTGCAGATCGAACCAGGCAGTGGCCGGCGGTTCTGGTTGATCGCGGGCCACACCGAGGTCATCGAGGCGCTACATCATCCGATGATCGGGCACCAGATCGAGAAGCACCTCAGCCCAGACTCGCCCCAGCAGGATGCCATCAGCTGGATACCGGCCGACCCGGTCAGCGCACGTCAGCTCATCGCCCTCGACCCGCCCGACCACACTCGCCTACGTCGGCTGGTCAGCGCTGGGTTCACCCCGCACGTGGTCGATCGGCTGGAACCGTGGATCAGCGACCTCGTCGACCAGCTGCTCGACCGAATACCACGAAACGACGTAATCGATGGGGTTAAGCAGCTGGCCGACCCGGTGCCGGTCGCCGTCATCGCCGAACTCGTCGGCGTGCCCCGAGCGGATCGTCCCCGGTTCCGCGCGTGGTCGAC
>JBKOXO010000150.1:0-9537 GCA_046744105.1 Actinomycetota bacterium
CCGGTAGCCGGCTCCCCAGATCGTCACGATGTGCTGCGGCGTGCGCGGATCTTGCTCGATCTTGTCTCGCAACCGGCTGATGTAGGCGGACACCGCGCTGCGATCACCGAACTGGCCCCACAACAGATCGAACAGGTGATCGCGGCTGAACACCTTGCGCGGATGCTGGACGAACAACTGCAACAGATCGAATTCGCGCGCAGTCAACCGCACCGGACGGGCGTCCACCCACAGTTCGCGAGCCGCAAGATCGATCTCCAGACGACCGAAACTGAGTCGTCGCGCCGTTGGTCGCGCGCCCGAGCGGCGCAGTACCGCACGCACTCGAGCGACGACCTCGGTCGGCGTCGCGGACTTGACGATGTAGTCGTCGGCGCCGAGGCCGAAGCCACGGATCTTGTCGGCGTCGGCGTCGCGCGCCGTCAGGAACAGCACCGGCAGGTCGGATTCGGTCCGGATCCGCCGGCACAAGTCGAAGCCCGACGAGTCCGGCAGCATCACGTCCAGCAGCAGGCAGTCCGGCTGCGTTCGCAGCGCATCGACGGCCTCCGCGGCAGTGGCACAGATGCTGACGCGGAAACGGTCCGCCACGCAGGAGGGGCCTGCTGCAGGGTGGCGCCGCCGCGACATTCCTCGCCGGACTGGCCGCCTGCGACGCCGGACATCGACGGCAGGAGGACCCGACGCAGAGCGCGGTGTCGCCTGGGGCCTCCACGTCGACGACCGGTTCGGTGGCGAACGTGCGCGTCACCCATGACGGTTACCGCGAGCACGTCGGGCCTTCGGTCGCGTGCAATCCCCGCAACCCGGATCAACTCTTCGTCGCCTGTCAGGCCTCGCCGGTGATCCCCGAGATCATCGCGACCTATCTGTCCACTGACGGAGGCGCGACCTGGAACGCGGGTGGCCCGCCGTCGCAGCCAAAGTCTGGACCCGCCGGCGATGACGTCTCGGTCGCCTATGACATTCACGGTCGGGGCTACATCTGCGCGACGCGGTCCGGCGGAGGTTCCAGCCGTGGTCCGAGCAATCCCGACGCCAACCGAGGGGTCTACGTCTGGACGACCGACGACGGCGGGCGAAGCTACTCGACACCGTCGACCGTCGTCGAGGGCGCCTACTTCGACCACCCCTGGCCGGCCACCGGCGGCCCGACCCCGTCCGCGCACGAAGTCTATGTCGCCTGGGGCGCCGGCGATTCGCACACCGCCGTCGACATGGCCCGCTCGACGGACGGCGGACGAACCTTCGCCGCGCCGCGCCGCATCCTCGAAGAGTCGTCGACCGCATCGCTGGTCAGCGCAGGTCCGCAGATCGCCGCCAACAACACAGGCATGGAGCTCATGGCGTGCGACTGGACCACCGGCCAGGATCCATCCGGCGACATGATCGGCCAGGTCGTTGCGGTCTGTTCCAATGACGCCGGGCAGACCTTCGGCGCGCCGGTCCATCTCGGCGCAGAGGCAGCGACCATGTCGCTACCCGGAGACGTCCGTCCGAACAGCGGCCCGGCAGTCGCCATGTCGGCCGATGGCGACGCCCTCTACGTCGCATTTCCCACCCGTCAGCCCGGAGCGTCGACGTCGGCCATCGTCGTGACCGCGTCGTCCGACCGCGGACGGACCTGGACCACGCCGACTGCCGCCACGCCGGACGACGGGCGCATCTACTTTCAACCCAATCTGGCCGTCGACGACCAGGGCCGGCTATCGGTCTCCGCGTTCGCGTTGGGAAACGGGGTCATCGACGAGGTCCTGGTCGTTGCTTCCCCGGGTCGCTTGCACTTCGGCCCGCTACTGCGCATCACCACGGAGTCGTTCAACCCGCTGAACCAGGCGACTGCCTCCAAAGGCAAGTACGGCGCATGGTGGCTCGGCGACTGGCAGGGCCTCACCAGCAGCCCCGGAGCGTTCCACCTCGTCTGGAACGACACCCGGACCGGCAAGCTGGACCTGTTCGCCGCCACCGTTCGGCCATGACTGCGCGCTTGGCTGCCGCAGAGTTCCCATGCCCGTAGGCCCGTGTTATCGGCGGTCGAGTCCAGGAATCGCGGGTGCTCATAGTGTCCGGGAGCCAGCTTGTCAAATCCACCTTCCACAAGGGGACGCGTCATCCACAGATTGCTCCGTCAGGCTGAACCTGGCCCGCTGACTCGCTTGGCTGGTTGGCATGAGTCTGATCAAGGGGATCGCCCAGCGGGCGAAGATAATCCGTACCGCGCTCGATCGCGGCATGACTACGGCCGAGTATGCCGTCGGCACGGTTGCCGCGGTCGCGTTCGCGGCCGTGCTGTACAAGGTCGTGCGCAGCGGTACCGTGCAGGCCGCGCTGAGCTCGATCATCCGGTCGGCACTGCATGCGATCTAACGGGGGCGCGCAGTGGCGTCCGGGCCGCTGGCGCCGCCGGCACGCTGGCCGGTGGCGGCTCCGGCGCGCTGGCCGGTGGCAGGTTCGACACGCTGGCCGATGGGGGCTCCGGCGCCCTCAGGTGAGCCGCGCATGCCGCGAGGCCGGCATGGTCACCGCCGAGCTGGCAGCCGCTCTCCCGGTCCTGATGATCTTGCTCGGAGTAGCGCTGTCTGCGGTGTCAGTGGCTGGGCAGCGGGTTCGGGCAGCAGATGCCGCACGGGAGGCCGCGCGTGCAGCGGCCCGCGGTGATACCGCGACGGGTTCCAGGCTCGCCATGCGAGCTGCGCCGGGGGCCGCGGTGAGCATCAGCCGCTCCGGCAACCAGGTTGTCGCCCGCGTGCGCATCGCGGTGCATCCGATGGGTGCCTTGCTGCCGGCGGTCCACGTCGTGGAACAGGCCGTGGCCGCCACCGAGCCGGACCAGCCGAGCGGGGTGCCGCCGTGACAACCGGCCATCGGGGCGACAGGGGCTCCGCTAGCGTGTGGGTGCTCGCGTGCTCGGCCCTGGTGCTGCTGATCGGTGTCGCGACGTCCCTGCGCGCCGCGGCCGTCCTGGCACGTCACCGTGCGGAGTCTGCTGCCGACTTCGCTGCCCTGGCGGCGGCGGGGCGGATCGGCGTCGGGGGCGACAGCTGTGCTGCGGCGGCAGCGCTAGCGGCGGCGAACAGCGCCGCGCTGGTGCGCTGCCGGCCGAGGCTTGGGCCCGACGGCCGCAGCGGGATCGTCGACGTCTCGGTCAGCCTCGCCGTGCGGCTACCGGTTCTCGGCGCCGCACGAGTGACCGCGACGGCGCGTGCCGTGCGGCTACCGGTTCTCGGCGCCGCACGAGTGACCGCGACGGCGCGTGCCGGGCGGCCCAGCGCCGCACGAGTGGTCGCGACGGCGCGTGCCACGCGGTTCGCCGCGGCTGCAGCGTGTGACGATACGGACGGCTGCCCACCGCCCCGCGCCGCCCCGTCGGGGCGCCGATAGGGTTCTGGCTCACGCTGGGTGACCTGCAGCGTCGGTTGGTGCACAGCGACCGCTAAACTCGCGTGGATCCTGCCCCGCCGCGTCGGTTGCTGACGCGGGCGCTGCGTGACACCACTGCCTCGAGCACGCACTGCCTTGTTAAGGAGTTCTGCATGGCGCTCGCCAATCACTCCGTGATCGCCGCCCCGGCGATCTCCGGCGGCGAACACGGTCTGGTTGCCGTGATCCTCGTCGTAGCCATTGCCGCCCTGGGGTTCGCTTATTGGCTCGTTCAGAACGTGCTCAAGGCGGACCAGGGCACCCCGAAGATGCAAGAGATCGCGCATGCCGTACAGGAAGGTGCGCACGCGTACCTGAACCGGCAGTTCCGCACGCTCGGCGTCTTCGCCGTCATCGTGTTCTTGTTGCTGCTCGCATTGCCGGTCAACGACGGTGGATTCATCGTGCAGTTCGGACGCGCACTGTTCTTCCTCGTCGGTGCGGCGTTCTCGGCGACGGTGGGCTACGTCGGCATGACGCTGGCCACCCAGGCGAACGTGCGCGTCGCCGCGGCGGCCCGAGGTGGCCAGGGCGCGAGCGGATTCCAGACCGCGTTCCGCACCGGTGGCATCGTCGGCATGCTCACCGTGGGCCTCGGCCTGTTCGGTGCCTCGGTCGTGCTGTTGATCTTCAACGATCATGCGCCGACCGTGCTCGAGGGCTTCGGATTCGGCGGCGCGCTGCTGGCCATGTTCATGCGTGTCGGCGGCGGCATCTTCACCAAGGCGGCCGACGTCGGCGCCGACCTGGTCGGCAAGGTCGAGGCCGGCATCCCGGAGGACGACCCGCGCAATGCGGCAACGATCGCCGACAACGTCGGCGACAACGTGGGCGACTGCGCGGGCATGGCCGCCGACCTGTTCGAGTCGTACGCGGTGACGCTTGTCGCCGCGCTGATCCTGGGGCAGACGGCGTTCGGCGCCAAGGGCCTGCTCCTGCCGCTGATCATCGGCGGCATCGGCGTCATCAGCTCGGTCGTCGGCGTGCTCACGACTCGGCTGCGGGGCACCGATCGAAACGGCCTGGTCGCCATCAACCGCGGCTTCTTCATCTCGGCGGCGGTGTCGCTGGTGCTCGTCGCGATCGTCGCGTTCTCATACCTGCCCAGCAAGTTCTCCGAGTTCCACGGAGTCGCCAACAGCAAGGGCAACCCGGGCGTCATCGCGTTCGTGGCCGTGTTGATCGGCATCGTGCTCGCCGTAGTGATCCAGCAACTGACCGGCTACTTCACCGACACCCTGCGCCGCCCCGTGCGCGACCTCGCCGGTACATCGCTCACCGGCCCCGCCACCGTGATCCTCGGCGGGGTCGCGCTCGGCCTCGAGTCGGCGGTCTACACCGCCATCCTGATCGCGCTCGCCGTATTCGGGGCGTTCCTGCTCGGCAGCGGCTCGATCGCCGTCGCACTGTTCGCGGTCGCGCTCGCCGGCACCGGGCTGCTCACCACAGCCGGCGTCATCGTGTCCATGGACACGTTCGGGCCGGTCACCGACAACGCGCAGGGCATCGCCGAGATGAGCGGCGACATCGACGAACAGGGAGCGCGCGTTCTGACCGACCTGGACGCGGTCGGCAACACCACGAAGGCGATCACAAAGGGCATCGCGATCGCCACCGCGGTGCTCGCGGCGACGGCGCTGTTCGGCTCGTTCACCGACTCGGTCGCCACCGCGATCGGCAAGACAGGGGTCACGCCGACCGGCGACAACTTCGCGTTCGGCTTCGACCTCCGGCAACCGAACAACCTTGTCGGGCTGATCATCGGGGCGTCCGTCGTGTTCCTGTTCAGCTCGCTGGCGATCAACGCCGTCGGACGCGCAGCCGGCCGGGTCGTGTTCGAGGTGCGCGAGCAGTTCCGCACCAGGCCGGGCATCATGGCCGGCACAGAGCGTCCCGAGTACGGCCGCGTGGTGGACATCTGCACCAAGGACTCGCTGCGCGAGCTGGCCACCCCCGGGCTGCTGGCGATCCTCGCGCCGATCACCATCGGGTTCACCTTTGGCGTGGCACCCCTCGCCGGCTACCTCACCGGCGCGATCGGCGCGGGGGTGCTGATGGCGGTGTTCCTCGCGAACTCCGGCGGCGCCTGGGACAACGCCAAGAAGACCATCGAGGACGGCACCTACGGCGGCAAGGGCAGCGAGCCGCACGCCGCGACCGTCATCGGCGACACGGTCGGCGACCCGTTCAAGGACACGGCTGGTCCGGCCATCAACCCGCTGATCAAGGTCATGAACCTGGTTTCTTTGCTGATCGCTCCTGCAATCGTGAAGCTGAGCATCGGGAGCAGTGCCTCTGCCGGCCTGCGGGCGCTGTTCGCGATCATCGCGTTCGGCATCATCGTCGCGGCCGTGATCGTGTCGAAGCGGCGCAAGATTTCCATTGGCAACCAGCCGGAGCCGGTGAGGCACGAGCCGGTTTCTGCCGCCTGAGCACCGGGCCGCGCTGCCACGGGGGAGGCCGACTGGATAGGAGCTCCGCCACGTAGTCGCGTCGGGCGTTGCGCGCGCCCCGTATCGGCCGCCGCTCTGCCACGCTTGGTGCGATGAGCGCTCGCGCGAAGAGCGGAGGTGCGATAAGCGAGCATCGCAGGGTCGTCGCGTCGGGCCGAGATGCGGCAGCGCATCGCGGCGATGAGCGCTCACGCGAAGAGCAGAGGTTTATGGTGCAGTTCTCGCTGTTCGGGGCACAGGCGGCCGAGCCGGTACTCGACGACCTGGACGGCGTGCTGCTCGGTGGCGGGCACTGGGCCCGTCTCGGCGGGACGGCCCGGCTGTCCATCGTCGTCGCCGACATGTGGCGGGCCCGCGCGCTGTCGGACGAGTTCGCCGCCCGGGGCGTCGCCGCGCACACCGGTGCGGTGGAGCCTGCGCACCTGGGCTTCGTCGCGCGGACGGCGTTCAGTGCAGCCCTGTCGCCGCAGGCTGCCCGGTGGACACGCGGCGCCAACCAGGGCGCGCCGTCCGGCCTGATCCTCACCGCCGGCGCGCTTCGGCTCTGGACGATTGCTGCGGGACGCGCCGACGGCGCCGGCTACTTGATCAGCACCGCGGCGTCCGGAGATGCCGCCCACCTGATCGCCGGGGCGCAGCTTGCCCGGCTGGGATTAGCCGCCGTCTCGCTCACTCAGCGTCCCGGACCAGGATGGCGGATCACGTCGGTCAAGCGGCTGCGCCGCCTGGCCGAACTGCTCGGCGAGCCGCCCGAAGGAGCCGGCTCGGACTGGCCATGCTGAATAGCTGGCGAACACGCAGGCCGCGCTGAAAGCCGGGCAGGCTGCTGGTGACCGACGCAAGCCGGCAACCCGTTAGCGGCATAAGTCGCCGGCCCGTACCGTTCAACGCACGGCCAGCGGGGTGATGTACCGTCCGCCCCGTCCAACCATAGGAGAGCAACGAGGAGCAGCACGTGGCGACCAAAGCGAAGGCGAGCACCGGCACCAAGCTGGTGATCGTCGAGTCGCCGGCCAAGGCCAAGACGATCGGCGGCTACCTCGGCAAGGGGTACACCGTCGAGGCGTCGATCGGCCATATCCGCGACCTTCCGCGCAACGCCGCCGACGTCCCCGCCAAGTACAAGGGCCAGGCGTGGGCCCGGCTCGGCGTCGACACCGAGCGCGACTTCGAGCCCCTGTACGTGGTGAGCCCGGACCGCCGCCAGCAGGTCAACAAGCTCCGGGCGCTCGTCAAGGATTCAGACGAGCTGTACCTCGCGACGGACGAGGACCGCGAGGGCGAGGCCATCGCCTGGCATCTCGTCGAGACGCTGCGCCCGAAGGTGCCGGTGCGGCGCATGGTGTTCCACGAGATCACTCCGCACGCCATCGCCGAGGCAGTGGCCGCGCCGCGCGACATCGATGAGCGCCTCGTCGATGCCCAGGAGACCCGCCGCATCCTCGACCGTCTCTACGGGTACGAGGTCAGCCCGGTGCTGTGGAAGAAGGTGCTGCCGCGGCTCTCTGCCGGCCGCGTGCAGTCTGTCGCCACCCGCATCGTGGTCGAACGGGAGCGGGCTCGAATGCGGTTCCGGTCCGCCGAGTACTGGGATGTCGAAGGCACGTTCGCGCCGACCACTCCCAAGGCCGACGATCCGGAGACGTTCACGGCCACCCTGGTCGCGCTCGACGACATGCGCGTTGCCACCGGTCGCGACTTCGCTCCCGACACCGGCCGCGCGCCCTCGGACGTGCTGCATCTGGACGAGGCCGGCGCGCGTGGCCTCGCCGCGCGCCTGGCCGGGCGCCCCTTCGAGGTCACACGTGTCGAGGAGAAGCCGTACCGCCGCCGCCCGTACGCGCCGTTCATGACGTCGACGCTGCAGCAGGAGGCCGGCCGCAAGCTGCGCTGGTCGTCTGTGACAACCATGCGCGTCGCCCAGCGGCTGTACGAGAACGGCTTCATCACCTATATGCGGACGGACTCCACGAACCTGTCCGAGACCGCGCTTGCCGCCGCGCGGCAGCAGGCTCGCGAACTCTATGGCGACGCCTATGTGCCGGCCGAGGCGCGCATCTACAGCCGCAAGGTCAAGAACGCGCAGGAGGCGCACGAGGCGATCCGTCCTGCCGGCGACACGTTCCGCACCCCCGGCGAGGTCGCCGCGCGGTTGAGCAGCGACGAGTTCCGGCTCTACGAGCTGATCTGGCAACGAACGCTCGCCTCACAGATGGCCGATGCGGTGGGAACCACCGTGTCGGTGCGCCTGGGCGGCACGTCGCTGACCGGCGAGTCGGCGGTGTTCGCCACGTCCGGGCGCACGATCACCTTCCCCGGCTTCCTGCGCGCCTATGTCGAGGACACTGACGAGCAAGCCGAGAAGGACGACGCCGAGAAGCGGCTGCCCCGACTGGAGCGGGGCCAACCGCTCGACGCCGTCGCGTTCGAGGCTGATGGGCACACGACGACGCCGCCGGCGCGCTACACCGAGGCGTCGCTGGTCAAGGCCCTGGAAGAGCTCGGCATCGGCCGGCCGTCGACGTACGCGTCGATCCTGCAGACGATCCAGGACCGCGGCTACGTCTGGAAACGGGGCGCAGCGCTGGTTCCCAGCTGGACGGCGTTCGCGGTGATCGGGCTGCTCGAGTCGTATTTCGCCCGCCTCGTCGACTACGGCTTCACCGCCAGCGTGGAGAACGACCTGGACTCCATCGCGGACGGCGAGCTGTCCCGGGTGGAGTGGCTGCGCCGCTTCTACTTCGGCGCGAACGGTGCGGTGACCGACCCGAAGCGGATTTCCGCACAGGGCGGGCTGAAGCGGCTGATCGAGTCGCGCCTGGAGGAGATAGACGCGCGGGGCGTCAACTCGATCCCGCTGTTCGACGATGTCGTGGTGCGCGTCGGACGGTACGGGCCGTACCTGCAGCGTGGCGCGGCGGACTCCGGTGAGCGGGCGTCCATCCCCGACGACCTGCCGCCCGACGAGCTCACCCGGGACAAGGTCGAGGAGCTGCTCAAGGCCCCGTCCGGCGACCGCGTCCTCGGCGTCACCGGCGACGGCCGCGAGGTCGTCGCCAAGTCGGGCCGGTACGGGCCCTACGTCACGGACGGGGAGCGATCGACCTCGCTGTTCAACTCGATGTCACCGGCCACGGTGACGCTCGCCGACGCCCAACGGCTGCTGACCCTGCCGCGCATGCTCGGCGAGATCGACGGCGAAGAGGTGACCGCGCAGAACGGCCGCTACGGGCCGTACGTCAAGAGGGGTTCCGACTCGCGCTCCCTTGAGTCGGAGGAGCAGCTGTTCACGGTCACCCTGGACGAGGCGCGCGCGCTGTTCGCGCAGCCCAAGACGCGGGGGCGCCGGACCGCAAGCGCGCCACTGCGCGAGCTGGGTGACGACCCGACGACAGGCAAGTCGATGGTGGTGAAAGACGGTCGCTTCGGGCCCTACGTCACCGACGGCGAGACGAACGCTTCGCTGCGCCGCGGCGACGCGGTCGACGAACTCACCGTCGACCGGGCTGCCGAGCTGCTCGCAGAGCGGCGCGCTCGGGGTCCGGCGACGAAGCGCGCACCGCGCAAGGCCGCGCCCCGAAAGGCCGCGAAGAAGACGCCCGCGAAGAAAGCGCCGGCGAAGAAGACGCCCGCGAAGTAGGCCGGGACGTCCTGAGAACTGACT
>JBKOXO010000033.1:0-9734 GCA_046744105.1 Actinomycetota bacterium
TCCGGCGACACCGTCGGCGGGGGCGGGCTGTAGATCGGTTCCGGCTCGTGCGGCGCGAACGAGTCCTCGACGCCGGGCGGCCGGGCGTACTCGCGCTCTGCCGCTGGGTCCGCCGGAGCAGACGGCGGGACGGCGTCGTCAGTGCTCATGCAGTCGTGGTCCTCTCGCGCTCCCCAGTCGAGTCTGCCTCAGCCTCGCCTAGGGCGGCCACCGGGTCAGCGGTAGGCGCGCGCGAGGAGCGCAGTAGCCGACACCGGCTTTCCGGTCAGGTCGGCGGTAGAGCCACCCGCCGGCTGGACCTGTACCGGCGGCATTGCCGGCGCGAACGGCGCCCCGGGACCGGCGTCGCTGGTGCCCGCAACCGCGCCCCCGACCGCGCCGAACGCGATCACGGCGGCCGCGGCGGTGAGCAGCCCGTACGGGCGCGTCCGCCGGTGCGACATCTCGGCACGCTCGTCGCTCGGCTCTACGAACGCGGCGGTGCCGAACGCAGGGAAGACAGCCGACCCGTCGGAGTCGAGTGCGATCGGCCCCCCGTTCAACGGCGTCGTGGACGGAACGGCCCGCAGCCGCTCGAGCAAGTCGCCGGGTAGTGCCGGCGCCGGCGCGGCGCGCAATGCCCATACCGCCTCGCGCTGCACGGCGACGGCATGCGCGCACTCGGCGCATTCCCCGACATGGCGGGCGGCGCGTGCCCGGGCACCGTCGGCCAGAGCGCCGTCGGCGAAGGCGGCGACCGCCTCGTCGCTCAAGTGCTCGACCGGCAAGTTCATAACATCGCCTCGGCGGCTACTCCCGGTTCGGCGGGGCGCACGCCGGGAGCGCGGTGGGCCAGCGCCTCCCGCAGCAGCACCCGCCCGCGGTGGATCCGCGAGCGCACCGTGCCGACCTTGATACCCAGGGTTGCGGCAATCTCCTCGTACGACAAACCTTCCAGATCGCACAGCACCACTGCGGCGCGGAAGTCCGCGGGCAACGCATCGAGCGCGCGCTGCACCTCCGGGTCAAGGTTGCGCTCGGCGTACGCCTGCTCGGGACCGGCGGTGTGGGTCGCTAACCGGTCGCCGGCGTCGTCGGGCAGGGCGTCGAAGCGGATCCGCTGACGGCGGCGCACCATGTCGAGGAACAGATTCGTCGTGATGCGGTGCAGCCAGCCCTCGAACGTCCCCGGCGTGTACTCAGCGAGGGACTTGAACACGCGGACGAACGTCTCCTGGGTCAGATCCTCGGCGTCGGCGCGGTTGCCGGACAGCCGATAGGCAAGCCGATAGACCCGGTCGGCGTGCTCGCGCACAACCTCGTCCCAGGTGGGGGGAACCCACACGGCATCTGTCACGTGCTACTCACCTCGTTCGCGGCACCGATTGTCGCATCAAGGCAACCAATGCCACCTGTGCCTTGGTGCAACGCCTCAGCGTTCCCTTACGTTCCCTCGGATGCCACACTTCTGGACGCAGCTTGCTGGGAGCTGTGCATGGGGGAGGTGTGCGCTGTGGTGCTCTGGATCATCATCGGTGTGCTCGCTGTCTGCCTATTAAGCGTCGCGTGTAGCCGGATATTGCGGGCACGCAGCCGCCTGGAGCCGCTGCAGCCCACCGACCCCGACTTGCCGAAGCGCCTGCGGGCCGAGGCCAAGGCGAACCGGGCTCACAGCAAGGCCGCCCGGCAGCACAACTACGGCGGGCCCCCCTTCTAGGGGCACCTACGCTTCGGGCGTGCACCGTTACACGCCTGACGATGACGTCCTCGCCCGCGCGCTCGCCGACTACTGCCTCGAGCGGCTGGCGATGAACGCGCCGCTGGACCGGCCCCGCTCGCCCGAGGAACTGGAGGCCACTGCCGGCGCGACAATCACCGAGCACGGCGTCGGCGGCGCCGAGGCGCTGCGGCTGTGGGCCGACGTGCTCGCCCCCGCGTGCCTCTCGGTCGACCACCCCCGCTACCTGTCGTTCATTCCGAGCGCGCCCACCAAGGCGGCGGCCGCGTTCGACATGCTCGTCGGCGCGTCCAGCGTGTACCCCGGCTCGTGGCTGGAGGGCGCGGGTGCCGTGTATGCGGAGAACCAGGCACTGCGCTGGCTGGCCGACCTCGCCGGGATGCCGGCCGGCGCAGGGGGCGCGTTCGTGCAGGGTGGGACGATCGGCAACCTCTCGGCGTTGGTCGCCGCGCGCGAAGCGGCGCTGGAGCGGCGCGGCGGCACTCGTCCGCGACGGTGGGCGGTGTGTGTCGCCGAGGAGACGCACTCGTCGGTCAAGCATGCGCTGCGCGTCGTCATGGATGTCGACATCATCGAGGTCACAGGTGACGCGCGCGGCCGGATGACCGGCGCCGCGCTGTGCTCGGTCGTCGACGCGCTCCCCCGGCATCTGCGCGACGGCGTCTTCGCCGTGGTGGCCACCGCCGGCACCACGAACACCGGCGTCGTCGACGATATCGCCGGCATCGCAGCCGTGACCCGCGAGCACCGCTGGTGGTTGCACGTCGACGGCGCCTACGGCGGAGCCGGGCTCGTCGCACCGAGCGTGCGGCACCTGTTCGATGGCATCGAACTCGCCGACTCGTTCATCGTCGACCCACATAAGTGGCTCTTCGCGCCGTTCGACTCATGCGCGCTGATCTACCGCGACCCGGTGGTCGGGCGCGCGGCGCATACCCAGTATGCGAGCTACCTCGATCCGGTGATCGTCAACGGCGAATGGAACCCCTCCGACTTCTCTATCCAGCTCACCCGCCGGGCACGAGGGCTGCCATTCTGGTTCTCCCTCGCGGTGCATGGCTGCGCGGCGTATCGCGACGCCGTCGAGCAGACGCTGTCGGTGACGCGCGCCGGCTCGGAGCTGATCCGCAAGGCGGAACACGTATCGCTGCTCGTCGAGCCCGATCTCACCGTGCTGATCTTCGAACGCCATGGCTGGCAGGCCGTCGACTATGAGCGGTGGAGCGCCCGGCTGCTCGGCGAACAGACCGCGTTCGTGACGCCGACCAGCCACCATGGCCGCCCGTGCACGCGCTTCGCCATCGTCAACCCGCTCACCACCGAAGACGACCTGGCATTGATCATCGACACGATGAAGTAGCGTGCGTCCATGAACGCCATGCTGGACGTGCGCAGCCTCGCCTACGCGGAGTCGTTCCATCCCGAGGACGAGGTGATGACCGCCGCGCGGGCGCGGGCAGCCGAGCTCGGCTGCGTCCCGATCGGGTCGGGTGGAGGTGCGGCGCTACGGCTGCTCGCAGCGGTGATCGGCGCCCGCGCCGTCGTAGAGGTCGGGACCGGCACCGGCGTGTCCGGATTGTGGCTGCTGAGCGGCATGCGCGCCGATGGTGTGCTCACAACGGTCGATGTCGAGGCAGAGCACCAGCGGGCAGCCCGCGAGGCGTTCAGTGACGCCGGCATCGCGACGCCGCGGTATCGCATGATCAACGGGTCGGCCGCCGAGGTGCTGCCCCGGCTCACCGACGGCGCGTACGACCTGGTGTTCGTGGACGCCGACAAGGCCTCGTACGGCATGTACTACGAGCAGGCGCTGCATCTGTTGCGGTCCGGCGGGGTGGTGGCATTCGACAACGCGCTGTGGCACGACCGGGTGGCCGACAATACGGCGCGCGATGCGGACACCGTGACGATCCGAGAGCTGGGCAAGGCCGTGCGCGACGACGCACGCCTCGTCTCGGCGATGCTACCGGTCAGCGATGGCCTGCTGGTGGGCATCAAGCGCTGATCTAATCCCGCCAGGCGCGCCGCTCTTCGCGCGAGCGCTCATCGCGCCTCAGAGCGCCAGCACCATGCGTTCCTCGACGCGGTTCCCCGCTCCGCGGACCGACTGCCGCTCCCCCGTCGCGACGAACCCGGCCCGGTCGTAAGCGGTGCGCGCCGCCGCGTTGCCGACGACAACCCACAGATGCACCTCGCGCGCCCCGTCGGCTCGGGCCCAGTCGGCCACCGCGTCGATGAGCCGGCCGGCGACGCCGCGCCCTCGCACAGCCGGCGAGACCCACATCGACACCAGGTCGCGCGAGCCTGGGCGCGTGTCCCCGTCGGAAAGGCCGATCGCCATGCCGACCGGCTCCTCCCCCGCGACGGCAAGGAACACCGGATGCGCCCCGGCACGGCGACGCCACTCGTCCTCGCCGAATGCGAGGCTGCCCTCGTACGTCGACTCGAACGCTTCCGGTGCCTCCTGGAGCGCCGCGAGCCGGGTGGCGCGCAGCAGCTTCCAGTCGTCAGGGCCGATCCGCCGGATCTCGATCATCCGTCGATCCTCTCGAACCGCGTCAAAGGCATTGAGCACCGTTCGCACGACAGGACGCGCCGATGCGCTGGAGCGGGTCACCGCGCTGATCCGCCGGCGCAGGGGCGGCGCCCGCAGTGGCCGGACGTCCACGTTCGCGACCTCCACGGCGACGGCAAGCCGGGGCAGCACGCTGACTCCGTGGCCGGCCGCCACGGCGCGAACGAGCAACAGCATGTCGTCGGTCTCCCACCGCACCCGGGGCTCGAAACCGGCGGCGCGGCAGGCCGAGCGCACCGCCTGCCCGCAGGCGGCCGTGTCCGGCGGCATGACCCAGTCGGCGTCGGCGAGGGATCTCAGCGCGACCCGGCGGGGCAGCGCACCGGGGGCGCCCACCGCCACCAGCGGCTCGGCGCGCAGCTCGCGGGCGTCGAGGTGGTCGGGCAACGCGAGAGGCACGTAGTCGTACTCGTCCACCACGGCGATGTCGACGTCGTCGGCATGCAGCATCTCCAGCGCCTCGCGCGGCTCGGCAACGATCACCGACACGTCGACGCCCGGCTGTGCTTTGCGCAGGCGCAGCACGCCGTCCGAGACCAGCGTCGCGGCGGCGCTGGCCACGGCCGCGACGGTGACCGGACCGCTCACCGAGCCGCCGAGCCGGTCCAGATCGGCGCGGGCGGCGGCGAGCACGTCGACGATCGCGCCTGCGCGCTCGGCCAGCGCATGTCCGGCTCCGGTGAGCGCGACGCCTCGCGGCGAGCGGTCAAGCAGCGCGCAGCCGGCCTCCCGCTCGAGAACGGCCAGTTGCTGCGACACCGCCGAAGGGGTAAGCCCGAGGGAGCGCGCTGCCGACGCGATCGTGCCCCGCAGCGCCACCTCGCGCAGCATCACCAGCCGCCCGGCGTCAAGCATAAGAAGAACTTACGACATACTTGGAAGAGCCGTTAGGAGGAGATGTGATCAGCTCGATCCGAGTCATCGGACTGGGCAAGGTCGGCGAGCTGGTCGCCACCCTGCTCTACGACTGCGGGTTCACCGTGAAGGCTTACGACGCGCGGGAACGGACCGACCTGCCGTTCGAGACCGCCACGCTCGACGTCCGCGACGCCTACGGTGTGCGTTCCGCCCTGAAGGGCGCCGACGCCGTCGTCTCGTGTATGCCGTATCACCTCAACCTCGGCGTCGCCGAGGCCGCGCACCAGCTCGGCGTCCACTACTTCGACCTCACCGAGGACGTCCCGACGACCAAGCTGGTCAACGAACTCGCCGCCAAGAACGGCGACATCGTGTTCGCCCCGCAGTGTGGCCTGGCCCCCGGGCTCATCGGCATGGTCGGATCCGCGCTGACCAAGCACTTCGAGGAGATCCGCAGCATCGAACTCAAGGTCGGCGCGCTGCCCCGTCACCCGGCCGGTCTGCTCGGCTACGCGTTCAACTGGTCACCCGAGGGCGTGGTTAACGAGTACCTCAACGACTGCGAGGTGCTGCGCGGCGGCGCCCGGCAGATGGTGCCCGCCATGAGCGAGCTGGAGCGCGTCGTCATCGGAGGCGTCGAGCTCGAGGCGGCGCTCACGTCCGGCGGGCTCGGCACGATGTGCAAGACGTTCGAGGGACGCGCGCAGCGGCTGGACTACAAGACCATGCGCTACAAGGGTCACTTCGAGCTGATGCGGTTCTTCTTCGACGAGCTCGGCCTGCGCCAGCGCCGCGAGCTGGCCGGCGAGATCCTGGTCAACGCCAAGCCCCCGGTCGACGACGACGTGGTGTACCTGTACGCCGCCGTCGAGGGCACCGCAAACGGCGTCGGTGACACGGCCGCCGGACAGCTTGCCCGCAAGCAGTACGTGCGTGCCTACCAGCCGCTTTCCATCAACGGCCGGCTGTGGCGGGCGATCTCGTGGACGACGGCGGCGTCGGCCGTCTCCGTCGTCGAACTGGTCGCGGCCGGGAAGCTTCCGGCAAGCGGCTTCATCTCGCAGGAGACGATCCCGTTCCAGGCGCTGCTGGAGACCCGCAACGGCGCCCGGTTCGCCGACCTAGGGCAGGTGTGATCATGCTTCCGACACACGATTCGCTGGTTGACCAGACGCGCGGCATCCTCTCCCGCCTCGGTGTGGCAGCCCTGCCGGAGGGCGACGACCTCGTCGCCCGCTCGCCCATCACCGGCGGTGAACTAGCCCGCCTTTCCGCGCACACGCCGGCCGAGGTCGCGTCGATTGTCGGGCGCGCCCACGACGCGTTCCACGCCTGGAGGCTGGTGCCCGCGCCGCTGCGCGGTGCGTTTGTCCGCGAGCTGGGCGAGTTGCTCCGTCAGCACAAGGACGATCTCGGCATGCTCGTGTCGATCGAGGCGGGCAAGATCCGCTCCGAGGGGTTGGGCGAGGTCCAGGAGATGATCGACATCTGCGATCTCGCGGTAGGGCTGTCCCGGCAGCTGTACGGGCTCACCATCGCCTCCGAGCGGCCTGGCCACCGAATGATGGAGCAGTGGCACCCGCTGGGCGTGGTTGGGGTCATCAGCGCGTTCAACTTCCCAGTGGCGGTCTGGTCGTGGAACGCCGCGGTGGCCTTCGTCTGCGGCGATGCAGTGGTGTGGAAGCCGTCGGAGAAGACACTGCTGACTGCTCTGGCCTGCAACGCCATGGTCGCCGAGGCGGCCCGGCGTGTCGGCGCACCCGAGGCGATCGGCTCGCTGGTGCTGGGCGGTGCGGCCGTGGGTGAGGCGCTCGTCGACGACCCGCGTGTGGCGCTGGTCAGCGCGACCGGCTCCACCCGGATGGGCCGGGCGGTAGCGCCGCGGGTGGCCGGGCGGTTCGGGCGTCTGCTGCTCGAACTTGGCGGCAACAACGCCTCGATCGTCACGCCATCTGCCGACCTGGACTTGACCGTGCGCGGCATCGTCTTCGCAGCGGCCGGCACGGCGGGGCAACGCTGCACGAGCCTGCGCAGGGTCATCGCGCACTCCTCGATCGCGGACGAGCTGGAGACCCGGATCAAATCCGCGTACGAGTCGCTGCCGATCGGCTCGCCGCTGGAGTCGGCCACCCTGGTCGGACCGCTCATCGACGGGGCCGCATTCGAGGGGTTCACCACTGGGCTGGGCAAGGCGGCCGCCGACGGAGGCGAGCTCGTGACCGGCGGCTCCCGCGTGCTCGCGGACGCGGCGCCCGACGCGTTCTACGTCCAGCCGGCGGTCGTGCGCATGCCGGCGCAGACCGACATCGTGCGCGCCGAGACGTTCGCACCCATCCTGTACATCCTGACGTACGACGACTTCGACGATGCGCTGGCCCTGCACAACGACGTCCCGCAGGGCTTGTCGTCGTCGATCTTCACGCTGAACGTGCGCGAGGCCGAGCGGTTCGTCGCCGCGGACGGGTCCGACTGCGGCATCGCCAACGTCAACATTGGCCCGTCGGGCGCGGAGATCGGCGGCGCGTTCGGCGGCGAGAAGGAGACCGGCGGCGGCCGCGAGTCCGGCTCGGACGCCTGGAAGGCGTACATGCGCCGGGCGACCAACGCGGTCAACTACTCGAGCGAGCTGCCCCTGGCGCAGGGCGTCGAGTTCGGCTGAGGGGGGCTGGCCCGTCAGGCGCCGATGCGGCGGGCGGCAACCTCGATACGCTCGTCCGGCGCGACGGCGGCCACCCGGAAGAACCCGGCCGACTGGGCTCCGTAGAACTCCCCTGGCGAGACGACGATGCCGGTCTTGGCGGCTATGTCGTGCGCGGCGGCCCAGGCGCCGCCGTTCGGCGCCGGCGCCCACAGGTAGAACGCGCCGCCCGGTATCGGCGCGTCGTAGCCGGCCCCCTTGAGCACCTGCTGTAGCCGCTGCAGCCGTCGCAGGTAACGGGCACGCTGTGCCTCGACGTGCGCGTCGTCATCCAGCGCGATCACCGCGGCCGCCTGCACGGGTCCTGCCGGCATCAACCCGGCATGCTTGCGCACCTCGCGCAGGTAGTGGACGAGGTCGGCGTCGCCGGCGTAAAAGCCGATGCGTGCGCCGGCGAAGTTGTCCCGCTTGGACAGCGAGTGGACCGCCACGACGCCGTCGGTGCCGGTTGCGAGGACGGTCGCCCGTGAGCCCTGCCAGACGAACTCGGCGTAGCACTCGTCGGAGAGCACGGTTACACCGCGATCGCGTCCCCAGCGTGCTGCCGCGTCGAGATCGAGCAGCTCCCCTGTGGGGTTGGCCGGCGAGTTGATCCACAGGCACAGCGCCCGCTCGGCATCGCCGTCGTCGATGTCGTCCAGGCTGCGGTACGGCACCGCACGGCAGTCAGCGAGCATCGCGCCCATCTCGTACGTCGGGTAGCTGATCGCCGGGTAGAGCACGGTGTCGCGGGACGGCTCGCGCAGCCGCAAGTACTGCGGCACCGACGCCACGAACTCCTTGGTGCCGACGCACGCCGCAACCTGCGCAATGGGGTCTACCTCGACGGCAAACCGGCGGCTGATCCAGCGTGCCGCCGCTTCGCGGAACGCCGTGGAGCCGATCGAAGACGGGTACGTCCGCGCGTCGTCCACTGTGGACAGTACGGCGATCACCTCGGCAGGTGGAGGGTCGCACGGCGTGCCTATAGAGAGATCGACCGCACCACCGGCATGCTGCTCGGCGACCGCGATCACGTCGCCGAGCCGCTCGTACGGGTAGGGCGGCGGGACGAAGCCGGTCACTGTTCTTCACCGGCCCAATTCGCGTCTGCTTCCGACCCCTGGCGGGCCGGTCGCAGCCGCGAGCGCAAGCGTCCGAACGGGCGCGCGCGGGCCGGGCTCTTCGTGCAAGCGCTCATCGCGGTTCCTTGTCGAGTAGTTCGGCGAGATGGATGGCACGCCGCCCCGCCAGCTGGTCGAGCTGGGTGCGGCAGGAGAACCCGTCAGCGAGTACGACGGAATCGCCCCCGGCGGCGCGGACCGCGGGCAGCAGCGCGGTCTCGGCGACGGCCACCGACACGTCGTAGTGGCCGCGCTCGACGCCGAAGTTGCCGGCCAGCCCGCAGCATCCGCCCACGGCGTGGATGTCTGCTCCGGAATCGCGGAGCAGTGCCGCGTCGGCGTCCCAGCCTAGGACTGCGTGGTGGTGACAGTGCGGCTGGGCGACGCCGCGCACCCCGTCGAGGCGTGGCGGCGCCCAGCCGTCGGTCACGCGCAGCAGCTCCGCGAGCGTCGTCGTCGCAGCCTGCACGCGGGCAGCACGTGGGTCGCCGGGCAGCAGCTCGGCGAGGTCAGAACGCAGTACAGCTGTACAGGACGGCTCCAATCCTACGATCGGCACGCGATCGTGCTCCGCAAGCGCGTCGAGGGAGCGTCGCAGCTGGCGGCGAGCACCGTCGAGTTGGCCGGTCGATATCCAGGTGAGTCCACAGCACACGGGCTTCCCGGTGATGCGTACCGCGTAGCCGGCGCGCTCCAGCACGCGGACGGCCGCTTGCCCGACCGTCGGCGTGAAGTGATCCGTGAACGTGTCCACCCATAGCAGTACGGGCCTACCCGGCGCCG
>JBKOXO010000198.1:0-14008 GCA_046744105.1 Actinomycetota bacterium
GGCGTGTACGAGACGCCGTCGAATCCGACGTTCGTCTCGGTACACCCCTGCACCCGGACCAGCAGGGACGCGGACGGCGGGAAGCAGAAGTCGTCGTCGCCGTCGGTAGGTCGCTGGTTCGCGCCACTGCCCTCGGTGTTGCCGGCCGGACACACGATCGGGTGGCCCGCGCTGTCCAGACCGAACTGCGTGGCCGGGACGGTCGCGCCGTTGCAGAACTGGAAGTGGCCGATCTCGTCGGAGAAGGCGACGTTGTAGCTATGCGCCGCCCAGATCACGCGCGTCTGCTCAGATGCGGTGCTGTACATGGGGTGGAACGCGTAGGGGGTCGCGTTGCAGCTGGTGCCGGTTGGGTCGTACTGGATCTGGGTGAACCCGTTGGCCGGGCTCGCCGTCATCGAACCGGACTTGTTGTTGGACAGGTCGTTGATCTGAGCCTGTACGCCGTCCGGGGTGTCGTGAATGCCCACCTGCAACCGGTCGCCGGGGTTCATGAAGAGGTCCTGCTTGGGGTTCGGCGTGAAGGTGGCGAGCGGGGAGTCGATCGGGTTTGCCGGTGCCTGGGCGATGCCGTTCTTGGTGACGAACGCGAACTGGAACGTCTCGAGGCCGACCCGGCTGGCGCAGGTCGAATTCTGCGTGGTGCCCGCGACGGGATCCTCCAGCAGGCTGAAGACGTTCATCGCCGCGCACCACTGCGTGGGGCTGCAGGTATCCGCTCCAATGGCGACGGCCCAGGTCGGCCACGGCACCCAGCCCGGCGGATAGAACTGCAATTCCAGGAACGCCGTTCCCGGGTGGTTAGGCGAAACGGCGGGATCGACGATGTTGCTGTCGCTGTCGGGCGCGCACGTCGACACCTGCTCCGGGTAGGACTGGGTGTCGCACAGAGCCATTCCGAACCACAGTGCGCCGTTGAGCTCGAAGTTGTAGCCCTTGCCCGGTTGGGTGGGATGAGCCGGTGACGGGTCGCGCGGCAGCGTCACCGAGTAGCGCATGTTGTTTCCGGCGCCGGGCTTGTTCGAATAGAACAGCAACGAGGGCTCGTCGTGCCCCACGTAGCGGTCCGTCCCGAACACTTGCTCGGAGTCGGCGACGTCGGGGCACAGCGTGCTGTATTCGCAGTTGATGCTCATGTGCTGGTTCGCCGACAAGGCCGTTCGACTCGATAGTCGGGTGGCCGAGGCCGAAGCCGTCGCTGCAGCTCCGGCCACGACGGCGACCGCCGCCGCGAAGATGACCAGCCAGCGTCGAGTGCGCGCCGAGCGGCGCCGCGTTCTACCCGATCTTCACGACCGGAAACGACAACGGCACGTGCATCTGGCAGCAGGGCGGCCCGTTCATCCCGGGCACGAGCAACACATTCGGTGGGAACTCCGCCACCGAGTACGGCCCGCTGCTCTCCACCGTGTACCCGACGAAGCATTTCAAGACGGTGACCCTGTTCAACAACTTCAACAGCGGTGACAGGGCCAACCCGTGCCCGCAATGACCACGGCTCGTTGACTCACGACGCTAGGCCTCGCCGGGGTGGACGATCAGGTCGGCGTCCCCGCGCGTCTTCATGATTAGCTCGGCGTTGCGCTGGTCGCTGCCGTGCGCGCGCTGCTCCGCCTCGGCGCGGTCGCGCCCGTACGCCATATGCCGCTCGACGAGACGCGCCTGCCTGGTCGGCTCATCGAGGTCGACGAACCAGACCTCGTCCAGCAGCGCGCGTGCCTGTCTCCAGTGCAGCAGGTAGTTGCCCTCGGTGATCACCAGCGGGACGTTGCGGGATATCGCGATCGCCCCGGCGATCGGCTCCTCGATCTCGCGGCGGAACTCCGGCGCGTAGACGACGTCCTCGGTGCGATCGCGGAGCCTCCGCAGCAAGGCGAGGTAGCCCGCCGCGTCGAAGGTGTCTGGTGCGCCCTTGCGGTCGAGGCGGCCGAGCCGGCGCAACTGGGTGGCGGCGAGGTGGAAGCCGTCCATGGGAACCAGCACCGCGTCCGGGGCCAGCGCGGCCGTCAGTGACCCCGCGAGGGTCGACTTGCCGGCGGCCGGGGCTCCCGTGATGCCGAGCAATCGGCGCTCACCAGGAACGATCAGCGTGCGTGCCCGTTCGACCAGCGTCCCGGTCAACCTCGCCGACATTGTGCCTCCGTACGCCGAGGTATGGACCCGGCGAATACGCTAGCGTACGGGTGTGCCCACCGCCAGCGCGCGGCTCAGCCGCGACTCATGGATAAACGCGGCCCTCGAACTACTCCTCCAATCCGGGCCGGACGCCGTTGCCGTCCAGCCGATAGCCCGGCAACTCGGCACGACGAAGGGGTCGTTCTACTGGCACTTCGCGTCGCGTGACGACCTGCTCCGCGCCACGCTCGAACGCTGGGAGGCGGCCGCCGCCGACGACGTCATCGCGTCCGTCGAAGCCCGCGCCGGCGATCCGCGTAAGAAGGCCGAGGCGCTCGTCGAGGAGGTGACGACCGGCCGGCGTCCTGGCGAGCTGATGCTGCTCGCCGGCACCGACCATCCGGATGTGGCCGCGGCCGTCGAGCGGGTGGCCCGCAGGCGGATCGAGTATCTGGCGCGGCTGTTGCGCAGTTCCGGTCTGATGCCGGCCGCGGCGCAGCGCCGGGCGCTGCTCGCCTATACCGCCTACCTCGGGCAGGCTCTACTCGCAGCGTCGGCGCCGGGCGTCCTGCCCGACAGCGCCCGGGGCCGCCGGGCGCTCGCCGGTGAGATGGCCGAACTCGTGCTCCCCTAATTGGCTTGGCGGTTGACGGTAACGTCGATGGACCGTGACCGACGATCCCACGCTGCGTGCTGAGCGTGCCCATCTCGAACTCGCACGGCGCTGCCTCGACGCCATGCGTCAGGCGGCAGACCACATCGCCGACTACGGTGTCGACGCGCTGGCCAGCGAGAGCCTCGGTGCCCTGCGCGCCCGGCGGCTCAAGGCGCTGGCCGCCGATCCGGATGCCCCGCCCTTCTTCGGCCGCACCGACCGCGACAACGGAGAGATCTTCCATATCGGACGGCGCCACATCCGCGACGCCGCCGGCGACCCGGTCGTGATCGACTGGCGTGCCCCGATCAGCCGCTCGTTCTACCGGGCCACGCCGGCTGACCGGATGGGTGTCCGCCTGCGGCGCCGGTTCGGCTTCCGCGCCGGCGAGATCTCAAGCTTCGAGGACGAGCACCTCGACCACGGCGAGGCCCTGGGCCTGGCCTCCGGACTGTTGCGCGCCGAGATCGAACGCCCGCGCGTCGGGCCGATGCGCGACATCGTTGCCACGATCCAGCCCGACCAGGACGAGCTGGTGCGCGCCGACCTCGACACCTCGCTGTGCATCCAGGGCGCGCCGGGCACCGGCAAGACCGCGGTGGGCCTGCACCGGGCGGCGTACCTGCTCTACACGTACCCGGCGCGGCTACGGCGTTCGGGTGTGCTCGTCGTCGGGCCGAACCGCGCCTTCCTGCACTACATCGGCCAGGTGCTGCCGGCCTTGGGGGAGGGCGGCATCCGTCAGTCCACAGTGGACGACCTCGTGGCGCACGTGCCCGTCCGGGCCGAAGAGTCGGCGTCCCTCGCGATCCTCAAGGGCGATGCCCGCCTTGCCGACGTGCTCCGTCGGGCCGTCTACTCGCACGTGGCCCGGCCGGCGGACGACCTGGTGGCAGTCGTGGGCACTCGGCGATACCGGGTCCCGGCCGACCGGTTGCGCCGCTACGTGGTCGACGCCCGGCGGGCGGGCGAGCGCTGGTCGATCGTGCGGGACCGCCTGCGCGCGCAGATCGCCGAGGACGTGCGCCGGCAACGTGAGGATGTGGGTGGCGCGCCGTCCGACGCGGAGACGGCGCGCGTCGCCCGGTCGGCTGCGGTACGCGAATTCGTCGACACCGTGTGGCCCGCGTTGGACCCGCTTGCTCTGCTCACCAGGTTGTACAGCGACGCTGCGTTCCTGGAGCGATGCGGGCGGGCGTTGACCCCCGACGAGCGAATCGCGCTGGCCCGTCCGGGCCGCGTTCAACGCTGGACGACCGCCGACACCGTGCTGATCGACGAGCTGATCGCCATGATCGACGGCGTCGAGTCGTACGTCCATGTGGTGGTCGATGAGGCGCAGGACCTCTCGCCGATGCAGTGCCGCGCGATCGCCCGCCGCTGCCCTATCGGGTCTGTGACCGTGCTGGGCGACCTGGCCCAGGCGACCACGCCGTGGGCGCCCGGCGGGTGGCCGGTCACGCTGCGCCACCTCGGCCACGACGGCGCCGCGATCCGGCCGCTCACCGCCGGCTACCGGGTGCCCGGCGAGGTGCTCGAACTGGCCAACCGGCTGCTGCCGCACATCGCGGACGTTCCGCCGGCGACCTCCATACGCCGGGGCACGGACGCCCTCGGCTACGCGGACGACACGGTGGCCGCTGTCCGGCACTACCTCGACATCGAGGGCTCCATCGGCGTGATCGCGCCGGATGTCCTGGCGGTCGCCACACGGCGCGCGCTGGCCGCTGCCGGCGTCAGCGCGCAGGACGTCGCCGACGACCCGCGTGTCGCGCTCGTCCCGGCCAGCGCCGCCAAGGGCTTGGAGTTCGACTCGGTCGTCCTGGTCGAACCCGAGGAGATCGTCGCCGCCGAGCCGACACGGGCCGGCGGGCTGCGCCGCCTGTACGTCACCCTGACCCGGGCCGTGTCCCGGCTGACCGTGGTTGGGGTTCTACCGGAGGAACTCCGCTAGCGGTCCGGTCCGATTGCGCAAGAATTCCCCGTCTGGCACGAGGAATTCTTGCTCGATCAGGCTGATGCGGCGAGCAGCCGCCGGAGTTGGGCCACGATTCGGTCGGGATGGTGCACGAGCTCGTTCCAGGTCACGCGCAGCACCCGCCAGCCGAGGGCCACGAGCTCGTTGGCGCGAGCCCGGTCGTCGTCGAACCGGTCAGACGCATCGTCGTGATGGCGCCGTCCGTCGACCTCGATGGCGATGCGTTGCTGTGGCAGCGCGGCGTCCACGAAGCGAGTGCCACTCGGCAACCCCACCTCGTACTGCGCGACCCAGCCGGTGATGCCGGCGCGGCGCAGTAGCCGATGCAGCCGTCGCTCCGACTCCGCCTGAGCACCCGGCTCCAGCTCGGCGATCAGCAGCCGCAATTGGCGGTTCCCGGTGCGCCCGGGCTCGTCACGGAACGCGGCGAGGACGTCTTGCTCCTGCACCCAGTGTTGCTGGAGCGCACGGTCGAGCAGTCCGCGCGCGCAGGCGAGCGACTCAGTCCGCAGTAGGTCGACCACCGTCCGGGCACGGTCAGTGATCGGCAGCCGGTCGAACCGAACCTGGTGAAGCCGCCCGAGCGGCACCCGGTGCGTACGTACGTCAGCCACGGGGTACCGGAACCGGCGGTCCGCCACGGTGACGTGCACCGCCAAGGAGGCCGGAACGGGCAGCTGCCACAGCTGGGCTGCGGAACGGTGGCTGACCACGCCGCCAGACCAAAGCACTGCCGCCCACAACCGCTGCCGCATCGACTCGGGTGCCGGCCGGGCCGAGTACACGCCCGGCAGAATCTCGATGAGTTCCCTGCGGTGCACCATGCCCGTGATCCGCGACTCGGATTGCCCGCACGTGGCCAGCTGCGCTCTGCTGATGGCGCCTGCCTGCCGCCGGGCGCGGTCCCGCCAGTCCATCCGCGCAGTGTGGCCGCTGTGCGTGATCGCCCGCGTCCGTCATCCACAAGCCACGCGAGTCTCGCCGATTAAGCAAGAATCCCTCGCCACAGGCGAGGGATTCTTGCGCAATCGGCCGGGCAGGTCAGGAGCCGAAGTACGTCAGCACCCGATTCATGAGATCGGCCTTGTCGGAGGCGGTGCCGTACGCCTCCAACGGGAACGCCAGGAACACCACCTTGTACGTGCCGTCGGCGACGCTCAGGGCGTCCGGGGCTGACGTGTCGTCGGTGAACGCCGCGGCGGCCGGGGCCAGCGGCGTGATCTGGTCCTCGAAGGCGGCGTTCAGCACGGAATGGTCGAGCGGCACCGCACCGATGCCGTCGCTGACCGGGCTTCCGGCGACCCCGTGGACGGCCGACGTGGCCTTGTCGTTCTGCCGCTCCGTGCCGTCCCAGTCGATGTGCAGGTAGTTCTGCACGAACGCCGTGGTGCCGGCTGCCTGGTCGAGGATGTCCTGCCCGGACATGAACAGTCGCCCGCCACCGTCCAAGAACGCCGACAGCTCCGACTCGTACGGCGTGACCGGACCCGGGTAGGCGTTGCCGGTGAACCACACGACGTTCTTGTGCGCCGTTAGCAGCGAGACCGGGAGGTTCGGATCAGCCGACAGGTCCCAGTAGCTGAACTGCGTACCGTTCGCGGTGAGCGCGTCCTCGTAGTACTGCTGCACATTGGGCCCGCCGAGATCCTCGTCCACCACAAGCGTGTCGACTGCCACGGCGATCGTGGTCAGCTTGGCGGTCGCGCTCACCGAAGAGTCAGCCGACGACGTCGCTGTGAGCGTCGTGTCGGACCTCGCGCCGTTGGCCGCCGACGCCGGCACGCTCACCTTGATGCACACGTCGAGCGTGTCACCCGGCTGGACGGTCGGCGTTGTCGTCAGCGGCGTCGTGCAGGACCCGTCGTACGCGGTGACCGGCCACGTGGTGCTCGACGTGATCGCGTAGCTGTCCGCCTGGTAGCCGCCGTTGGTCAGGTCCACGTGGTAGGACGCGTCGGTGCCGACACGCGCCGCACCGGTCTGCTCGGCCGGCACCATCGTGACCTTGTGGGCGGGCGCGATCGGCACCGTGTGCGGGCTGCCCGTCGCGGCGGCGCCTTGATCGGACTTCACGACGATGCCGTCGTTCACGATCGAGTGCACCGTCGAGGCGAGGTTCGGGCTGATCTTCACCGAGAACGGCACCGAGACAGTGCCGCCTGCCGGCACGGTCAGCCCAGCCCAGCGCACCGAGCCGCCGCCGAACGTGCCACCGCTGCCGGCCGACACGAACGACGTGAACGCCGGGATCGGCTCACTGATCGTGACCCCGGTCGCCGCGGCGTTGCCGACGTTCTTGATCGTGATCGTGTAGTCGATCGTGCTGCCCGGCCCGACCGGCTTGCCGCTGTCGGACTTGGACACCACGAGCGCCGGCGTCGAGGCTCCGGTGTTCAGCGTGTAGGCGCCGCGCCCGTGCGTGCCAGCCGCCAGGACGGCGTGCGAGGCGTCATAGTCGAGCTGCCACACGGATACCTTCGGCATGCCGCTGCCCAGGCGCTTCCAGGTGGTGCCGCCGTTGATCGAGACGAATGCGCCGACGTCGGTGCCGACGTACAGCGTGTTGTCCGACGCCGGGTCCATCACGATCGAGTTCACCGGAACATCCGGCAGGCCGCTGCTGACGTTCGTCCAGTGCGCGCCGCCGTCAGTCGTCTTGAACACGTGCCCGGTGTTGCCCGGAGTCGCCGCGCCGAAGCCGGCGTAAGAGATGTAGGCGATGCGCCAGTTCGACCGGTCGACCGCGAACTGCGACACCGGGCGGGCCGGCAGGCTCTGCGCGCCGACCCGGTGCCAGCTCGGCGCCGCGGCAGTGACCGCGTCCGGGCTGACGGACACCACGCCGTCGTCGCTACCGACGTACACGCCGTCGCCGCCGTCGGCCGAGCCGATCGCGCTGATCAGACAGCCACGTGCCCCGTTCGGCGCCGCGCCCGCGCAGCCGGTGGTGAGGTCCGGGCTGATGACGTCCCAGTGCACGTCGCCCGCGGACGGCGTCTCGGCGTTGTTGGTCCGGTAGAGCCGGTACGTGCCGAGGAACATCTGGTTCGGGTCGGCCCGGTTCTGGATCCACGGGATGTAGAACTCGGCTCGATCCTGCAGGTTGATGCCGCCGTCGATCGCCTCGTTACCGAAGAACGTGCCGACCTCGGACGGGTCGAACCGGTAGGGCGAGATGCCGAAGTAGGTGCCGAACACGTACGCGGGCAGCGACGGATTCGCCGGGTTCGGGGTCGTCTGGTCGACGATGACCTGACCGCCGTCACCGCCGGCCTGGTCGAACCAGCGGTCGTTGGCCAGCGACTTGCGCTGGGTGCCGTTGTCCTGCGTGCCGCCCCAGTACTGGCCCGGGACGTTGGGAACGGTGGCCATGCTCGTGTACTGCGCGATGCGCAGCCCGGTCGCGTGCACCAGTGCGGCAGTGCTCGGGTTCACCGTGCCGTTGAGGTTCTCCCAGTCGGCGGCCGACAGCGGGTCGGTGGCACCGTTGCGGCCCCCGCCGGTGAACGACTGCCACACGCCGCCGTCGTTGCCGATCACGACATGCTGGGTGTTGTTCGGCTGGATGGCGATGGCGTGGAAGTCGGGGTGCAGGTCGTAGCCGATGTTCTTCCAAGTCAGGCCGCCGTCCTTGGACCGCCAGATGCCGCCCGACTGCGGAGAGAAGTTGTAGCCGTAGGAGCCCTCGACGTAGACCGTGTTCGGGTCGGTCGGAACGGGCTTCACCTCGTTGTCGTAGAAGCATTGAGTGCCGCAGTAGTCGAGGATCGAGTTGGTGCCCGAGCCGGTCGGCAGCGTTGCCCAGGTTCCTCCGTCGTCGGTGGTCTTGTACACCTGCGAGCGGTGGTGCGTGTCGGAGAGGTCGAAGTAGTCGAACCCGCTGTAGACGGTGGCATGCGCGGCGCCAGCCGGGTGCGAGATGCCGAGTGAGAAGCGGGTGCCGCCCTCGAGGTAGTTCCCGGCCGGCAGGTTGCCCAGCGCGCTGGACCAGGTCAGGCCGCCGTTGGTCGAGCGGTAGATGCCGTCGCCCCAGAACGACGCCCACAGCACGTGGAAGTTCTGCGGGTCGGCAACCAGGTCGGTTGCGCCGTGCAGCTCGTTGGTGGTGCCCTTGCGGAGGGTCCAGTGCGCGCCGCCGTCGGTGGACTCCCACACGCCGAACGGGGTCTGCGACGGGTGCGTTGTGCGGCGGATGCCGCCGCGCCCGCGCACGGTCGACAGGTAGAGGTGGTTGGCGTTGGCCGGGTCGACCACGATGTCGGTGGACGCCTGCCCGTCGAACAGATCGCCCGACACGTGCTTCCAGCTCACGCCGCCATCGGTCGAGCGGTAGACGCCGTCACCGTAGTAACTGTCGCCGGAGAGCGCTCCTTCGCCCGAGCCCATGTACACGATGCGGTCGTCGCTCGGCGCAACAGCCAGGGCGCCCACTGACTGAGTGTCCGCGTCGAGGGTGCGTGACGTCCACGTCCGGGTGGCCTCGCTGTAGGTCCACACACCGCCCTGGGCGGCGCCCAGGATGACCGTCCCGTCGTTGCGGACGGCCAGCGCGCCGATGCGCCCGGACACCGCCTCGAACGTGTTGGAGGTGCGTCCGACCTGCACGATGGGGTCGGGTCCGACGCTCGACCAGGGGCCGCCCTGGGTCGTGGCGGCCGGGATGGCGCTGGCCTTCGTCGAAGCCTGCGAGCGCAGCGTCGCGGCCTGGTCCATGCTGATGCCGCCGTCGTCACCGGCCAGCAGTCGGCTCCAGTAGTAGGCGTCGCGCAGCTTGTCGAAGCTCTCCTCGTCGTCGCCGTTCTCGTCCTCACCCTTCGGGGTCAGCAGCACCGGCGTGTCATCACCCGGTGGCGGTGCCGCGGACGCGGGTAAGCCGGACAGTAGCGGCGCGAACAGCGCGAGGACGGCGAGGATGCAGAGACGGGTACGAGTCACAAAATCCCCCGATCAGGACGGACAGCGCCATGCAGTTCTTAGCTGGTGATCAGCCCGCGCACAAGGCACTAGGCGGCGCTGGCGCGCTGATGCCACGGGCAGATGAGGATGGACTACGTGAGCCGCCCCAGCGACACCGGCCGGGCCGAGAGCCCGGATATGGTAGGAACCCCTGGGCAAAACCACGGGTACGCCATCCCTGTACCAACGGGTAGCCCAGTTCGCCAGGCGGTTCGACGCGGAGACCCCGTGTGCGACGCCCCGACGAGAGGAGCGTGTGCCGTGCATGCCGTTCCCCCTGAGCCGGACATGGTCCAGCTCCTGACTCCCGAGGGTGTCCGCGTCGAGCACCCCGAATACCCACTCGAAATCACCGACGACGAAATCCAGTCGCTGTACCGCGACCTCGTCCTCGTCCGCCGCATCGATACCGAGGCGATCGCCCTGCAACGGCAAGGCGAGCTCGGCCTGTGGGCATCGCTGCTCGGGCAGGAGGGCGCCCAGGTCGGCGCCGGGCGTGCGCTGCGCCCGCACGACATGGCGTTTCCGACATACCGGGAGCACGGCGTGGCCTGGTGCCGCGACGTCGACCCGCTTGTCCTGCTGGGCCTGTTCCGGGGCACGAACCTGGGCGGCTGGGATCCCGCCGACAACAACTTCAACCTCTACACGATCGTGATCGGCGCCCAGACCTTGCACGCCGCGGGTTATGCGATGGGCGTCGTCCGGGACGGCGCCGTCGGCACGGGCGACCCGAATCGGGACACCGCGGTGCTGGCGTTCTTCGGTGACGGCGCCTCCAGCCAGGGTGACGTGAACGAGTCGTTCGTGTGGTCGGCCGCGGAGAACCTGCCGGTCGTCTACTTCTGCCAGAACAACCAGTGGGCGATCTCCGCGCCGGTGAGCACCCAGAGCCGGGTGCCGATCTACCACCGGGCGAGCGGCTTCGGCTTCCCCGGCGTGCGCATCGACGGCAACGACGTGCTCGCCTCGCTGGCCGTCACCCGCAAGGCCCTCGACCAGGCGCGGGCCGGGCTCGGGCCGACGCTGATCGAGGCCTACACGTACCGGATGAACCCGCATACCACCTCCGACGACGCGACCCGGTACCGCCTCGCCGCCGAGACCGAGACGTGGAAGCTCAAGGACCCGATCGCCCGGGTGCGCGCCTACCTCACCCGGCACGCCCACGTCAGCCAGGACTTCTTCGACGCGATCGAGCGTGAGTGCGAGCAGTTGGCCGAACACGTCCGCGCCGGCTGCCGGGCGCTACCCGACCCGGATCCGCTCTCGGCGTTCGACCACGTGCACGTCGAGCTGACCGACGAGTTGCGCGAGCAGCGCGACGGGTTCGCCGCCTACCTCGACTCGTTCGAGGAGGTGCCGGCATGACGACGCTGACGATGGCCAAGGCGCTCAACGAAGGGCTGCGAAAGGCACTCGACGACGACCCCAAGGTGATCATCATGGGCGAGGACGTCGGCAAGCTCGGCGGCGTCTTCCGCATCACCGACGGCCTCCAGAAGGACTTCGGCGAGGCCCGCGTGTTCGACACGCCCCTCGCCGAGGCCGGCATCATCGGCACCGCGGTCGGCTTGGCGATCCGCGGATACCGGCCGGTGTGCGAGATCCAGTTCGACGGCTTCGTCTTTCCCGGCTTCGACCAGATCGTCAACCAGGTCGCCAAGATGCACAACCGGTCGGCCGGCAAGATCCGGATGCCGATCACGATCCGGATCCCCTTCGGCGGCGGCATCGGCGCGGTCGAGCACCATTCCGAGTCACCCGAGGCGTACTTCGCGCATACCGCTGGGTTGAAGGTCGTCGCGTGCTCGAACCCCTCCGATGCGTACTGGATGATCCAGCAGTCGATCCGTTCGGACGACCCGGTGCTCTTCTTCGAGCCGAAGCGGCGGTACTGGGCCAAGGGCGAACTGAGCGACCAGCCGTCCCCGCTACACAAGGCACGTGTCGTACGTCCCGGCCGGGACGTGACGGTCGTGGCGTACGGCCCGATGGTGGCGACTGCACTCGAGGCCGCAGACGCCGACGGGCGCGACCTCGAGGTGATCGACCTGCGATCGATCTCGCCGCTTGACACGGCTACGGTCATCGAGTCGGTCAAGCGGACGGGCCGCCTGGTCATCGTCCACGAGGCAGCGGTCAGCCATGGCGTAGGTGCCGAGCTTGCCGCTCGGGTGCAGGAACGGGCGTTCTACTCGCTCGAGGCACCGGTACTGCGAGTGGGCGGCTTCGACACGCCCTACCCGGCCAGCCGCCTCGAGGAGGAGTGGCTGCCGACCGTCGACCGCATCCTCGACGCCGTCGACCGTAGCTTGGAGTACTGATGCCAGACCTCAAGCAGTTCAAGATGCCCGACGTCGGCGAGGGGCTGACCGAGGCCGACATCCTGCGCTGGGACGTCAGGCCCGGCGACACCGTCAAGGTCAACCAGACCCTCGTCGAGGTCGAGACGGCAAAGGCCGCGGTCGAGCTGCCGTCGCCGTACGCCGGCGTCGTCACGGAGTTGCACGCTTCCGAGGGCGACACGGTCGACGTCGGCACGCCGATCATCACCATCGACGTCGGCGCGAGTGCACCCGCCGAGCCCGCGGCCCCGCCTCTGGCCACCGAGCGGGAGGCTGCCGAGCCAGAAGAGCGGCAGTCCGTCCTCGTAGGCTATGGGCCGCGTGGTGCCACCCGCCGCCGTGCCCGCAAGGCCGCGCCCGATACCCCGTCCGCGCATCCGGCCTTCAACGTCGCGCCGACGCAGCCGCCGGCCGACGCTCCTGAGACCCGGCACCGGGTGCTCGCCAAGCCGCCGGTGCGCCGGCTGGCCAAGACGCTCGGCGTCGACCTCGCCACCGTGCAGCCGACCGGGCCGAACGGCACGGTTTCCCGCGCGGACGTCGAGCAGGCCGCGTCGGCGCCCGCGCCAGCCACGGCCGTGGCGGAACGCGAGACCCGCATCCCGGTCAAGGGGGTGCGTAAGCACACCGCCGCAGCGATGGTGGCCAGCGCCTTCACCGCCCCGCACGTCACGGAGTTCATCACCGTCGACGTCACGGCGATGATGGAGCTGCGCGACCGGGTCGGGGCGCGCCGCGACTTCAGCGACGTCAAGGTCAGCCCGCTGCTGTTCGTGGCCAAGGCCGTCATGCTGGCCGCCAGGCGCACCCCGGAGATCAACGCGTCGTGGGACGCGGATGCCGGCGAGATCGTCCTGAAGCACTACGTCAACCTCGGCATCGCGGCGGCGACCGACCGCGGGCTTGTCGTCCCCAACATCAAGGACGCCGACCGGCTCACGCTGCGCGAGCTGGCTGTCGCCATCGCGGAGTTGACCGAGACGGCGCGGGCCGGCAAGACGTCTCCGGCCGATCTGGCCGGCGGCACGATCACGATCACGAACGTCGGGGTGTTCGGTATCGACACGGGCACGCCGATCCTCAACCCGGGCGAGGCGGGAATCGTCGCCTTCGGCGCGGTGCGCAAGATGCCCTGGGTCGTCGACGACCAGATCGTGCCGCGCTGGGTCACCCAACTCGCGGTGTCCTTCGACCACCGCATGGTCGACGGCCAGCTGGGCTCGCAGTTCCTGGCCGACGTGGCCGCCGTGCTGCACGACCCGGCCAGCGCCCTGCTGTTCTAGATCCGGCCGGTCGCCGCCCCTGCGCCGCTCGGCGGCGCAGCGTGGAAGGCATGGCGGCCGGCGGCGCTCTTGGCGTGAGCGCTCATCGCTCGACGTCGAGTAGTTCGCCGCTGCTCTCGACGTCGTACACCCAACCGCGGATGTCGTCGGTGTGCAGCAGGAACGGGTCGGCGCGAAGCTCTGCGAGCGCCTTGTGCAGCTCGCCTTCGAGGTCGGCGAACCCGTGTACCTGCCAGTCGGCGTGCGCGCCCACCTCACGCGCGAGGTCGTCACGCAGCGCCTCGTCCAGACCAAGCATGGCACAGCCGGTGTGCCGGATGATCATGATCGACTTCGTACCGAGCAGACGCTGGCTGATCACCAGGCTGCGCCGCACGTCGGCCGTCACGGCTCCGCCGGCATTACGCAGCACGTGTGCGTCGCCGGGTTTGAGCCCGAGCAGTCGCGCAGGATCGATGCGCGCGTCCATGCAGGTCACAACGGCAAGCCGTCGGGCTGGGCGAGGATTCTGCACGTCGTAAGACCCCGTCGCAGCAGCTGCGCTGCGCGATAGTCGGACGGGTGGTCATGGTCACCATCCCGTGGGCGTTCAGGAAGGCCATGATCCTATCGCCCAGCCAGCCGATGGCATTGCGGTGGTACGGGTCGTTGTGGCCCGGCAAGACCCTGACAT
>JBKOXO010000211.1:0-9070 GCA_046744105.1 Actinomycetota bacterium
GCCGAGCACATCGCGTGCTCGGCGCGGGCTCGGACTCCGACGCCCCGACAGGCAGCGTCGCGCCGGACGGCAGTACGGCTGCGATTCTTTCCGGCGACGAGCCGCTGCGGCTTTCCATGCTCGACCTCGCCACCGGCATCGAGCACCACACAAGCGTGGAAATCGACCGCGACGAGGCGTACTTCGGCACCTCGATGGTCTGGACGCCCGACGGCCGCTGGCTGATCGTCGCTGACATGACAGGGCATCTCGTCGTGGTCGACCACGCCGGCCATTCGCGGGTGCTGACGAGGCGGGTCACCCGCATCAGGCAGCTCGCGCTACGCGCATAACTCCGCCGCCGGGGGGTGTCTCTCGGCTGCGCCGCCAAGCGGCGCTAGCCTGCGAGCCACTCCGCGCCTCCGGCGCGGGCCGCGTCGCGGCCGGCGGGCTCTTCGCGCGAGCGCTCATCGCAGCAGCGCGCAGGCTTCCTCATCGCTGACCTGGCGGAAGTCGTCGTAGTACATGCCGACCGCGCCGAGGCGTTTCGGAACGTAGACGACCACGACGTCGTCGGCCTCCAGGTCCAGCTGCGCGATCGCCTGCCAGGACGCGACCGGGGCCGCGACGATGACCTTGCTTGCCGTCTTACGGGCGGCGGCCACCGCGGCACGCATCGTCGCGCCGGTCGCGAGCCCGTCGTCGACGAGAATGGCGGTGCGGCCGGAAAGATCGGGAGGCGACCGGTCACCCCGGTATGCCGCCTCGCGACGGCGCAGCTCCTCGAGCTCCTGCTCGGTGATGGCGTCGATCTCCTCCGGGCTGATGTCAGGCGCGCTGGCCAGCACGTCGTTGTTGAGGACGCGCACCCCGCCCGTCGCAACGGCGCCCATCGCCAGCTCGGGATATCCGGGGACGCCGAGCTTGCGTACCGAGAACATGTCCAGCGGCGCGCTGATCGCAGCGGCGACCTCGGCCGCGACGGGCAATCCGCCGCGGGGCAGTCCGAGCACGACAGCATCACGACCGGCATCCCGCTCGGCAAGTACTGCGCCGAGCTCCCGACCGGCCGCAGCACGATCCGCGAATCGGGCCGTGGCCCCGCCTCCTTCGCTCGCCTCCATGCTTGTCGCGGCTGATCGACATCGCAACGACGAGCCAGTTACCTTACTCGCGTGATCAGCCGGTCCGGTCGATCACGCGCCTGGTGAGTGCCTCGAACCCGCCGCGTGCCGGGACGTCCGGGAGGTCGGCGAGCATGACGCGTGCCGTGTCCGCGTAGCGCGAGAGCGTCGTGCGCGCCACGTCGAGGGCAGTCGACGAGCGCAGCAGGGACAGCGCCTCGGCGTGCTCGGCATCGTCCAGGATCGGGTGTGACACGAGCGTCCGCAGCCGCGACGACGATGCCGACGAACGCAGCGCGTACAGCACGGGAAGTGTCGCGACGCCCTCGCGCAGGTCGGTGCCCGGCGTCTTGCCGGATTCCGTCGAGTCAGACGCGATATCGAGGATGTCATCGGAGAGCTGGAACGCCACTCCGATCCGTTCTCCGAAGCGGCGCAGTGTGTCCACAGTGGACGGTGCCACGCCGGCGAACCGCGCCCCGAACTCCGCAGCCGTCGCGATCAATGAGCCCGTCTTCTCAGCGAGCACGCCCAGGTAGTGCTCGATCGGGTCGTCGTCCGGGCCGGGACCTACTGTCTCCCGGATCTGCCCGGTGACCAGGCGCTCGAACGTCCGCGCCTGCAACCGCACCGCCGCTGGGCCCAGGTCGGCAAGAATGTCCGACGCGCGGGCGAACAGGAAGTCGCCGGTAAGGATGGCGATCGTGTTGTCCCACCGGGCATTCGGCGACGGCGCGCCGCGGCGTACCCGCGCCTCGTCCATGACGTCGTCGTGATACAGCGTGGCGAGGTGGGTCAACTCGACGACGACCGCGGCGGATACGACTTCGGGTGCGGAGGCGTTCCCGAAATGCGCCGCCAACATGGTCATCAACGGCCGGAATCGCTTACCGCCCGCGTCGACGAGGTAGCGCGCGGCCTCCGCGATGAACGCGTCCTCCGCGTGCACTGCGTCCCGCAGCATGACCTCGACGGCATCGAGGCCGGCTCGCACCGACGCCTCCAGGCGGGCGTCGGCGAAGTCGACCCCGATCGAAGATGTCACCCGCGAAGTCTCGCCGCGTGCGAAGCCAGGTCGAGGATCGGCTGCGGGAACACGCCGAGCACGATCGTCACCAGTGTGCCGAGCGTCAACGCGAAGGTCGTGGCCGGCGACGGGATCGCGATCGTCGGCGCGTTCTCGGGCGGCTCGGCGAAGAACATCAGCACGACGATACGCAGGTAGTAGAACGCCGCCACCGCCGAGGCGATCAGCGCGATGACGACGAGCGGCCCGGAGTCGTGGTACGCGGCCCGGAAAACGGTGAACTTCCCGACGAATCCAGCCGTGAGCGGGATGCCGGCCATCGACATCAGCAGAATCGTCATGACGACCGCGACGAACGGACTCTTGCGCGCCAGCCCGGACCATTGCGAGAGATGCGTCGCCTCACCGTCTGCATCGCGGACCAGGGTGACCAGCCCGAATGCGGCGACGGTCGCGAAGCCGTACGTGACCAGGTAGAACAGCGTGCTCGACACGCCGTCCTTCGTCATCGCGACCAGACCGACCAGGATGAAGCCCCCGTGCGCGATCGACGAGTACGCCAGGATGCGCTTGACGTCCGTCTGGGTCAGGCCGAAGATCGCGCCGACCGCCATGGAGGTGATCGCCACCGCCCAAATGATCGGCCGCCAGTCCCACTTCGTGTTCGAGAATCCGACGTACAGCACGCGCAGGATGGCGCCGAACGCGGCGATCTTCGTGCACGATGCCATGAACGCGGTCACCGCGGTCGGTGAGCCCTGATAGACGTCCGGCGTCCAGCTGTGGAACGGCGCGATGCCGGCCTTGAAGAGCAGGCCGACCACGAGCAGCGCCAGGCCGAGGTAGAGCAGCACGTCCGAGCGCGTCGACGTCTGCGCAGCGGTCAAGATCGCGGGCAGGTCGACGGAGTTCGCATACCCGTACAGCAACGCCAGCCCGTACAGGAAGAACGCCGACGCGAACGCACCGAGCAGGAAGTACTTGAGCGCCGCTTCCTGCGACAACAGCCGGCGCCGCCGCGCCATGCCGGCCATCAGGTACAGCGGCAGCGACAGCACCTCGAGGGCGACGAACATCAGCAGCAGGTTGTTGGCGATAGGGAAGACCAGCATGCCGGACACGGCAAACATCGCCAGCGGGAAGATCTCGGTCTGAACGCGATTGCTGCGCTGCAGCTCGCGGTCGCGGGGCGAGCCGATCACCACGGCGGCCTGCGCCACGATCGGGCTGCCCTCGACGGCACGTTCCGCGATGAGCAGCACGGATGTGATCGCGAGCAGCAGGATCGTGCCTTGGATGAACAGCCCCACGCCGTCGACGGCGAGCGCACCGCCGACGGTGGTTTCCGACGTTCCGTGCAGGACGAACACCGCGATCAATGCGCCGAGCAGGCTGCTGATGGTGACCGGCATCTGCACGGCAAAGCGGTCGTCGCGCGGCACGAACGCCTCGATCAGCACGCCCACGCACGCCGCTCCGAGCACGATGAAGATCGGCACCAGCGCGTGGTAAGAAATCGACGGCGCCTGCACGGCCGCCGCCTGCGCCGCAAACGCGGTCATCGTCCGCCTCCGATTGCCGTGCCGGACGCCGGTGCCGGGTCGGGCTTGCCGACATCTTGCAGGGTGGCCTTGACAGCCGGGTTGATCACGTCGATCACCGGTTTGGGGTAGATGCCGAGGAACAGGATGATCGCGATGAGCGGTCCGACTGCGAATGCCTCGCGGACGTTCAGGTCGCGGAAGCGCTTCACCTTGTCGATGACCGTGCCGGTCATGGTGCGCTGGTAGAGCCACAGCACGTACAGCGCCGCCAGGATGATGCCGCTGGCGCCAAGGATGGCCAGCCCCTTGTGCCGGGTGAACGTCCCGACGAGGACGAGGAATTCGCTCACGAACGTCGACAGGCCGGGTAGGGCCAGCGAGGAGAGGGCAGCGATCAGGAACACCCCGGCAAGCCACGGGGTGACCTTGGACGTTCCGCCGTAGTCGGCGACGTTGCGGCTCTTGCCACGGGCGATGAGCAGCCCCACGATCAGGAACAGCATGCCTGTGGAGAAGCCGTGGTTGACCATGTACAGCACGGCTCCGGTTCCGCCCTGGGACGTGAACGCGAAAATGCCGAGGCCGATGAAGCCGAAGTGTGCCACCGACGTGTACGCGACGAGCCGTTTCATGTCCCGCTGGCCGATTGCCAGGAATGCTGCATAGAGGATGCCGATCACGGACAGGATCAGCACCGTCGGGGCGAAGTACCGGGACGCGTCCGGGAAGAGCGGCAGGCAGTAGCGCAGGAACCCGAACATGCCGACCTTGTCGAGCACGCCCACGAGCAGGGCGGCGCCGCCGGCCGGCGCCTCGGCCCCGGCGTCGGGCAGCCAGGTGTGGAACGGCACCAGCGGTGCCTTGATCGCGAACGCGATGAAGAAGCCGAGGAACAGCCACTTCTGCGTGGCGCCGGGGTGGATCGCGCCGATCAGGTCCGGGAACGAGAACGTTCCCTTGTTGGAGCTGACGTACAGGCCGATCACCGCGGCCAGCATCAGCAGCCCGCCGAACAGCGAGTACAGGAAGAACTTCATCGCGGCGTATTGCCGGCGCGGCCCGCCGAAGCTGCCGATGATGAAGTACATCGGCACGAGCATCGCCTCGAAGAAGACGTAGAACAGGAACACGTCCAGCGCGGTGAACACGCCGATCATGAAGAACTCGAGGAGCAGCAGCAGGGCGAAGTACGTCTTGACGCTGCGCCGCGGCTGCAGCGTCTCCTCCGCGTCGCGGCGGCTGTCGAAGGAGTTCCAGGACGCGAGCACCACCGTCGGCACGAGGATCACCGACATCAGCAGCAGGACCAGCGCGATGCCGTCGACCCCGAAAGCGAGGTGCACGCCGAGCGCCTTGATCCACGTCCAACTGCCGACGAACTGGAAGCGGTCGCCACTCGTATCGAAGTTGACGGCGACGACGATCGTGTAGATGGCGACGGCCAGCGAGACCGCGAGCGTGACCTGCTTGGCGAGCTTGGCGTCCTGCCTGGGCAGGCCGAACACCACGAGCGAGCCGGCCAGCGGCAGCAGCACCAAGATCAGCAGCGCGGGGTTGTGCATCAGCCGAACCTCACCGCGAGCAGGACGGCCACCACGGCGACGGCCCCGGCCAACATCGACAGCGCGTAGCTGCGGACGAACCCGGTCTGCAGCCTGCGCAATCGGCCCGATCCGCCGCCGAACGCAGCGGCAACGCCCCGGACCACGCCGTCAACTCCCTTGTTGTCGAAGTACACCAGTACCCGGGTCAGCCACAGACCCGGACGCTCGAAGGCGGCCTCGTTGAACGCGTCGTCGTAGAGGTGGTTACGCGCGAGCGTGGTCATCGGCGAGACGACCACCGGCCGCACCGCCGGCACGGGACGCATGCCGAACGCTACCCAGGCACCGCCCACACCGAGCGCGACGACGATGAGGGTGAGCGCCGTCAGCACGGCGGGCGACACCGTGTGTACGCCCTCCTCGACGCTCGGGCCCACTGACGGCGTCAGCCAATGCTGGAGTCCGCCGCCGAAGATCAACAGATAGCCACCGATCAAGGACAGGACGCCCAGCAGGATCATCGGCCACGTCATGATCCGGGGGGCCTCATGCGGGTGGACGTCGTCCTCCCAGCGGCGCTCACCATGGAACGTCATGACCAGCGCTCGTGTCATGTAGAACGCGGTAATGCCCGCACCGAGCAGTGCGGCCAAGCCCAGGGTCCACCCGGACGTGCCGCCCTTGTCGAGCGCCGCCTCGATGATCTTGTCCTTGGTCCAGAAGCCGGTGGCCAGCGGGAAGCCGATGATCGCCAGATAGCCGGCGACGAACACCAGATACGTGATCGGCATGACGCGAGCCAGCCCGCCGAAGCGGCGCATGTCGATGCGGTCGTTCATGGCGTGCATGACCGACCCGGCGGAGAGGAACAGCGCCGCCTTGAAGAAGCCGTGACCGAGCAGGTGCATGATGCCGATCGCGTACACGCCGGGCCCTAGGCCGACCGCAAGGAACATGTAGCCGATCTGGCTCACCGTCGAGTACGCGAGCACCCGCTTGAGATCGTCCTGCCCGCACCCGCAGATGCACCCCCACAGCAGCGTGATCGCGCCGACGACGACGACCGCGGTACGCGCCGCCTGCGTCTGGTCGAAGATCGGCGCCGACCGGGCGATGAGATACACACCGGCGGTGACCATGGTCGCCGCGTGGATGAGCGCCGACACCGGGGTCGGGCCCTCCATGGCGTCCGGCAACCACGCCTGCAGCGGGAACTGGCCGGACTTGCCGCACGCGCCCAGCAACAGCATGAACCCCAGCGCCGCGGCCACGCCTTGCGTGTAATGAGCGTTGCCGAACAGCAGATCGCCGTACGACGTCGTGCCGAAGTACGCGAACATCGTGAAGATCGCGATCAGCAGGCCGACGTCGCCGACCCGGTTCATGATGAACGCCTTCTTCGCCGCGGTGGCCGCCGACTCGCGGTTGTAGTACCCGATGAGCAGGTACGACGCGAGGCCCACGCCCTCCCAGCCGACGTACAACGAGAGGTAGTTATTGCCCAGAACGAGCAGCAGCATCGCCGCGATGAACAGGTTGAACCAGCCGAAGAAACGGCGGCGCCCCGGGTCGCCGGCCATGTAGCCGACCGCGTAGATGTGGATCAAGCCGCCGACGCCCGTGATCAGCAGCGCGAAGACAAGCGATAACGGATCGAGCAGGATGCCGAAGTCCACATGGAGCCCGCCGACCGGGATCCAGGTGTAGTAGTTCTTGGTGACCACTCGGTCGGACTGGCCCTTCACCGAGAAGAACAGCACGACTGTATAGACGAACAACACTAGCGGCACCAGTGCACCGAGCCAGTGTCCCCACTTGTCGGCCCGCTTGCCGGCCAGCAGCAAGATGGCAGCGGAAACTGACGGTATCGCTACTAGCAACCACGCTGCGGACTGCACGCCGTCGGCAGTAGTCACAGCCCCGCCCTAGCCAGGTTGTTCGACCCTCGGCGTGCCCGGGCGCGTCCCAGGTCGAACAAGTCGCGAGCTCGGTGCGTCACGGTGCCCCTCAGTACTTGAGGAGGTTGGCGTCGTCCACGGACGCCGACCGCCGGGTTCGGAAGATGGACATGATGATCGCCAAGCCGATCACGACCTCGGCGGCGGCAACGATCATCACGAAGAACGCGATGACCTGCCCGTCCAGCGAGCCGTTGATCCGCGAGAACGTAACGAGGGTGAGGTTTACTGCGTTGAGCATCAGCTCGATGCACATGAACACCACGATCGCGTTGCGCCGCACGAGCACCCCGACCGCGCCGATCGTGAACAGCGCGGCGGACAGCACGAGGTAGTACGTCGGCGTCACAGGCCTTCTCCCGGGGGAAGCTCCGGCAAGTCGCGTACGCCGGGCGTCGACGCCAGCACCGACTCCGGCGAGGCCGTGCCGTCGGGGAGCAGCGCCGGCGTCCCGATCGAGTCGCCGGACGCGAGCACGCCCGGCCCGGGTAGCGGCTGCGGCCGTCCCGACCGGATGCGCGCCTGCGCGATCAACTTCTGCGTGCGGCGCGGCCCTTCGCGCTCGATGTGAGCGAGCACCATCGCGCCGACGGCCGCCACGATGAGCAGCACCGACGTCAGCTCGAACGCGAACAGGTACTTGGTGAACAACAGTTCCGCGAGCGAGTTGACGTTGCGGCCGCCGGAATTGTGCGCGTCGAGGTTCGTCGGCTTGATGCCCTTGAAGGCGCGGCCAACCCCGATCGCGACGAGCAGGGCGAACCCGATGCCGGCCAGGGCGGCCGCCCATCGTTGACCGCGCAGCGTCTCGACGAGTGAGTCGGACGAGTCACGCCCCACCAGCATCAGCACGAACAGGAACAAGATCATGATCGCGCCGGTGTAGACGATCACCTGCACCAGCCCGATGAACGGTCCCTGCTGGACGATGTACATGGCACCGAGGGCCATCATGGTGGCCGCGAGCGACAGCGCCGAGTGCACGGCGTTGCGGAACGCAACCATGCCGATGCCGCCGGCCAGCGAGACCGGCCCGAGGATCCAGAACGCGATCGCCTCCCCTAGCGGCACGTCCCCGTGCATCAACGGAGCAGCAGCAAGAGCCGCACTCATGAGGCCGCCCTCCGCCCAAAGTTGTTCGACCCTCGGCGGCTAATAACACGCCGACGGTCGAACAAGTCGCGAAGAGCTGGAGCGCGATTAAGCATGGTGGCGACCCACCTCGATTGCGGGCGCACTGATGGGCTTGCCGCCGGCATTTGCAGCGCTCTGCGGCGCGCCCTTCGTCAACGGCTCCTGTGTCTTGGCGACGTAGTAGTCCTGCTCGTTGTCGCCGAGGCGCATGGGATGCGGTGGCGCCTCCATCCCGGGCAGCAGCGGCGCCATCAGCTGCTCCTTGGTGTAGATGAGGTCCTGGCGGTTGTCGAGGGCCAGCTCGTACTCGTTCGACATGGTCAGCGAGCGGGTCGGGCACGCCTCGATGCACAGTCCGCAGAAGATGCAGCGCAGGTAGTTGATCTGGTACACCCGGCCGTAGCGCTCACCGGGCGCGTACCGCTCGGTCTCGGTGTTGTCGGCGCCCTCGACGTAGATCGCGTCTGCCGGACAGGCCCAGGCGCACAACTCGCAGCCGATGCACTTCTCCAGCCCGTCCGGGTGCCGGTTCAGCACGTGCCGGCCGTGGTAGCGCGGCGCCGTCGGGTAGAAGTCGAACGGATACTGCTGCGTGTAGACCTTCTTGAACATCTGCCCGAAGGTCAGCCCGAACCCCTTGGCGAAGCCCAGGGGGCCGCCGGCCGGTTCGGGTGTCGGCGCTGGCCACCACGCTGTTCCTCGGCGGCTGGCGGGCGCCGGTGCCGATCTCGCTGTGGCACGGGGCCAACTCCGGTTGGTG
>JBKOXO010000161.1:0-8953 GCA_046744105.1 Actinomycetota bacterium
GTGCTCTGCGAGCTCGGCCTGCTGCGCTGCCTGCTCCTCAGGGGTGAGCGCACGTGCATAGCCTCCTTCGCCGGCCGCGGCTTCGACCGACTTAAGTTCGATGAACTGCGCGCCCAGTGATTTCACCTCGTCCTGCGCGGCCGGACGGACGTCGTAGGCACGCACCACCGCGCCCAGCCGGCGCGCGGTGCCGATCGCCTGCAACCCCGCGACGCCTGCGCCCAGCACCAGCACCGCTGCGGGCTTGGACGTCCCCGCCGCGGTGATCAGCAGCGGAAAGAACCGCTCGAACGTGTCGGCGGCGACCAGCACGGCCTTGTAGCCCGCGATGTTCGCTTGTGAGCTCAGCGCGTCCATGCCCTGGGCGCGGGAGAGCGTGCGGGGCAGGCCGTCGAGGCTGATCGCGGTGACACCGCGTGCAGCCAGGTCCGCCATGAGCTGTGGATTGAGCAACGGCTGGAGCAGCCCCACGACGGCCTGCCCCGAACGCAGCCGCTGCGGTGGCGGAGGGTTCACGCACAACACGACGTCGGCACGCGCGAATAGGGCATCGGTGTCGACGACGGTGGCGCCGGCCTGTGCGTAGTCCTCGTCGGGGAACCACGCCGAGCCCCCTGCGCCGGCTTCGGTCAGCACGTCCACGCCGGCGTTGTGCAGTCGGGACACCGCATCCGGCGTGAGGGCTACTCGACGTTCCCCGGGCGCGGCCTCCTTTGCCACGCCGACCTGCAGGGCAGCCATGGCCCGACCTCCTCGCTTCGTCGCCTGCGGGAACCGAGCAATATTCCAGGCCAACTCCCCGGCAATCACCGAAACAGTAACCACGCCGCAATGCAGGGGCACAGAGGCCGTTGGTCCCCGGACCGCGACGTGTGCGCAGACTCACGGCGCAGCCGCCTCTAGGGTGGTCCGCTGCCCAACCGGAAGTTGTCGCACTTCGTCCGATCGAGCGTGATGACTACCGGCAGCTTGCCGCGCTTTGCCGACGACATCGAGGTGGACCTGTTGGTGGGCAGCCAGCCGCCGCGGCCACGTTCGCATGCGTCCCAGGCGCGGCGTTCTGGGACGGCGCCGGCACTAGGGTCGCGGGTATGCCCAGCCGCCTGACCGTGCTGTCCGGTCCGTCCGGCGTGGGCAAGGGCACCGTGGTGCAAGCGGTGCGCGAGTTGTATCCCCATGTGTGGGTGTCCGTGTCGTGCACCACGCGTGCGCCCCGGCCTGGCGAGAGCGACGGCGTCCAGTACCACTTCGTGGATCGGGCCGCCTTCGCGCGCATGATCGAGCGCGGCGAGCTGCTCGAGTATGCCGAGTTCGCCGGCAACGTCTACGGCACGCCCAGTGCTCCCGTGTATGAGCATCTGGCGGCCGGCATCCCGACGCTGCTCGAGATCGAGCTGCAAGGTGCACGCCAGGTGCGCGCAACGATGCCGCTGGCGCAGTTCGTGTTCCTCGTGCCGCCGTCCTGGGACGAGTTGGATCGCCGGCTGTCCGGCCGTGGCACCGAGCCGCGCGACGTTATCGAGGCCCGGCTGGACCGAGCGCGGGTCGAGCTCGCCGCCGAGAGCGAGTTCGACAAGGTCATCGTCAACGACGATGTCGGGCGTGCCGCCGCCGAATTGGTATCGTTGATCGAGGCTGCGTGCGCCCAGCACGATCAACCAGACCGACAAGAAAGCTGACACGTGTCCGCATCTGTGACCATGCCCGAAGGCATCACCAACCCGCCTATCGACGAGCTCCTCGAGCGCGCCCAGTCCAAGTACGCGCTCGTCATCATCGCGGCGAAGCGGGCGCGGCAGATCAACGCCTACTACAGCCAGCTCGGTGAAGGATTGCTCGAGTACGTCGGCCCGCTGGTCGAGACGGCGCCGCAGGAGAAGCCGCTGTCCATCGCACTGCGTGAGATCAACGGCGACCTGATCGAGTTCAAGCCGGCCGATTCATAGGCCCGCCGGGCAAGCGTCGTCGCTGGCGCGTCGCGCCGGGCGCGCCGCTCTTCGCGCGAGCGCTCATCGCCTGGTCGTTGTGTTCTCTTCGGTCACGTTCAGGCTGTGTCCACCCCTGCCGTGGTTAGCTCGTTCTTGTGAGCCGGATTGTGCTGGGCGTGGCGGGGGGTATTGCCGCCTATAAGGCGGCTGACCTGCTGCGCAAGCTCACCGAGTCGAGCCACGAGGTTACGGTCGTCCCCACCGAGGCGGCACTCCGCTTCGTCGGCGCGCCGACCTGGGCAGCCCTGTCGCATCATCCGGTCGCGACGGACGTGTGGACCGAAGCCGAGGCCGTGCCGCATGTCCAGCTCGGTCGCGATGCCGATCTCGTCGTGGTGGCGCCAGCCACTGCCGACCTGCTGGCCCGTGCCGCACACGGCATCGCCGACGACCTGATAACGAACACGCTGCTGACCGCGCGCTGCCCGGTGCTCTTCGCCCCGGCCATGCACACCGAGATGTGGGAGCACCCGGCCACCGCCGACAACGTCGCCACGCTGCGCCGCCGTGGCGCCGCGGTGCTCGAGCCCGCCATCGGTCGGCTCACCGGCGCGGACACCGGCAAGGGGCGTCTCCCCGAGCCTGCCGAGATCGCGCAACTGGCCGAACTTCTGCTCCGCCGTCCGGACGCGTTGCCGGCCGACCTCGTCGGCCACCACGTGCTCGTCACCGCCGGTGGCACCCGCGAGCCGATCGACCCGGTGCGCTTCCTGGGCAACGCCTCGTCGGGGCGACAGGGTTACGCGCTCGCCACGGTGGCCGCCGCCCGTGGCGCCAGCCAGGTAACCCTCGTCGCTGCCAATACGGAGCTGCCCGACCCGGCCGGTGCCGCCGTCGTCCGCGTCTCGACCACCGCCGAGCTGCGCGAGGCCGTGCACAAGGCCGCCGCCGACGCCGGGGTGGTCGTCATGGCCGCTGCGATCGCCGACTTCCGGCCGGCCGCCGAGGCTGCGCACAAGATCAAGCGCTCGGGCGCCGATCCGGCGCCTATCGGCCTGGTCAAGAACCCGGACATCCTGAGCGAACTGGTCGCTGCCCGCCGGCCTGGGCAGATCCTGGTCGGCTTCGCCGCGGAGACCGGCGACGAGACCGGCGACGTTCTGCACCACGGCCGCGAGAAGCTGGCCGGCAAGGGCTGCGATCTGCTGGTGGTGAACCCTGTCGGCGGCGGCAGGGCGTTCGGGCAGCCGGACAATGCCGCGGTGATCCTGGGCGCCGACGGTAGCGAGGTGCCGGTACCGCTAGGCCCGAAGGCGGTGCTCGCCGCGGCGGTGTGGGACGGCGTTCGATCTCTACTCGGTCGGTAGACTCTGCGGGACCCATTCCGCCGATCCCCGGAGTATCTGTGAGCCGCCGCCTGTTCACGTCCGAGTCCGTCACCGAGGGACACCCGGACAAGATCGCAGACCAGATCAGCGACTCGATCCTCGACGCGCTGCTCGCGCAAGACCCGTCGAGCCGCGTCGCAGTCGAGACGCTCATCACGACCGGTCAGGTCCACGTTGCCGGCGAGGTGACCACGGAGGCTTATGCCGACATTCCGACGATCGTGCGTGAGCGCATCCTCGAGATCGGCTACGACTCGTCCCGCAAGGGCTTCGACGGCGCATCGTGCGGCGTGAACGTTGCGATCGGCTCGCAATCGGCGGACATCGCGCAGGGCGTCGACTCCGCCTACGAAGCGCGCGTCGAAGGCGACGACGATCCGCTCGATCGCCAGGGCGCCGGCGACCAGGGCCTGATGTTCGGGTTCGCCTGCGACGAGACGCCCGAGCTGATGCCGCTGCCCATCGCGCTCGCCCACCGGCTGGCATACCGGCTGTCTGTGGTACGCAAGGAGGGAACAGTTCCCTACCTGCGCCCCGACGGCAAGACGCAGGTCACGATCGAGTACATCGACGGCAAGCCGGCGCGCCTGGACACCGTGGTCGTGTCGAGCCAGCACGCCGCCGACATCGACCTGGACACGCTGCTCAAGCCCGACATTGCCGAGCACGTGATCATGCCCGTCATTGCGGACATCGGCATCGATGCCGATGACTACCGGCTGTTCGCCAATCCCACCGGTCGCTTCGAGATCGGCGGTCCCATGGGCGACGCCGGGCTGACCGGCCGCAAGATCATCGTCGATACGTACGGCGGCTACGCCCGGCACGGCGGCGGAGCGTTCTCCGGCAAGGACCCGTCCAAGGTCGACCGGTCGGCGGCATACGCGCTGCGTTGGGTCGCCAAGAATGTGGTGGCCGCGGGGCTGGCCAGCAAGGTCGAGGTGCAAGCCGCGTACGCGATCGGGAAGGCGCAGCCGGTGGGCCTGTTCATCGAGACGTTCGGAACCGAGACCGCCGACCCGGCGAAGATCGCGAGCGCGATCAAGGAAACGTTCGACCTGCGCCCGGCAGCGATCATCCGGGACCTCGACCTCAAGCGGCCGATCTACACGCAGACGGCCGCCTACGGCCACTTCGGCCGGGAGCTGCCGGACTTCACCTGGGAGCGCACCGACAAGGCCGACCAGCTCGCGAAGCTGGCTAACGGCTGATTTCACCCCGGCTCTGAGCGAATCGCGCAAGGTGTGGCGGTCTCAGGCCGCCATATGTTGCGCAATCGAGGTATGACGTGGGCGTGACGTCCACGCGCGTGCGCCGCACCGGGCGGCAGCCTGCTGCCGACCGACCGGTCGCCCGCCTGATGGTCGACGTGCCCCTCGCGCATCTCGATCGGCCGTTCGACTACGTGGTGCCGGAGGAGCTGTCGGCCACGATCCAGGCCGGCTCGCGAGTGCGGGTGCGGTTCGCGGGGCGGCTCGTGGACGGCTACGTCCTCGAACGTCGCGACTCGAGCGAACACGCCGGGCGACTGGCGTTCGTCGAGCGGGCCGTCAGCGACGAGCCCGTGCTCACCGCGGAGACCGCCCGGCTGTTCCGCGCGGTCGCCGACCGGTACGCGGGCAGCTTCATGGATGTCGCGCGCCTCGGCGTGCCCCCGCGGCATGCCGGGGCCGAGTCCGGGCCTAGCCCGACGCTGCCGCCGCCCGAGTCCGCGCCGGCCAGCGGCTGGGACCGCTACCACGCCGCTCCGGCGTTCCTCGCCGCCGTAGCCGCGCGGCGCCCGGCGCGCGCCGTGTGGTCGGCGCTGCCGGGTGAGGACTGGCCGCGGCGGCTCGCCGAAGCGATGCGCGCCACGCTAGCCACTCGGCGGGGCGCAGTCGCCGTGGTTCCCGACCTGCGCGATCTCGCTCGCCTCGACGGCGCACTGTCCGAGGTGCTCGGCACGGGCCGGCATGTGGCCCTCTCCGCGGACCTGGGTCCGGCGGAGCGCTACCGCCGCTGGCTCGCGGTGCGCCGCGGCGCTGTCCGGGCGGTCGCCGGCACCCGGGTCGCGGCGCTTGCGCCGGTCGCCGACGTCGGCTTGCTCGCGATCTGGGACGACGGCGACGACCTGTACGCCGAACCGCGGGCGCCGTATCCCCACGCCCGCGACGTGCTGGTGCTGCGCTCGTCACTGACTGGCGCGGCGCTGCTGGTCGGCGGGTACGGGCGCACCGCCGAGGCGGCGCTGCTCGTCGAGTCCGCCTGGGCGCACGAGATCGTCGCGGATCGGGAGGCGATCCGCGCTGCCGGACCGCGCGTCATGGCCACCGGCGACGACATCGAGCAGCAGCGCGACCCCGCCGCGCGCGCCGCGCGGCTGCCGAGCGTCGCGTTCCGGGCGGCCCGCGGGGCACTCGACGAGGGCAGGCCGGTCCTGGTGCAGGTGTCGCGGCGCGGATACGTCCCGACGCTGGCCTGCGCCCGCGATCGCACACCGGCCCGATGCGGGACCTGCAGTGGCCCGCTCGCGGCGAGCTCCGGCCACGCAATCGCCACGTGCCGGTGGTGTGGCCGTCCCGCCGGCGACTGGACCTGTCCGGCATGCGGGGGGCGGCGCATGCGGGCCGTGGTCGTCGGCTCGGCGCGCACGGCGGAGGAGCTGGGACGAGCCTTTCCGGGCGTGCCGGTCCGCACGTCGAGCGGCGACAGCGTGCTCGCAGAGGTATCGGCGCAGCCCAGCGTCGTGGTGGCCACGCCGGGGGCCGAGCCGCTGGTCACCGGCGGATACGGCACGGCGCTGCTGCTCGACGGCTGGGCGCTGCTGGGCCGCGCCGACCTGCGCGCCGGTGAGGAGGCGCTGCGCCGCTGGATGAACGCTGCCGCCCTCGTCCGGCCCGGCGGGCAGGTGGTGATTGCCGCCGACGCCTCCGTCCCGGTGGTGCAGGCGCTCATCCGCTGGGACGCCGCGGGCAGCGCTGCCCGGGAGCTCGCCGACCGACAGCAGCTCGGCTTCCCGCCGGCCGTGCGCATGGCCGCCCTGACCGGCACGGCACCGGCGATCGGCGAGATGCTCGGTGGGCTACCGGAACCGCACGAGGTGATCGGCCCCGTTCCGGTGGACGATGACACCCAGCGCGCGCTGATCCGGGTACCCCGGGCGCACGGCGCGCTGCTCGCCGCAGCCTTGAAGGCAGCCGCCGCGGCGCGCTCGGCGCGCAAGGCCGCCGACCCGGTGAAGGTCGTCCTCGATCCGCTGGAGCTGTTCTGAGCGTTCGACCTGCGCCTGCCCGGCAGGGTGGCTCACGCGGGCGTGATGAACTCGGGGAGCGACATGGCGGCCGGTAACAAGTGGGTGGCGCCGGCGGCGCGCAGCCGTTCGGCGGTGTGCGCGCCGGTGAGCACTCCGGCCAAGTGCGTCTACCAGGCACATATGCGTGCTGGCCGGCAGCCCGCTCGACAGCACCACCCGGATGCCGGACATGCCATGTCGAGGACGACGAGCGGGTGCGCCCGGAATAGCCGGCCGGATCCGTAGACTCGCGCTGTGACCGTTCAGCCGATTCGCTTGTTCGGCGACCCGGTGCTGCGCACGCCGGCCGAGGTGGTGACCGCCTTCGACAAGGAGCTACGCACGCTGGTCGCCGATCTCACCGAGACGATGCTGGACGCACCGGGTATCGGGCTGGCCGCGCCGCAGATCGGGGTTGGGCTGCGCGTGTTCACGTACCACGTCGACGACGAGCAGTCCGGCCATCTGGCCAACCCGGTGCTGCACTTCCCGTCCGACGAGGAGCAGGACGGCGAGGAGGGCTGCCTGTCCATCCCGGGTCTGAAGTTCGACTGTCGCCGCCGCCAGCACGTCGTGGCGCACGGGCAGAACGTGTACGGCGACCCGGTCACGATCGAGGGCACCGAATTGCTCGCGCGCTGCGTCCAGCACGAGACCGACCACCTCGACGGCGTGCTGTTCGTCGACCGGCTCGACGCACAGACCCGCAAGGCGGCGCTCCGGGCGATCCGCGAGGCGGAGTGGTTCGGCCAGGAGCCGCCCCGCGTCAAGGTCAGCCCGCACCCCACCCTGGGCCGGCCCCTATGAGGCTGTGATCGACTCGTGAGGTTGGTCTTCGCGGGGACGCCGGAGACGGCGGTGCCGTCGCTGTCGGCGCTGCTCGACTCACCGCGGCACGAGGTCGTCGCCGTGCTGACCCGGCCGCACGTGCGTGCCGGGCGGGGCCGGCGTGAGGTCGCCTCGCCCGTCGAACAGCTCGCCGTGAAGGAGGGCCTGTCGGTGCTGGCCCCGGCCCGGCCCCGCGATCCCGACTTCCTCGAGCAGCTTGTCGACCTGCACCCGGACTGTTGCCCGGTCGTCGCTTACGGCGCGCTGATCCCGGCGGCGGCGTTGGCGATCGCCGAGTACGGCTGGGTGAACCTGCACTTCTCGCTGCTGCCGGCCTGGCGCGGTGCGGCCCCGGTGCAGCGCGCGATCCTTTCCGGCGACGAGATCACCGGTGCGTCGACGTTCCAGATCGAAGCCGGCCTGGACACCGGCCCGGTATACGGCGTAGTGACCGAGCCGATCCGGCCCACCGACACCGCCGGCGCGCTGCTCGACCGCCTCGCCCGCAGCGGCGCCGATCTGCTCGTCGCCACCATGGACGGCATCGCGGACGGCTCGCTCACTCCCCGTCCGCAGGCAGCGAACGGTGTTTCGGTCGCAGCCAAGATCACCGTCGATGACGCGCGGGTGGACTGGACGGCGCCGGCCGTGCGAGTCGACCGCCTGATTCGCGCGTGCACGCCCGGCCCAGGTGCCTGGACGTCGTTCCGCGGCCAGCGGCTCAAGCTGGGCCCGGTCCGGGTGGTGGACGGCACGGTGCTGCAGCCAGGCGAGTTGCGCGTGACGAAGCACTCGGTACGGGTGGGTACGGCAACCGGACCGCTGCAGCTCGGCGACGTCCAAGTCCCGGGCAAGCGGCCGGTACCCGCGCCCGACTGGGCCCGGGGCGCGCGGCCGGGGCCCGGCGAGCGACTTGGCTGATCCGGCGAGACTGGCCGCGTATCGGTTGCTGCGCGGCGTCGCCGAGAACCAGGCATACGCCAACCTCCTCCTGCCCGCGCTGTTGGCGGAGGCACGGCTGTCGGGCCGGGACGCCGCGCTCGCGACCGAGCTCGGCTACGGCACGCTGCGGGCGCAGGGCACGCTTGACGCGATCCTGGCGGCCTGCGTCGACCGGCCACTGTCCACTGTGGACGGCCCGGTCTTAGATCTGCTGCGGCTGGGTGCTTATCAAGCGCTGCGCACCCGCGTGCCGCAGCACGCCGCGGTGGCCACCACGGTCGATCTCACCCGGGCGACGGGGCACGCGCGGGCGGCTGGGTTCGTCAACGCGGTGCTGCGCCGGGTGGCCGAGGCGGACTGGGACGAGTGGACGCGGCGGCTCGGCGTCGGCGCGTCGCCGCGGCGCAGGCTCGCGCTGAGCACCGCCCATCCGGAGTGGATCGCCGCCGCGTTCGCCGACGCGCTGGGCGGAGATCTCGCCGAGACCGAGGTCGCCCTCGCGGCTGACGACGCTCGCCCGCAGACGCACCTCGTCGCGTGGCCGGGACTGGTCGAGCGCGACGACCTGGTCGCCGAGTCCGGCGGTACGCCCGGCC
>JBKOXO010000216.1:0-11440 GCA_046744105.1 Actinomycetota bacterium
GCCGACGACGCCCGCCCGCAGACGCACCTCGTCGCGTGGCCGGGACTGGTCGCGCGCGACGACCTGGTCGCCGAGTCCGGCGGGACGCCCGGCCCGTGGTCACCGTACGCAGTGCGGCTGGACGGCGGCGACCCGGCGGCACTGCAGTCCATCCGCGACGCGCGCGCGGCCGTCCAGGACGAGGGCAGCCAGCTGTGCGCGCTCGCCCTCGTCGCAGCGCCGCTGTCCGGACCGGACCAGCGGTGGCTGGACATGTGCGCCGGCCCGGGCGGCAAGACCGCGCTGCTGGCCGCGATGGCAGCGTCGCGGGGGGCGGCCGTCGTCGCGAACGAGCTGCGCCCGCATCGTGCCGGGCTGGTCCGGCGGGCAACGGCAGCGTGGGACGTCGAGGTACACGTGGGCGACGCCCGCGAACTGAAGGGCAGCTACGACCGGGTACTGCTGGACGCGCCGTGCACCGGGCTGGGAGCGCTGCGGCGGCGCCCCGAGGCACGGTGGCGGCGCGACCCCTCGGATGTGCCGGCGCTCGCGGCCTTGCAGCGCGAGCTGCTGGAGGCGGCGCTTCGCGTCGTCCGTCCCGGCGGCGTCGTCGGCTACGTGACCTGCTCGCCGCATCTGGCCGAGACACGGGACGTGGTGGCCGGCGCTGCGCTGCTTGACGCTCGTCCGGCGTTCCCCGGCGTGCCGCAGCTGGGTAACGGGCCCACCGTGCAGCTGTGGCCGCACCGGCACGGTACAGACGCCATGTTCTGCGCGCTGCTGCACGGTCCGCGCTGATCGTCACGGCAAGATGTCCGGCGTGACCGGACTGACCGCGAAGGACCTGCGCCTGCTCGCGATGTGCGCCGTGGCCGGCGTCGCCGCAGGATTGCTGCACTACCTGGGCGGCGGTGACGTCGCGCCGTTCGTGGTGAGCGCGGTCGCGCTGGCGCTGCTGGCCAGCCTGGTCGGGCGCAGCGTCGAGGCCCTCGGTGACCGGCTCGGCGCCGGCGCCACCGGCGTCGTGCAGAGCGCGTTGGGCAACCTGCCGGAACTGTTCGTCACCCTCTTCGCCCTGCACGCCGGTCTCTACGACGTGGTACGTGCCGCGATCGTCGGCTCGATCCTCGCGAACGTGCTGCTCGTGCTCGGTGTCGCGTTCGTCGTCGGCGGCCTGCGGCACGGTCGCCAGCACTTCGGCACCGAGGCCGCGCGCAGCATCAGCCTGATGCTCGTGCTCGCCGTGGCGGCGCTGCTCGTCCCGGCGCTGACCGCGCACCTGCACACACCCGCCGCCGGCCACGAACGGGTGCTGTCGATCATCGTGTCGGTGCTGCTGCTGTGCCTGTTCGTGCTCGCGCTGCCGGCGTCGGTGCGGCGCCAGGCCACGGCAGGAGACGGGTCGCGCGCCGGGTCCCACGCCGCCGAGTGGCCGCTACCAGTGGCAGTCGGGATGCTCGCCGGCGCGGGGGTGGCCGCTGCGCTGGTGTCGGACTGGTTCGTCGACGCGCTCACGCCCGCGATCGATCGGCTCGGCATCAGCCAGGCGTTCGCCGGCCTGGTCATCGTCGCGATCGCGGGCAACGCCGTGGAAAACGTGGTCGGCATCCAGCTCGCGGCCCGCGACCGCGCCGACTACGCCCTGTCGGTGATCCTGCAGAGTCCGCTGCAGATTGCGCTGGTCCTGGCGCCGGTGGTCGTGCTCGCGGCACCGCTGGTCGGGGCGACCTTCACCCTGGTGCTCTCGCCGCTGCTCGTCGCGGTGCTGGCCGCCGCGGTGCTGCTGACGGTGCTCGTCGTGCTGGATGGCGAGTCCACCTGGTTGGAGGGTGCCGCACTGGTGGCGCTGTACGTGATGATCGCCGCAAGCTTTTGGTGGGGCTGAGGCAACGGGAGTGCACGCTCGGCCAAGAGTGGCCCTGCCGCGCCTAGACTTTCGACGTGACGTCGCATGATCCGCTGATCGCGCCGAGCATCCTGGCCGCCGACTTCGCGCGGCTGGCCGAGGAGGCGGCGGCGGTCGGCGACGCCGATTGGCTGCACATCGACGTCATGGACGCCCATTTCGTGCCGAATCTCACGATCGGCCTGCCGGTGGTGCAGAGCCTGCGCAAGGCCACCGAGCTGCCGCTCGACTGCCACCTGATGATCGAGGACCCGGACCGCTGGGCTATCGGCTATGCCGATGCGGGAGCGGTCAACGTCAGCTTTCACGCCGAGGCGGCGGCGGATCCCAGGAGCATCGCCCGCGACCTGCGCGCGGCGGGCGCACTGGCCGGGCTCGCTGTCGACCGCGACACCCCGCTCGAGCCGTACCTCGACCTGCTGCCCGAGTTCGACACGCTGCTCGTCATGACGATCAAGGCGGGCTTCGGTGGCCAGGAGTTCATCCCGGAACTGCTCGACAAGGTGCGCCTCGCCCGCCGGCACCTGAACTCTGGCCATCTACGGCTCTACGTCGAGGTCGACGGCGGCATCGACGCTGACACGATCACGCAGGCCGCCGAGGCCGGCGCTGACGTCTTCGTCGCCGGGACGGCCGTCTACGACGCCGATGACCCGGGCAAGGCCGTCGCGGCGCTGCGCGCCCGCGCCCACGCCGCGATGGGCCGGACATGATAATGACCGCGGTCAGTGAGGCGGAGCGGGCGGCCATGCATCGCGCCCTGCTGCTCGCTGAGACGGTGCGTGGGCGCACCAGCCCGAACCCAGCGGTAGGGGCAGTGATCCTCGACGCCGTTGGGGAGCTGGCCGGCGAGGGCGCAACGCAAGCGGCCGGCGGGCCGCACGCGGAGATCGAGGCGCTGCGCCGGGCGGGCAAGCGCGCGCGGGATGGCACGGCCGTGGTCACGCTCGAGCCATGTGGGCACGTCGGCCGCACCGGACCGTGCACCGAGGCGCTCATCGAGGCGGGCATCGCCCGGGTCGTGTACGCCGTCGACGATCCGAACCCGCAGGCCGCGGGGGGTGCGGACCGGCTGCGCGAAGTGGGCATCGAGGTCGTGGCCGGCGTCGAGGACGCCGACGCTGCCGCGGGGGCACTGCGGCCATGGCTTTCTGCCCTGCGCACCGGCCGGCCGTTCGTCACCTGGAAGCTGGCCAGCACGCTGGACGGCCGGGTTGCTGCTGCCGACCAGACCGCGCGGTGGATCTCCTCACCGGCGGCACGCGCGGACTCGCACGCGTTTCGCGGCATCGTCGACGCGATCGTCGTGGGCAGCGGCACCGTGCTCGCCGACGACCCGCACCTGACCGTGCGCGACGCGGACGACGGTCTGGCTGAGCACCAGCCGCTGCGCGTCGTCCTCGACCGCCGGCATCGAGTGCGGCAGAGCGCGCGGGTGTGCGATAGCGCCGCCGAGACGCTGCTGCTCGACACCGCGGTCCCCCGCTTCGCGCTGAAGGCGCTGCACGACCGAGGCGTGCGGCACGTCCTGCTCGAAGGCGGTCCCACGCTCGCCGGGGCGTTCGTCGAGGCCCGCTGTGTCGACGAGGTCATCGCGTATATCGCGCCGAAGTTGCTGGGCACCGGGCCGTCCTCGCTGGGCGATGCGGGAATAGTCACCATCGCTGACGCGGTCACACTCGACGTCGATACCGTGACCAGGGTGGGCAGCGACGTGAAGATCGTGGCGCGGCCGGTCTGGTCGGAAGGGGAGTAGGCGCGGGTGTTCACCGGAATCATCGAGGAACTCGGCAGGGTCGTCGGGCTGGAGCCGCGCGGCGACTCGGCGGTGCTGGTGGTGCGCGCCCCCGCCGTCTGTGCGGACGCGCGGCACGGCGCGTCGATCGCGGTGAACGGCGTGTGCCTCACCGTGGTGGCCATTGACGGCGACCGGCTGCACTTCGACGTGATCGCCGAGACGCTCAAGCGCTCGGTCATCGGTGCGCTGCGCGCAGCCGAGCGGGTGAACCTGGAGCGGGCGGTACGCGCGGACGGGCGACTGGACGGGCACATCGTTCAGGGTCACGTCGACGGCACCGGCGTGCTGATCAGTCGTACGCCGGGCGATGCCTGGGACCTCGTCCGGTTCGGCCTGCCCGCCGATCTGTCCCGCTACGTCGCGGAGAAGGGCTCGGTCGCCGTGGACGGGATTTCGCTCACCGTGACCAGCGTCGGGCCGGACTGGTTCGAGGTCGGCCTGATCCCGGAGACGCTGCGCGCCACAACGCTCGGCACGAAGCAGGCCGGCGACCCCGTCAACATAGAGGTGGACGTGCTCGCCAAGTACGTAGCCCGGCTCATCGAGGCCCGATGAGCAGCGAGCCGCAAGCCGGAGCAACGCAACCCCAGGGCGATGAGCGCTCGCGCGAAGTGCCCCGCCGCCGCGACGCGGCCCGCGCCGAAGGCGGGATTGGGTTGGATTCCATTGAACGGGCGATTGCGGACATCAAGTCGGGCAAGGCGGTGATCGTCGTCGACGATGAGGACCGCGAGAACGAAGGCGACCTGATCTTCGCCGCTGAGCTGGCCACGCCGGAGCTGGTGTCGTTCATGGTCCGGTACACGTCGGGCTACATCTGCGTGCCGATCACCGAGGCGGACGCCGACCGCCTCGACCTGCCGCCGATGTACCGGGTGAATCAGGATCGCCGGGGCACCGCTTACACGGTCACCGTCGATGCGCGTGAAGGTATTTCGACAGGCATCTCCGCAACGGACCGGGCGCTGACCATGCGGCTTCTCGCCAACCCCGACGCCGGCCCGGAGGACTTCTCCCGTCCCGGGCATGTCGTGCCGCTGCGGGCGAAGGCCGGCGGGGTGCTGCGCCGGCCGGGCCACACCGAGGCCGCGGTCGATCTTGCGGTGTTGGCCGGGTTGCGGCCCGCGGGCGTGCTCTGCGAGATGGTGTCCGAGAAGGAGCCGGCCGGCATGGCCCGCGTCGAGGAGCTGCGGGTGTTCGCCGACGAGCACGATCTGGCGCTGATCTCGATCGCCGACTTGATCGCGTACCGGCGGCGTTTCGACAAACTGGTCGAGCGCGTCGCCTCGGCGCGAGTGCCGCTGCGCTACGGGGAGTTCACCGCCGTCGGCTACCACGCGTCTTATGACGAGCGAGAGCACGTCGCGTTCGTGTTCGGCGACATCGACGACGGCCAGGACGTGCTGGTCCGCGTGCATTCCGAGTGCCTGACAGGGGACGTCTTCGGATCGCTGCGCTGCGACTGCGGCCCGCAGCTGGACGCCGCGCTGGCCGCCGTGGCCCGCGAGGGACGTGGGGTCGTGCTGTACATCCGCGGCCACGAGGGTCGCGGCATCGGGCTGCTGCACAAGCTGCAGGCCTACCAGCTCCAGGACGCCGGCGCGGACACGCTCGACGCGAACCTGGAACTGGGCCTGCCCGCCGACGCCCGTGATTACGGGACGGGCGCACAGATCCTGTACGACCTGGGCGTGCGGACGATGCGGCTGCTCACGAACAACCCGGCCAAGCGCGCCGGCCTGGAAGGCTACGGGCTGCGCATCGTGGGGCGGGAGCCGCTGCCGGTGCACGCCAACCCCGAGAACCTGCGCTACCTGCAGACCAAGCGCGACCGCATGGGTCACGACCTCGACCTCGAAGAGCCGTCGGCGTGAGGCCCAACCTTCGCAAGTCGCTCGACCGCCGACGCTCCAGGGCGCGTCGAGAGTCGAACAAGTTCCGAGCGTTCCGGGGAGGGCGGACATGAGCGGAGAAGGGGCACCGGAGCTGTCCACTGTGGACGGTGCCGCGACGCTGCGGGTCGCCGTCGTGGCGGCGCGGTGGCACGCCACGGTGATGGGCGGCCTGCTCGATGGCGCCAGGCGGGCGCTCGCCGCCTCGGGCGTCCAGGACGTGACCGAGGTGCGTGTGCCCGGCGCTTTCGAACTGCCTGTCGCGGCGGCCCGGCTGGCCGCCGCCGGATTTGACGCCATCGTGGCCCTCGGCGTGGTGATTCGGGGCGGGACGCCGCACTTCGAGTATGTCTGCAACGCGGCGACCGACGGGCTGAGCGCAGTGGCGGTGCGCACCGGCGTTCCGATCGGGTTCGGCGTGCTCACCTGCGACACCGATGAGCAGGCACTCGATCGTGCGGGGCTGCCCGGTGCCAAAGAGGACAAGGGCTACGAGGCCACCGTCGCCGCGCTGAGCACGGCCATGGCGCTCGCGGCTTTCGACCGTCCGTGACCGTGTCCGGCATCGTCCTGGCCGCCGGTGCGGGCAGGCGTCTGGGCGGGCCGAAGGCCGAACTCGTGGTCGCCGGCGAGCGGCTGCTCGACCGAGCGGTTCGGGTGCTGCACGAGAGCGGCTGTGCCGAAGTGGTGGCGGTTGTTCGGGCGGGCACCCGGGTCGACCGCGCGGTTGTCGTGATCAATCCCGACCCTGATCGGGGCATGGGCTCCTCGCTGCGTCTCGCCCTTGCCGCGGCGTCCGGTGATCGGGCGGCGATCGTGCTGGTCGACACCCCGGGCATCACCGCGCACGCGGTGCGCCGCACGCTGCAGGTGGCGGCCCCCGTCGCGGTCGCGACCTACGGCGGTCGGCAGGGGCATCCTGTCGTGATCGATCGTCCACTGTGGACGAATGTTGCAGCGCTGGCCGAGGGCGAGGCAGGGGCCCGGGCGTTCCTGCGCGAACATCCGGAGCTGGTCACCGAGGTGCCCTGCGCTGGCGATCCGTCCGACATCGACACGGCCGAGGATCTCGCGCGCTTCCTAGGAGACTGACGGAGATCGGCACGTGACGGACGTCGAGATCACGGAGAAGCGGGTCACCTGGGCCGAGCTGTTCTTCGACCTTGTCTACGTTTTCGCGGTAACCGAGGTCTCGTCGCTGCTGCACGCTGACCACTCGTGGGCGGGCGTCGTGCGCGCTCTGGTCGTGTTCGTGCCGATCTACTGGTCCTGGGTGGGGACCTCCGTGCTCGCCAACACGCAGGATCTGAGCGGCGCGGCGAGCCGCATCGGCATGTTCGCGGTGGCGCTGGCGGGGCTGTTCATGGCGCTCGCGGTGCCCGAGGCATACGGCGAACGGGGTGTGCTGTTCGGCTGCGCATACCTCGCGGCGCGTGTCGTGCTGGCGATCATGCTGTTCCGACGCGTCCCGATCACGGTCAATCCCGTCGCGGTCGGGCTGGTCGTCAGCGGCCCGCTGATCTTCGCCGGCGGCTTCGCCCACGGCACCGCACGCGAGGCGATCTGGGCAGTGGCTGCCGCAATCGACCTGTCGTCGCCGACCGTCCTGCGCGCCCGGCTGCGCGCGATGCGCTTCGACCCGTCGCATCTGGCAGAACGGTTCGGGCTGCTGCTGATCATCGCGCTGGGCGAGTCGGTGGTCGCGATCGGCGGACCGGCGGCGTCGGACAAGCACCTGAGCGCCGGTGTGCTCGCCGCGGTGGCCACGGCGTTCGTGTTGGCGTGCGGGCTGTGGTGGGTGTATTTCCACTTCGCGGCGGATGCGATGCGCTACGCGATGACGACGGCCCAGGTGCAGACCCACATCGCCCGCCACGTGATGTCCTACGGCCACCTCATGCTGGTCGGATCCGTGATCTCGATCGCGGTCGGGATGCGCGAGGCGGTCGCCCGTCCGGGCCACGATCTGGGCTGGGGCGTGACCGGGCTGCTGCTGGGCGGCTGCGCCCTGTACCTCGCGACCTACGGCTACACGCGCTGGGCGATGTTCCGTCTCGTCTCGACCACCCGGCTCACAGCGTCGGCCGTCGTGCTGGCGCTGCTGCCCGTGGCGCCGCATATGCCGGCGCTTGGCGCGCTGATGCTCGTAGCGGCCGTGTTGATCGTGCTGAACGTCGTCGAATACCTCCGGGTCCGCCGAGCGTCAATCGCGCAGGGTGCGGGGGAGGCCGAAGTGGGGGAGGAGCCCGGTGTCCATGAAGCGAGTGACGGCTGAGATCTCGGTCCCGGCGAGCGTTAGCACGACGAGGCCGTGCGCGTGCCAGATCGGGGTGTGTGCGTCGCGCAGGTAGGCGCCGAATGCGGGCTGGGCGTTCGCCCGGGTAGGGATGAGGCGGTAACTGCGCGTACCACGGAACGGGATCGCCACGAGGAAGTGCGCGACCTGCTCACAGCCCTGGTACTCCATCGGCAGCGGCGGCATGGTGAGCCACACGTCGTCGGTGAGCAGGGCGACGATGCGAGGCACGTCGCCGTCTTGGAACGCGTCGGCGAACTCGTCGACGACTGCGCGCTCGGCCGCTGAGCCGGGGACAGGCGCGCTGTCGGGCGGTTGCGCGGCAAGGGTGGCGCGGGCGCGCTTGAGCGCGCTGCCGACGGCATCCTCCGTGGTATCGAGCATGTCGGCGACCTCGGCGGCACGAAAGCCCAGCACGTCGCGCAACACGAGAACGGGCGGCGGCCACCGTCGCCTTCATAGCCTGGGAGAGCGTTTCGGCTACCCCGATGCTGCCGATGCGGCTCTTCTCCGCGCGCGGCTTCTCCGCCGGGAACGCCGCGATCTTCTGCCTGAACGCATCGCTGGCCGGGGCGGTGTTCTTCAGCGCGCAGGTCCTGCAGGTGGGGCTCGGTCACGACGCGCTCGCCGCCGGCCTGCGGCTGTTGCCCTGGGGCATCGCCCCGCTGCTGATAGCCCCGCGCGCCGGGGTGCTGGCCGACCGGATCGGCGAGCGCCCACTCGTCGTCGGCGGCATGGCGCTGCAAGGCGCCGGCCTGGCAATCGTCGCCGCACCCGGCGTCAGCTACCTGGCGCTCGCCGTGCCGATGTCCGTCGTCGGCGTCGGGTTCTCGCTGGCCCTCCCGCCGCTGACCAAAGCGGTGGTGAGCGCCGTTCCTGTCTCGGACATCGGCAAGGCGTCCGGGGCGTTCAGCACCATGCGCCAGCTCGGCGGCGCGTTCGGGGTGGCGATCCTCGCCGTAGCCTTCTCGGGGAGCGGGCGTTATGCGTCCGCGTCGGCGTTCAGCGACGGGTATACGCCGGCCATGCTCGTCGCGGCCGGCCTGGCCCTCGCCGGTGCGGTCGCGGCTGGGGCGTTGCCGGGCCGCCGGCTCACGGCACGCGCCGCGCCAACTCCGCAAGTGCAGCCGGAAAGATCTCGGCAGGTGGCGTGACCAGTCCGGCGCCGACCTGCCCCGTGCCGGCGACCTTGCCGGCCATGCCGGTGTTGATCTGCGGCAGGATGCCGGTGCGCACCACGCGCGTCACGTCGATCCCGCACGGCACGCCCCGGAAGTCGAGCACCGGGACTGCGTACGCGGGATGCTCCGCCAAGGTGATCTCGTACATGCGTCGTGTCGTGGCGAGAGCGTCGGCCACGGTTCCGCCTACGAAGCGGACGATAGCCGGCGCTGCCGCCATGGCGAACCCCCCGAGCCCGGCCGTCTCGGTGATTGCCGAGTCGCCGATGTCGGGGTTGGCGTCGTCCGGGCCGAAGCCGCCGAGGTAGAGCCCGTCGGGCACCAGCGCCGGCGCGGTGAACCACTGCCCGCCGGTGCCCGACACCTGGATGCCGAAGTCGGTGCCGTTGCGAGCCATGGCGACCACCATCGTGGAGCCCGCGATGCCCCGCGCGGCGTCGAGGGTGAGCTTGCACGCCGGCATGGCCACGTTCAGAAAGAAGTGGTCGTTGCCTGCGGCGAAGCGGGCGGCCTCGGCGACGTCGGAGGAGGGGAAGCCCGAGTCCACCAGCGCGGGCATCAGCTCGCGCAGCAGCATCAGCGTCCCGGCGCGATTGCGGTTGTGCGCCTCGTCGCCCATGGAAAGCATCTGCGCCACGATCGACTTGACGTCGAGCGGGCCATGTATGCGCACTGCCGTCTGCAGCATCGGCCCGAGGACGTCGGCCATCCACCGCAGGCGCGCCAGCACGTCGGGGGAGAACGCGCCGTACCGCAGCACCCTGCCGAGCCCCTCGTTGAGGGAGCAGTACGCCATCGCGCCGGTGGCCGGATCCTCCAGCACGAACAGCCACATCGACGCCGACACGACCCCGGCCATCGGCCCGACGGCGCGCGCGTGGTGGCACGGCGCGAGGTGGAGTCGGCCGGCGTCGAAGAGCGCGGCGGCTTGCGACGGGTCGTCCACCAGACCCTCGAAGGCGGCCGCGCCCAGCAGCGCGCCGCGCAGCGGCCCCGACGTGCGCTGCCAGTCGATCGGTGGGCCGGCGTGCAGGAAGTCGGTGCGGGCCAGGCCGAGCGCATCGCCGGCAGGCATCACGTCGACAAGCAGTGCCCGCGTCTCGGTCATGCGCCGGACCGCTTCGGCGTTCGCGGCCGCACGTCGCGGATCGGCGATCACCCGGGCCAGGTCGGCGGCGGTGCCGTTCATCGGTGGGCGCCACTCCACACGGGTCACGTGTGCGGCCTGCGCCTGCGCGGCGTCGGCCAGCACGTCGATGCCCGCCGCGATGATGTGCACGTCAGGCATGCGCCACCAGACCGCACGCGAACCGGGCCGCCTGCGCGTTGGAGGCGAACACGTGGGCCCCGGCGCGCCGCAGCGTGCTCGCCTGGCGGCCGGGGTCCTGCGGGTCGCCGCGGGTGCCGATCAGGCTGGCGACGACAGGGGCGGGGGACGCCGTGATCGCCGGAGCGAGCTCCGCCGCCGGGCCGGGATGCGCGCCATGGCCGAGCACGACGTCGAGCAGGATCGCGGCGGTGCCCGGGTCTGCCGTGGCGCTCGCGAGACGTTCCAGGCGAAGGGACGTGTCGATCATCGGATGCGCGCGGCCGGCGGTAAGCGCGTCATCGCCGAGGTCGATCATCTCGTGCGGTACGCCCCGTTCCTGTGCGATCAACGCTGCCTCGTCGCGCAGGGTGCCGCCCGCGAACAGCCCGCGCAGCACGCCGGGTCGCGGGTCGGACGCGCGCCCTGGCCAGGCCGGCCAGCGCGGCACCGGGTGGCCTAGCGCGTGCAGGATGCCTTCCGCGGCGGCGCTCAGATCCGTCTCGCCGACGAATGCGAACCGCACCGGGGTGGACGTCGCTGTTTCCCGGATCCGTGCGGCGACGTGCGCATCGGGCAGCTTGGACACGACGACGATCAGCTCGGTCGCCGGGTCGGCGTCGAGCCGCCCGATGGCGGTCAGCGTGGAACGTCCGCCGACGGCCGCCGACAGGTCACGCCCGCCGACGCCGAGCGCCGCGCTGATGCCCACGCCGGCGGCGTCCAGCAGGCACAGCAGTTGCTGGCATCCCGTGCCGGACGCCGCCACGATGCCGACCGGCCCGGGCCGGACCGCGTTCGCGAAGCCGAGCCCGACGCCGTCCACGATCGCTGTCCCGCAGTCCGGTCCCATCACCAGCCGGCCCAGTTCGGCGGCCACCCGCTTCAGCACGATCTCGTGAGCGATCGGCACATTGTCGGAGAAGATCATCACGTCGCAGCCCGCGTCGAGGGCGTCCATCGCCTCGGTGAACGCGTGCTGGCCCGGCACGGAGATCAGGGCCAGCCCGGCACCGTGTCGGGCCGCCGCGCCCACCGTGCGCGGTGCCGGCTGGTCGCCGCCCGCCGGGGCGGCCGTGGGT
>JBKOXO010000048.1:0-12458 GCA_046744105.1 Actinomycetota bacterium
GCACGACAGTGATGCCCTCCGCGACGATCGGCGACGCGTAGACGGCGGCGTCGAGCCTCACTGTGGCCACCACGCGCAGCGTGCGTGGCGTCGGAAACGACGGAGCCTTGCCGGTACGAGCGAAGTTGCCGTGGTAGGTCGGCCAATCGTCCACTGTGGACGGTCGTGCCGTGCTGCTCTCGACACTCGTGGTGGCCGGTGAGGTCGGTGGCGGCCCGGACGCCTGCCCCCCGCTGGTGCACGCCGTCACCAGAACGGCTGCCAACGCGAGCGGTGCGAGGCGGATCATCGCAGCAGATCTCGGATTTGGATCGTCGCGTCGCGGCCCGGGCCGACACCGATCGCGGAGATCGGCGCGTTGACCATTTTCTCCAGGGCGTCTACATAGTCGCGAGCATTGCGCGGCAGGTCGTCGAGTGAGCGCGCCGACGAGAGGTCCTCGTCCCAGCCCGGGAACGTCTCGTAGAGCGGCACCGCACGCGCGAACTCACTTTGCGTCATCGGCATCTCGTCGTGCCGGACGCCGTCAACGTCGTAGGCGACGCACACCGGCACCTCCTCCATACCGGTGAGTACGTCGAGCTTGGTCAACACGAAGTCGGTGACGCCGTTGACGCGGGCGGCATACCGGGCCACCACGGCGTCGAACCACCCGCAACGACGCGGCCGACCGGTCGTGGTGCCGAACTCCGCGCCCGCGTCGCGCAGCCGATCTCCCTTGACATCGAGCAATTCCGTCGGGAAGGGCCCCTCGCCGACCCGGGTGGTGTACGCCTTGACGACGGCGATGACTCCGGTGATGCGGATGGGCGGCACGCCGCTGCCGGTGCAGGCACCACCCGCCGTGGGGTTGGACGACGTGACGAACGGGTAGGTGCCGTGGTCGACGTCAAGCATGGTGGCCTGGCCCGCCTCGAAGACGACGGTGCGTTCCTCGTCCAGCATCCGAGTCAGCAGCAGGGATGTGTCGGCAACCATCGGCCGCAGCCGGTCGGCGTAGCCCAGCAGTTCATCCACCATGGCGTCGACGTCGAACGCGCGGCGGTTATAAACCTTGACCAACACCTGGTTCTTGAACTCGAGGGCGCTTTCGACCTGAGCGCGCAGCCCGTCCGCGTCGAACAGGTCCTGCACCCGGATGCCGACTCGGGCCATCTTGTCGGCATACGTCGGGCCGATGCCACGACCAGTCGTGCCGAGCTTGCGCTTGCCGAGGAACCGTTCGGTGACCTTGTCCAGCGTGCGGTTGTACGGCGTGATGACGTGCGCCGCGGCGCTGACCACCAGCCGCGACGTGTCGATCCCGCGGCTGGTCAGCCCATCGAGTTCTTCGAACAGAACGCCCAGATCGACGACGACGCCGTTGCCGATCACCGGTATACAGCCCGGCGTCAGGATGCCGGACGGCAGCAGGTGCAGCGCGTACTTCTCACCATCGACCACGATCGTGTGCCCGGCGTTGTTACCGCCGTTGAACTTGACCACGGCGTCGACGCGGCTGCCGAGCAGGTCGGTGGCCTTGCCCTTGCCCTCGTCGCCCCACTGGGCGCCGAGCAGAACGATCGCCGGCATGCCAGCAGACTAGCTTTCGCTGCGGACGTCCTGGCGAGATAGTGGGCGCATGACAGCGCCCACCAAGATCACGCTCGAGGAGTCGGAGCTGCCGACCCGCTGGTACAACCTGCTCGCCGACCTGCCGACGCCGCCACCCCCGGTGCTGCACCCGGGCACGCTCCAGCCGGTCGGGCCGGACGACCTCTCGCCGCTGTTTCCGATTGACCTGATCGCCCAGGAGGTGAGCGGCGAGCAGTACGTCGACATCCCGGGAGCGGTCCTGGACGTGTACCGGCTGTGGCGGCCGTCCCCGCTGTACCGGGCGCACCGGCTGGAACGTGCGCTCGACACGCCGGCCCGCATCTACTACAAGTACGAGGGCGTCTCGCCGGCCGGCTCGCACAAGCCGAACACCGCGGTGCCGCAGGCGTATTACAACGCGCAGGCCGGTATCAGACGGTTGACCACCGAGACCGGCGCCGGCCAGTGGGGCACCGCCTTGACATTCGCGTGCGCGCAGTTCGGACTGGACTGCGAGGTGTGGATGGTTCGCGCCTCGTTCGACCAGAAGCCGTATCGCCGGATCATGATGGAGACGTTCGGCGGTGTCGTGCACCCGTCGCCGTCCGACTTGACGGCGGCCGGTCGCAAGGTGCTGGCCGAACATCCCGATACGACGGGCTCACTCGGCATTGCGATCAGCGAGGCGGTCGAAGTTGCCGCGGGGGCCGGCGACACGAACTATGCGCTCGGCAGCGTGCTCAACCACGTGCTGCTGCACCAGACCGTCATCGGCGAGGAAGCACTGCTGCAACTGGCGAAAGTCGGCGAGACGCCCGATCTGATCGTCGGCTGCACGGGCGGCGGCTCGAACTTCGCCGGGCTGATGTTCCCGTTCCTGCGGGAGAAGCTTGCCGGACGCCAGTCGCCGACGATCCGCGCCGTAGAGCCGGCCGCGTGCCCGTCACTGACGCGCGGCGTGTACGCCTACGACTTCGGCGACACCGCCGGCATGACGCCACTGATCAAGATGCACACGCTCGGGCACGACTTCGTGCCGGACCCGATCCACGCCGGCGGACTGCGCTACCACGGCATGAGTCCGCTGATCAGTCACCTGTACGAGCAGAAGCTCATCGAGGCGGTGGCGAAGCCGCAGCGTGAATGCTTCGCGGCCGGCGTGCAGTTCGCGCGCGCCGAGGGCATCGTGCCGGCGCCGGAGCCGACGCACGCGCTGGCTGCCGCGATCGAGGAAGCGGTGCGCTGCCGCGAGTCGGGCGAACCAAGGGTGATCTTGACGGCGTTGTGCGGGCACGGTCTGCTCGACCTCGCCGCCTACGACGCGTACCTGTCCGGGACGATGCAGGATCAGGCCCTGGACGACGCCGCGATCGCCGAGGCGATGGAGCACCTACCCGCCGTGCCGACCGCCTAAGTCCCCAAGTTGTTCGACCTACGCGGGGCTATGGCCCGCCCTGGGTCGAACAACTTGCTTATGTCGTCAGGGCGGCTACCGCAGCGGGGTCGCAGTCGCCCAGGAACTGGGCGCACCGCTTTGCCTCGTCCTGCTCGCCGATCGCATCCGCGGCCTGCCCGAGCGCGTGCAGGGCGCGCAGGAAGCCGCGATTCGGGACGTGATCCCAGGGCACCGGGCCGCTGCCCTTCCAGCCGTTGCGCCGCAATGCGTCCAGGCCGCGGTGGTAGCCGGTCCGAGCGAACGCATACGCCTCGATCGTGCGCCCGGCGGCCAGCGCGTTCTCCGCCAACGTTGCCCAGGCAGCCGAGGACGCGGGGTACGCGCCGGCTACCGTCGCCGGGTCCTCGCCGGCGTCGAGCCGGGCCAGCGCCGGGTCGTCGGGCAGCTTCGTCGGTGGGGCCAGCAGGTTGCCGTGGGTCATGATGACGGCGACGTGCCGGCGGAGAGCAGGTCCTCGCAGGCCTTGACGACCCGGGCGGCCATGCCGGTCTCGGCCAGCTTGAGGAACGAGCGCGGGTCGTACGCCTTCTTGCTGCCGACCTCGCCGTCGACCTTCAGCACCCCGTTGTAGTTGGTGAACATGTGCCCGGCGACCTCGCGGGTGAACGCATACTGGGTATCGGTGTCGACGTTCATCTTCACGACGCCGTATGACACGGCCTCGCGGATCTCCTCGAGGAGAGATCCCGATCCACCGTGGAACACGAGCTCGAACGGCTTCGGCTTGCCGACCTTCTCGCCGACGGCCTCCTGGATGTCGCGCAGGATGTCCGGGCGCAGCTTGACGTTGCCCGGCTTGTAGACGCCGTGCACGTTGCCGAACGTCGCTGCGAGCAGGTAGCGCCCCTTCTCGCCGGTGCCAAGCGCCTCCGCAGTGCGCAGCGCGTCGCCCGGCGTCGTGTACAGCTTCTCGTTCATCTCGCCGACGACGCCGTCCTCCTCGCCGCCGACGACACCGATCTCGAGCTCGAGGACGATCTTCGCGGCGGCGGCCTGCTCGAGCAGCTCCGCGGCGATCTGCAGGTTCTCGTCCAGTGGGACCGCCGAGCCGTCCCACATGTGCGACTGGAACAGCGGATTCTCGCCGCGCTTGACGCGCTCGGCCGAGATGGCGAGCAGCGGCCGGACGTAGCCGTCGAGCTTGCCCTTCGGGCAGTGGTCGGTGTGCAGCGCCACGTGGATGGGGTACTTGTCGGCGACGACGTGCGCGTACTCGGCGAGGGCGACGGCGCCGGTCACCATGTCCTTGACGCGGGTGCCCGACGCGAACTCGGCGCCGCCGGTCGACACCTGCACGATGCCGTCACTGCCGGCGTCGGCGAAGCCGCGCAATGCGGCGTTCAGCGTCTCCGACGAGGTCACGTTGATGGCCGGATAGGCGAAGCCCGACGCGGACGCGCGGTCGAGCATCTCGGCATAGATCTCAGGCGTGGCGATGGGCATGCCGCCAGTGTATGAGCGCAGAGCGAACACGCTCGACGCGGCCGTCCCCTCTCTGGTGGGCTGATCGCATGGACGTGCTGGTGCTCGGTGGATCGGTATTCATGGGGCGTGCCGTCGTCGCCGAGGCGCTTGCCGCCGGCGCTCGCGTCACGGTGTTCAATCGCGGCAAGTCCGGGCCAACGCCGGTGGGTGCGGAGCAGGTCGTCGGCGACCGCACCGCGCTCGCGGACCTGGAGCAGCTGGCGGGCCGGCACTTCGACCTCGTCGTGGACACCTGCGGGTACGTCCCCGCCGAGGTGGGGCTCGGGGCGCAGCTGCTCGCACCGTCGTGCGGCCATTACGTGTTCGTGTCGACGATCAACGTCTTCCCGGGTTGGCCGTCGCTGCCCGACTTTCACACCGGCGGCGTCTACGCGGGCGACCCGGACGCGACACCGGCCGACGCACCGGATCCCGAGGCGGCATACGGCTGGCTCAAGGCCGGCTGCGAGCTTGCCGTCGTCCGCGCCTTCGGTACAGCGCGTTCGACGGTGCTGCGCGCCGGCTGCATCGTCGGACCCGACGACTCGCAGGTGGGCCGGCTGCCCTGGTGGATCGCCCGGGTGGCCCGCGGCGGGCGCGTACTCGCCCCTGGCGATCCGTCCGCCCCCGTGTCGGTCATCGACGCGCGGGACATTACGCGGTTCGCGTTGCTGCGGGCGCCCGGCACGTTCGAGCTGGGCGGGCCATCGGTGGCCCGGGATGCACTGATGCAGATCTGCCGCGACGTCACCGGCTCGGCTGCCCGCTTCGCCTGGGTGGACGCCTCCTGGCTGGCGGACCAGGAGGTCGAGGAGTGGACGGAGATCCCGCTCTGGTCGACGGCGCCGAGCGTGTTCCTTTCCGACAGCTCCGCCGCCGTTGCGGCCGGCCTGCGCTGGCGGCCGCTGCGGGACACGGTCGCCGACACGTGGGCGTGGCAGCAGCGCGTCCCTGGCGGCTGGCGGCCGGCCCCGCGCACGCCCGGTCTGGATCCGGAGAAGGAGGCGGCACTGGTCGCCGCCTGGGACGCTCGCTGAGCGCCGCAGGTTTGCGGAGAGGCACGGCCCCGTACACTGCGGCGTCATGCACTCGCTGGCGGGTACCGTGATCGCGACGAGCCCGATCAACCCGCATCATCTGCTCGACAGCTTCGGGCTGGCGGGCCTGATCGTCATCATCTTCGCCGAATGCGGCCTGCTGATCGGCTTCTTCCTGCCGGGTGACACGCTGCTGTTCTCGGCAGGTCTGCTGCTGGCGCTCGGCAAGCTGCACACACCGCTGTGGGTCTTCCTCGTGACGGTGCCGATCGCGGCCGTTGCCGGCAACCTGGTCGGCTACTGGATCGGCTACCGGGCCGGCCCGCACGTGTTCGACCGTCCGGACTCGGCGCTGTTCAAACCGCAGTACGTCGAGCGCTCGCACGCGTTCTTCGAGCGCTTCGGGTCGTGGACGATCATCCTGGCCCGCTTCGTGCCGATCGTGCGCACCGTGGCCACCGTGATGGCGGGCGTCAGCAGGATGCGGCTGCGCCTGTACACGATCTACTCGGTCATCGGCGGCGTGGTGTGGGCAGTCGGCGTGATCCTGATCGGCTACTGGCTAGGGCACATCGCATTCGTCCGCGACAAGGTCGAGCCGCTGATCGACCCCATTCTCATCGGCATCGTGGTGCTGTCACTGCTACCGGTCACGATCCACTGGCTGCTCAACCGACGCCGCAGCGGCAACGCCGGCCGGCGCCACACCAAGGTCGACGCCTGACACTGGGGGTGTTGACCTTTCACTCCTGGCGTGATCTTGGAGCTATGGCTGAATCGCGACCATAAGTCGAAGATCACGCCGGGAGTGGACGTCTTGTCGCAACCGCGCCGTTCGAGAGACGACCTACCGTGTGATCTGCTCGCAGTGCTGCTTGAGCGCGGCGTTGCTCGGTGTCAGGTGGATGCCGAAGAACGTTGCGTCGCACTTCTTGGCGTCGGCGTCGATCGCGTCGCGCTGGGTCCAGACGAAGATGCCGAGGCCGACGACGATCGCCCCGAGGATCAGCCGCGCGGTGAGCTTGGTGAACACGAAGGTGAGCAGCACGCCGGCGAGGATGATCACGGCGATCGCGAAGATGCCGACCGCCTTGGCCTGGTCCGTGCTGAACGCGCTGCTCACCGCTCGACTCCGCGCTCGTTCCGCTCCTCGCGCCTTCGGCGCTGCGACGCTCGCTCGCTGTCGTCTTCGACGCTCACGATCGGGCAGGCTAGCGGGTCCTGGTCAGCCCAGCCAGCTAGCCTCGGTGTGTGACAGAGCTACCTCTGCCGTTATCGGGCGGTGCATTGCGCGTCGTGGCGCTGGGCGGCATCGGCGAAGTCGGCCGCAACATGACAGTGTTCGAGCACGGCAACCGTCTGCTCGTCGTCGACTGCGGCATGCTGCTCGGCAAGACGAACTCCCCAGGGGTCGACCTCACCCTGCCCGACTGGTCGTACTACCGCGACCGGCTCGATGACATCGACGCCGTCGTGCTCACCCACGGCCACGAGGACCACATTGGCGCACTGCCCTACCTGCTGCGCGAGCGCGGCGACATCCCCATCGTCGGCTCGCGGCTGACGCTGGCCCTGGTCGCGGCGAAGCTCGAGCAGCACAGGATCAGGCCGGAGTTGCGGCACGTCCGGGAGACCGACCGCACGAGGATCGCGGGTTGGGACCTGCAGTTCTTCGCGGTCAACCACTCCATCCCGGACGCGCTGGCCGTGGCGATCCGGGTGGGCGGGCACACCGTGCTGCACACCGGCGACTTCAAGATGGACCAGACGCCGCTCGACGGCCGGCTCACCGACCTGCCCGGTTTCTCGCGGCTGGGCGATCAGGGCGTCGACCTGCTGCTCGCCGACTCGACGAACGCCGAGGTGCCCGGCTTCATGCCGTCGGAGCAGGACGTCGGACAGGTAATCGCCGATGTGATCGCCAAGGCGTCAGGACGGGTGATCGTGGCGTGCTTCGCTTCGCACGTGCACCGCGTTCAGCAGGTCCTCGACGCCGCCGTGGCGAGCGAACGGGTCGTCGCGTTCGTGGGGCGCTCGATGGTGCGCAACATGCAGATCGCCCGCGACCTCGGCCTGCTGCGCGTCCCGGACGGCGTGCTCATCGACCTCAAGGACGCCGAGGAACTCCCGTCCGGTCGCATCCTGTACGTCTCCACCGGGTCGCAGGGCGAGCCGCTCTCGGCGTTGTCGCGGATGGCCAACTGCGAGCATCCGACAGTGCGCATCGCCCCGGACGACACGGTGCTGCTGGCCTCGTCCTTGATTCCGGGCAACGAAACCTCGGTGGGCGAGGTGATCAACGGGCTGTCCCGGCTGGGCGCGACGGTGGTGCACCGGTCCACAGCACTGGTGCACGTCTCGGGCCACGCGCCCGCGGGTGAGCTGCGCTACCTGCTCAACGCCGTCCGGCCGAAGAACCACCTGCCGGTACACGGCGAGTGGCGCCACCTGCGCGCACACGCCGCCATCGCGCGGTCGACCGGGCTGCCCGACGAGCGGATCATGCTCGCCGAGAACGGCACCGTGGTCGACCTCGTCGATGGCGTTGCCTCGATCGTGGGGTCGATCCCGGTCGGCTTCGTCTACGTGGACGGTCTCGCGGTGGGCGACATCGGCGCCGCCGCGCTCAAGGACCGGCGCATCCTCGGCGAGGAGGGGTTCATCTCGATCCTGGTGGCCGTCGACCTGACCACGGGCAAGGTGGTGTTCGGCCCGGAGATCACGGCACGCGGCTTCACCGACGACCGGGCCGCGCTGGACCCGATCCGCAAGGAGCTGATCACCACGGTCGAGCAGTCGCTCGCCGAGGGGGTGCGCGACGCGGACGCGTTGGCGCACATCGTGCGCCGGACGGTGGGCCGCTGGGTAGATCAGACCTATCGCCGGCGTCCCATGCTCATGCCGATGGTCGTCGAGGTCTGACGCCCGCCGGTCAGGGCCCGGTCAGGCAACGCAGAACTCGTTGCCCTCCGGGTCCTGCATGACCATGCATCGGCCGGTGACGTCGTTGTTCTCGTACAGCGGTTCTTCACCTGCTTGCCCTCGGGCACCCGCTGGAAGTACACGCGCGGCCCGCGCCCCGCTGGGTCGACCACCGCAGACTGGTCGCCACGTCGCTCGAGCGGAAGACCGATCTTGTCCGCGAAGTCGTCCCAGGACGCGAAGCCGGGCGGCGGTGGTTGCACGACATAGTCCAGCGCGCGTGCCCAGAACTCAGCCTGCGCGGCCGGGTCCGCCGCATCCATCACGACCTGTACCTGGATCGCCATCGCGTTCACCTCCGCGGCAACGCTAGTGCGAGCCACTGACACGGTGTGCGTGCTGCGGCAATCCAGCGGCGATCTTGGGCTTGCGGCTGAATATCGACCACAAGCCCAAGATCACGCCGGTGCGGTGCTCCCCCTCCGTAGCCCGCCGGTGGCTACTCGGTACGCCGCCTGGACAGCCGGCCGCTCAAGGCGAGTGCAGCTACGCCGAGGACGACCAGGCCGGCCGCGATGCCGCCGTAGAGACCGGCGTTGATCGCGCCCGTGCTGGCGAGGCCCGACGGCGGCGTGGGCGGAGCGCTGGTCTCGGAAACCGGGCTGACTGGAGCCTGCGAGGACGCCGTGGCGGGGGACGCCGGGCTGCTCGGCGAGCTCGCGGTCGGAGTCTCGGTCGGCGTTTCCGTGGGCGTCTCGGTCGGTGTCGGAGTCTCGGTCGGCGTTTCCGTGGGCGTCTCGGTCGGCGTTTCCGTGGGCGTCTCGGTCGGTGTCGGAGTCGCCGTGCACCCGGTGTGCGCGGGGTTCGTCCGGCCGATGCCGTGGTTGCGGTCGCACTCGTAGCCGGCATTGGGGTCCGAACCGTCCGGCATCTGACCGGGCGGGTTCTTGTTGTCGGCCTTGCCGACACAGCCCGCGCAGGGCTTGCCGATGGCCTTGCCGATGCCGTTGCCGTTGCCCGACGCCGACCCGTCACGGGTCGAGTCATACGGGCCATGGACGTTCGCGCCGTGGCCACTGAAGTCGCCGTTGGACGGCGGCTGCGGTGAGCTGGTGTCACCGCTGGCGTTGCCACCGCCGACGCTGCCACTCGCTGGGGCACCGTGTGCCGTTGCCCCAACTGCCTTTCCCTTTCCTGGTGCCGCACCGGCTCCGCCGCCACCGAACACGACGAACGCCGCAACGGCGGCGCCCGCGAGAACGACGGCAGCAGAAAGCAGGCGGCGATCCTTTACGCGCACGTGAGCTCCCCGTTGAGTTTGAGCAAGGCTCCGATCTCGTCCCCGCCCACGCCGCGGACTTCACCCGGATCGAACGGAAACCATAGTGGATAGCCACATGCGTACGGAAGGGACCCCCCGCGACATGTCGTGCGCTCGTTATGCGAACGTCATCCATCCGGGAGAATGAGCGCATGACCACAGGTACCGCGCTACGTCCGGGCACGATTTCGCCACGACGACTGGTGCCGCCCTCGATCGTGCGGCCGCACTACGTCGACTCGAAGGGTCCGGCCGATCGCGACGACCCGATGGTCAAAGACGCCGACACGATCGCCAGGATGCGCATCGCCGGTCGCATTGCGGCCGACGCCCTAGTCGAGGTGGGCCGCCACGTTGCGCCCGGCGTGACCACCGACGAGCTGGACCGGATCGGCCACGAGTTCCTGCTGGACCACGGTGCCTACCCATCGACGCTCGGATACAAGAGGTTCCCCAAGTCACTGTGCACGTCGGTCAACGAGGTGATCTGCCACGGCATCCCCGACTCACGTCCGCTCGCGGACGGCGACGTCGTGAAGATCGACATCACGGCGTTCAGGGACGGTGTGCACGGCGATACTTGCGGCACGTTCTACGCCGGTGACGTCGCGCCGGAGGTGCGCGAACTGAGCGCACGCACCCACGAGGCGCTGCGCCGCGGCATCGCCGCGGTCAGGCCCGGCCGCCCGCTCAGCGTCATCGGCCGGGTGATCGAGTCGTATGCGAAGCGTTTCGGCTACGGCGTGGTTCGCGACTACACCGGCCACGGCGTCGGGCCGTCGTTCCACACCAAGCCGACGATTCTGCACTACGACGAGCCGCGGGCGACCACGGTGCTCGAGCCGGGCATGACGTTCACGATCGAGCCCATGCTCACGCTCGGCGGCGTCGAGTGGTTCATGTGGGACGACGGCTGGACGGTGCTCACCGCCGACGGCTCGTGGGTCGCGCAGTGGGAGCACACGCTGGCCGTCACCGACGACGGCGCCGAGGTGCTGACGGCGCCCGGCGCCGCGCCTGACACACGCTCCGAAGAGGCTGCTTCCTAGGACGTGTCCGGTGGACGGGCCATGCGGTTGGCGTCCCGCAGTGCCGACCGTCCGTACGATTCGATCACCGCCACCGCGAACAATGCGGCCATGCTGAGCGACAGAAGCGTGCCCATCATCCCGCGCAACGCGGCGTAGTCGCGCTGCTTGGCTAGCACGACCAGGGCGAAGCCCAACACGCTGGTCGACAGCAGCGCTCCCAGCATGCCGATGAAGGACGCCACGGTGCTGGCGGTGTCAAAGTGGTCGACCGCGCGCCGTCCAGGCGTGCCGACGGATACGCGCAACCGCAAATCGAAGGCGGACGTCTGCGCTCGCCAGACACCTTGGAGCGCGACGATGTGGGCCAGGCCGATGACCGGCGCCGTAGCGCCGAGCGTGAACCAGTACGAGTCGTGGACCAGCATGCGCCGAGGATGACTGCGGCTACGACAATTTCTGCAGCGACACGATTGAGGAATCTCGGGAAATCTGGGGGATTCGCTATAAAGCTCGATACAGTCCGAGCGTGGATCCCGTACGGAACCCGTACGCGCCGGGCGCAGGCCAGCGCCCTCCGGAATTGGCCGGGCGCGACGCCGAACTCGAGGCGTTCGACGTGGTGCTGGAACGCGTCGCGCGGGGCCGTCCCGAGCGATCCGTTGTCCTCACCGGACTGCGCGGCGTCGGCAAGACCGTGCTGCTCAACGCGATGCGCAGCTCGGCTGTACGTCGCGGGTGGGGTACCGGCAAGCTCGAGGCCCGGCCGGACCAGCCGCTGCGCCACCCTCTCGCCGCGGCGCTGCACCTCGCCGTCCGCGAGCTGGCCAGCCGCAACAAGGACGAGGAGCGGCACGTCCTCGGTGTGCTGAAGGCGTTCGCACAGCGCGAGCCGCCGACCGCCCGCCGCGGGAAGGCCCCGAACCGCTGGCAGCCCGGCATCGACGTGCCGGCGGTGAGCGGGCGGGCTGACTCCGGCGACATCGAGATCGACATGGTCGAGCTCCTCACCGACATCGCAGGCCTCGCCGCCGAGACGGGCAAGGGCGTCGCGATCTTCATCGACGAGATGCAGGACCTGCTGCCGGACGACGTGTCCGCGCTGTGCGCGTCCTGCCACGAACTGTCGCAGCGGGGCGCGCCGCTCGTCGTCGTGGGCGCCGGGCTGCCGCACCTGCCGGCGGTGCTGTCGGCGAGCAAGTCCTACTCGGAGCGACTGTTCAGATACGCGCGCATCGACCGTCTCGACCGCGCTGCCGCCGACGCCGCGCTGCGTCGGCCCGCTCAGGACGAGGACGCCGACTTCGCTGACGGCGCGCTCGACGCGATGTACGAGCGCACGGCGGGCTACCCGTACTTCGTCCAGGCGTACGGCAAGGTGGCCTGGGACGTCGCACCGGCGTCGCCTATTACCGCGACCGATATCGCCGTGGCCGCGCCCGAGGCGGAGACCGAGCTCGCCGTCGGCTTCTTCGGATCGCGTTATGAACGGGCCACGCCCGCCGAGCGGGAGTACCTGCGGGCGATGGCGGAACTCGACGGCGACGACCAGGCCGTCGCCACCGCAGCCGTCGCCGAAGTGCTGGGGCGCAATCCGCAGTCGCTCTCACCTGCCCGCGACGCCCTGCTCAAGAAGGGGCTGGTCTACTCCGGGC
>JBKOXO010000091.1:0-5321 GCA_046744105.1 Actinomycetota bacterium
CGTGCGGCACGGCCGGCGTTCGCTCGACGTCGCCTGTATCGGCTTGGGTCTAGATGTACCGGACCTCTATTGGAATGGGCTTCCCGGTAGCGGCACGGACGTAACACCGGCTCGCGGTCGTCGGCCTGGGCTGAGGCTCGATGTTCTTGATCGGGTGCGGTCAAACGGCCGGTAAGTGGTCGCTGAACCATTGACGCAAGCCCTGCTCGTGCCATCAACCCGGCGCCCGCATCGTGCGCCGGGCCATACCAGCGTTAGCCGCTCCCGCCAGCCGTACCGCGTCCGAGTGCGCGCGACAAGATCGACACAGACGACCGGATCTCGGCAGGATCGCGCACGGGTCGCGGCATGGTCGGGCGGTAGCGCGCTCGGCGCCGTGTGCGTGCGGAAAGCGGTGCCTAATTACCGCCGTCGCAGCCAGCGGAAGGAGGAGCGCCCATTTTCGGAGCGCGCGTCTCCCCGCATGAGGGCGTCGGCGATGCGGCCGCTGAGGTCCCCGTGGCCGCTGACAGGCGGAATCCGGCGAGGACGACCTGGTCTAGATCGATGTCGTCATCATGAATGACGCCTTCGTAGTTGAAACCGAACAAGGCGCGAAGCGCCGCCTCGCCGAGCTCGAGGGGATGGAATGGAAGTGGGTACTCGTCCCAATCAACCGGATGCTCGCCAGCCCAATACGGATCTTCGAACGGTCGCCGAACCCAAAAGTGAGCCATCCTCCATGGGGGCAGGGCGCCAAGCCCCAAACAACCGCTCGACCAGCGCGACCGTCTCGGCTCGGTCTAGAGCCGCCAGCTGGGCAAGGCTACTTCAGACCTCCCGAGCTGACTCGTCCCGCGCCAGTGATCCACCGGAATCGAATGCGCCGCCAGGGTCACCGGGCACGACTCGCGCCAGATACGCATCTTCGATGAACTCGACGACGGGCGCCGCATCCCCAACCTGACCGAGACAGCCGCGCCGTCGGCGCAGACGCTGTTGGAGGTGATTGCGTTGACCCGCCGGTTCCGGATGCCCTACCTGCGCACCGCTGCGCTCGACGTCGTCCCCGCTGCGCGGGCGCAACCCGGGGAACCTCGCGAACTGCTGCGCCAATACCCACGGCGGCGATCTTCGGTCAGTCCCTTCCGCCGCTGGCCATCTTGGGTGTTCTGCACCGGCGTCGCCCTCGGGCTGATCTTGGGGATACCTCAGTCTGGTCGGAAGGTTGATGGAGGGCTGCCGAACTCGTGCCGGAAGGCACGGGCGAAGTTGGCGGGGTCGGTGTAGCCCCACCGGGCGCCGATCGCGGCTGCGGGTACCCCGCGGAGCCGTTCGTCGCGCAGATCGCGGAGGCACCGGTCGAGGCGGCGTCGCCGGATCCAGGCGCTCACCGTCGTTCCCTCTGCCTGGAAGAGTTTCTGGAGATACCGCACGGATATGCGGTGTGCCGCCGCCACGGTCGTGGCGTCTAATGATGGGTCGCCAAGCCGCTCCTCGATGTGTGTTTGGAGGCGAAGAAGCAGCGCCCGCTGCGCCAAGTGCGGAACGGTGCCCGCCGAGTCTGCGGCACTTCGACAGGTGGCACTGAGCAAGTCGATGACGGCGTCGCACACCTCCAGGCTCGGCTGGAGGTCACCGGCGAGTGACTGCCGAGCGAGCGTCGTCAGGAACGGCGAGAGCACTGCGCCCATGCCCGTGTTCCCAGGGATGCGCCGCGCGGTGAGGTCGGTCAGGTCGCGCGGACGAATCGATAGCAGTTGTCGCGGCAGTATGAGCACCAGCTGCTGGAACTCGTGCGCGAACAGCAGTTCGTAGGGTCGGGTGGTGTCGTAGACAGCAGCGTCTCCCGGGGCTAACGCTGCCTCACGCCCGTCCTGGGTGAGGACGCAGTAGCCGCGTGTCTCGACGCTAACTTTCAGATACCCGGTGTCTGCCGCCCGGATCAGGCGCGGGGTGCGAGTGGCGGTGACCGGCGAGCCGCTGACGCACGCGAGTTCCATCACACCGAGTGGTGTGGTTGCGAGTTCACCCACGAACGTCGTGACGGACGGCGTTACCACCTTGACTGGGACGAAGGCGGCGGACAGCGCGTCGTAGAACTGGTCGAAGCCGAGGACCGTCGGACCCGCGGGCCGCGGAGGTCCGACCGCGGTGGTGGTGGACGACGGCATATCGATGACGGCATCCATAGCGCTGAGATTAAGCCCGGAACCGGTGCTTGTCATGACCCATGCGCGGTCGGACAACTACCCATGCGCGCCAGGACAAGGTAGTCGCGACCAACACGCTCAAGCTGGCTGCCATGAAGGAGATGAACGAGCCACGTGGCTCGTCAACGCAGACCGCTGTGGGCGACCTGCACCGCAGACTCGACGACACGCGCTGGCCTTCCGAGGTGGGCGGGCTGATGCGACTGCTGCTCGGAGGGCGAGTCGGCGCATGCCTGAGTTGCGGATTCATCCGAGCAAGCGATGGATTTGCCCGTCCGCTCGTATCTATCTGTCTGTAAACGGAGAAAGGAGCCACCCATGGCAACCACCATTGCGGGCAAGTCGGTGCTGGTGACCGGGGCATCTCGCGGCATCGGCCGAGCGCTGGTCGAGGAGGCGTTGCGGAGGGGCGCGACGCGCGTGTACGCCGCAGCGCGAGAGCCTGTCCCTCACCCCGATGAGCGCGTGACCCCCTTGACCTTGGACGTGACGAACCCCGAGCAGGTGCGGGCGGCCGGCGCGAGCGTCGAGTCTCTCGATGTGCTGATCAACAATGCCGGCATCCAGCCGTTCGACGATCTCAGCGATCCAGCTGCGATCGAGCAGAGCCTTGCGGCTAACCTGTACGGCCCGTACCGCGTAACCCAGGCGTTGTTGCCGTCGGTCACACACGCGCAAGGGACGATCGTCAACAACGTGTCGCTGGCGGCCCTTGCGCCGGTGCCGTTCGCGCCGGCGTACTCGATCTCGAAGGCGGCGCTTCTCTCGCTGACGCAGTCGCTGCGCGCTCATCTGGCACGGCACGGCGTCAGTGTGCACGCTGTGCTCAGTGGGCCCGTCGACACCGAGATGACCCGCGGGCTCGAGATCCCCAAGGCCGCACCGGAGTCGGTGGCGCAAGCGATCTTCGACGGTGTCGAGAACGGAGAAGACGACATCTTCCCCGAACCGCTCTCGCAAGCGATGGCCGAGGGCTGGCGTGCTGGTGTCGCCAAGCAGTTCGAGCACCAGATGGCGGCTCTGATTCCCGCCGAGCCCGTCTCCGAATGAGACCCGGCCGCACGCGACGGCATCACTGAACCACCCGAACGGCGGGCCAAATTCGACGCCGAGTCTATGGCACTGTCCTGGAGCTACTCGGCAACTTGTGGATCAAGCCCATCGTCGCCGGCATGGGCTGACGCGTTCGGTCTGGTCTCAACCGGTAACCTGCCTGCCCGATCGGAGGCGGAGGTTCGTGGACATCAGTGACGGCGGCAACGAGCCTAACCGGGCTGATAGCGACCCGCGCGCGGCGGCGGTCACGTTTGTGACCACGGAGCACTTCACGCTGCTGGGTGCCCGCTCGGCGACGATCTCGGAGTCGATTGGCCGGGCGAGCGTGTTTCTTGGCGCGGTATCCGGCGGCCTGATCGCCCTCGGGCTCGTGGCCACCGCCGCCAAGACCGGCGTTGCCTTCTCGATGTTCGGGCTCATTCTCCTGCCCACGCTGGCCTTCGTGGGGCTGGCGACGTTCCACCGGGTGCTGCAGTCAGGGGTCGAGGATCTTGGATTTGCGCGCCGCATCGCGCAGCTCCGCGCCTATTACTTCGATCACGCTCCCGAGCTGGCTGGCTACCTGCCCAATCCCGCGGAATGGCTGCCCACCCCGGGACTGGGGCTCCGCCTGTGGCAGCAATTCCTGACCGTCGCCGGGATGGTCGCCGTGATCACCGCGGTACTAGCCGGCTCGGCCGGCGGGCTGCTCGCGGCCGTGGCTTCGGGCCACTCGCTGGTAGCGGCGCTGGTCGCCGGTGTAGTCGTCGCCGCTGCGGCACTGACCGGGCTGATGCGCTATCAGAATGCCGTCTGGATCCGGGCTACCACGGCATCGTTGTTCCCCGGCGCAGAAGCAGGGCCACACTGAACCCGCCTGGGCAGAGCGCGCGAAGTGCCGAGCTGGTGCAGCCAGCTGGTGTCCCATCGAGATCGACGGTGATCGCGGCGGTAGCGGCTGAAAGTGACGGTCCTTCGAAGTGCTGATGAGCAGGCGAACATCGCACGTCTGTTACACCGACATGATCGGTGGCGACCCGCAATACAGCAGAGGCTCTACGACGCACGATTCATCGAATTCTAGGAGCGCATGTTCCTCGAGTACGTCAGCCAAATCCTGCCGCGGGTCCGTGGCCTCGATGCGCGGGATCACGAGCGTGTACTACTGGCCGGGCCGCTCGTCGCGGAGCTGACGTCCAGTGTGGGGACAAGACGATGCCGGTCGGATCGCTTACCGATACGGCGCACAACCAGCGGCATGTCCGCGCGCACCTGCAGTACGTCAGGCGGGGAGTGTGGACAACGCTGAGCCGCCGGGCGAACGTTATCGATGTGTCGGAAGGTCATTCGTGGGAGGTACTCGTGGCGTGGCTGGGACTGCGATCGGTCGCCCTGATAGGCACCGTGTCGGTGGCGGCCTTGACGGGCTGCGCGGGCGTTGGTCACGAGACCGCGGGGACGAGTGCGTCTGCGGCGCCCGGTGCATCCGCAGCCGCGTTTCGTTCGACCTGTACACCCATTGCGGTGTCCGCGATGCGATCATCAACAGCAAGTACTTCGTCGTCGTCGATCATGACGGCAATGCGGTAAGCCTCGACGACTGGTAGCACGATTGTTCGGCCGGGCGTTGAGCAGCTGGCCCTGCCGATGCGCCCGTTGGACAGCGCACAGGGCGTGGACAGCACGATCATCGTCATCACCGGTCCCGACGGCCGCCAGTGCGAGGCAGCCTGGCTGCGGAGGCTTCGCTCGACCGGTGATTACGTCTACAGCGGCTGCTACTCGACGCGGCACCGGCCAGGCGCGGACCGAGCGAGCGTCCACGTTGCTTTCCCTCTTGAGGAAGGCAACGTCCAGGTCTTCCTGCGCCCGGACATCGGCCACGATGGGTCCCTGTGGTTGCGTTCGCTCGGCGGAGGTTTCGGTGCCGATGGCGCCTACGTTGTGGTAAACGATCGCGGCCGCGCCTTCGCTGCATGCCCGCCCCTCCGCGAAGAGTTCCACGTTTGGGTCGATGACGAAAGCGTGCTGCGCGCAGACCACCAACTGTGTCTGTGGTCTGCCGCCGTGGTCGGCTTTCACTATCGACTCGAC
>JBKOXO010000229.1:0-5781 GCA_046744105.1 Actinomycetota bacterium
GGCCACCATGGGGACTGCCTACGACGCGGTCGTAGAACGCGGCAGGGCTGCCGAGAAGGCCTGGCGCGAAACGGGCGAGACCCAGACGATCCCCGCGGTCGCGCCTGATGGCGGCGACGTCGCGATGCCGCTGCGAGAGGCGTATGAGTTCTACGGAACGGCGCGGGGCGCCGTGCCCAGCTACACCAACGGGTTCGCGGTGGCCTCCTACGCCCATCTACTCCCGTTCGACGCCCAGGGCGCGGCCGACGACCTCGACAGGCCGGTCGCGATCGTGCACTCCGAGACCGCTCTGACCCCGGACCTGGCGCACCGGTTCTTCGCACGTCTACCCGGCCCCAAGGACCAGCTGTGGCTGACCTCGCAGGGCCAGATCGACTTCTACGACGACCCGGCGCTGGTCTCAGCCGCGGCCAACCGTGTCGTCGCCACCTTCACGCACGCAACCTAGCCCGCCCGCCGTGACGACGCGGCCGTCTGCCGTACGACTCGAACGGCCCATCCTGGCCAGGACCAACGAGAACGACATCCGGCTGTAGAACCCCGCGACCGGCGAACTCGTCCGCACCGGCCTGACGTGCACGTCGACCAGTTCGCCGTGGCGGTGTTTGCCGACGCTGACCTGCTGCCAGGCCACGAACACAACGCCGTTGGACGCGACTCGGCGGGTAACCCAGTCGCCGCCTCGACGACGTGCGTGCAACGCGGTGAGGTCAAGCGCCGGGCCGGTGTCGGGTTCGCCGGCCGCGACCACCCCCGATGTTCGTGCGTCGACCCTGAACACCCCGACACAGCCCGGTAGCCTTCACCTCGAAGGTGCTCCTCGACCCGGGACCACACAGTCCTCGACAAACCACATCGTCGCTGGTCACGGGCACCTCTCCATTCACCAACACAGCCTCACCGACCACTGCCATGAAAGCGCCGGGCTAGCATCGTCCCACGTGCGAGCCTTCCGGATCACGGTGGCCGCCGGCGTCGTGCTTGCTGCAGCTTTGGCCGCGGCGCTCGCCCTATGGCGCAACCAAGTAGACTGCTCGCGACCCGACCAGATCATGTCGAAGATCAGACTCGCAGGCTTCGTAAGGCTCGGGCACGACCTTGGATCGAAGAGCGGGTCCGACCCATCAACCGATGGTGCGGCGCTGTTGCATTGGGTGATGCGTCGGTGTCGGACATTGATCGGATGATCAGCTCAACGTCTGGCTCGTCGGCTCTGGCCAGGTACCGGTTTCTGCGTGAGGTGATCGCGGTCGCGGTGCGCTGGTATCTGCGCTACGGGCTGTACCGGGCGGTCGACCAACGCGGGCCAACTCATCGACGTGCTCGTCTCAACCCGCCGCGACGCTAGCCGCACGGCGATTCTTCGCCCGCGCGCTGCGCGCCTCGGTCCGGTCCCGGTCGTGCAGAACCTGCGCCGCGGCCACTACGCGATCACCGTCGACCTGCCTGTACATGATCGGGTCCGCGTCGCGTTCGACGAGCTGGCCTTGACCCTCTGACCGACACTAGCGAACTGCCGGCCATCCCGTCCCGGCACGCGCTGCCTACGCCCCAACGCAACAGCGCCCCATCAGGTGCCGCTCAGGAGTGCCCTCCCGCCGGATCGCTCTCGTTTCGGCGGAGAGTCCTCCGGCGGGAAGGCAGTTTCCGAGGGATTCGACTCAGCGACTGCCGGAGAGCACCGGCACGGGTTCACGGTGCACCGGCGTCGTTCGGTCCGCGCCGAGCTGTGGCAGCCGGTGCAGCCAACGGGGCTGGTACCAGTTCCGGTCCCCGAGCAGCTTCATCGTCGCGGGTAGCAGCACCGCCCGCACGATCGTCGCGTCGATGAGGACCGCGGCCGCAAGGCCGACACCCATCTCCTTCATGTCGAGGATGGGCAGCGTCGCGAAGATCGCGAACGCACCGACCATCACGACCGCCGCGCTCGTCACGGCCCCGGCCGTCGTCTGGATGCCGTGCTCGACGGCGTCGGCCGTGCTGCGACCGGCATCTCGAGCCTCGCGGATCCGGCTGATGACGAAGACGTGGTAGTCCATCGACAACCCGAACAGCATCACGAACATGAACAGCGGCAGCCACTGCGCGATGCCACCGTTCGAGGTGAAGCCGAGCAGCCCCGAACCCCAGCCGTGTTGGAAGACGGCGACCACCAGTCCGTAGGCGGCGCCGACCGACAGCAGGTTGAGCACGATCGCTGTGGCGGCCATGACCAGCGAGTGGAACGACAACAGCAGCAGCACGAAGGCGAAGACCAGCACGAATCCGAACACGAGCGGCACGGAGGATTTCATCGTCTCGTTCTCGTCGTAGGAAACCGCGGTCCGGCCGGTCACCGCGTACGTGACGCCGGGCGTCTTGCCGAGCGTCGCGGGCAACATCTCGTTGCGCAGCGTCAGCAGCGCCCGGTTCGACGTCTGGTCGACGCCGTTGCCATTGAGCGGTACGACGATGCGTGCCGCGTCGTGGGTTTTGTCGACCTCCACTGCGATCGGGTCGTGCATCTGCCCGCTGGCCAGAGCGTCGGCCCGCAACTCCTCGATCGCCGTGTTGAACGCGCCGGAGTCGGTGTCTGCCTGGACGGCGACCACGGCCGGATTCGCCACGCCAGGGAACGCGGCGTCCATCCGCTTGATGGCCTCGACGGTCGGGGTGTCGCGAGGCACTGACTCGATGCCGGATTGAGTCGTGTGCATGCCGAACACCGGCAGGGCCAGCACGACCAGGACGGCCGCGGCGACGAGTGTGGACAGCGCAGGGCGCCGCAACGCGGGCGTGAGGAGCTTGGCCCACACTCGGCTGTCACCACCGGGACGGCGCAGCCTGCTCAGCCACGGAATCCGACCCTTCTCGACGCGGTCCCCCAGCTTGGCGAGCAGCGCCGGCAGCACGGTCAGCGAGCCGATGATCGCCACCGCCACGACGAGCATCGTCGCGATGCCGAAGCCGATGAAGGTCTGATCGCGGGTGAACAGCATCCCGGCCATCGCGACGATCACGGTGAGACCGGAGATCAGCACCGAGCGACCGGACGTGGCGGCCGCTGCCTCCAGGGCCGCGCGCGCTCCGCGCCCGGCGGCGCGCTCCTCGCGTTCCCGCTTGAGGTAGAACAGCGTGTAGTCGACGCCGACCGCGAGGCCGACCAGCAGGATCACAGCGCTGACGTTCCCGTCCACCGCGATGAGGTGGCTGATAGGCGCGATCAGCCCGGTCGTCGCGACCACCGACGAGAGCGCGAGCAGCAGCGGTATCGACGCGGCGACGAGACTCCCGAAGACCAGTAGCAGCACGAGCAGGGTGAGCGGGATCGACCGCTCGCCCGCCTGCGCGAGCTGCTTGCCGAACATCGCCTGGAACGCCTTGCCGGAGCTGACCGTGCCGGCCTCGCCGACGAAGAATCCGGGATTCGCCTTCGCCACCGAATCGGTCGCCCGGGTCGGCGCGCCGATGTTCTTCTCGGCCTGCTTCTCGTCTCCCGTCATGTCCCACTCGACGAGCGCGGTGTGGCCGTCGGCGGAGATCTGCGCCGCGTTACCGGGCGCCAGCGGCGAACGGAGGTTGTGGATCGTCGGGAACCGCGCGACGGCTCGGACGACATCGTCCACTGTGGACAGAAAACTCGTGTCGCGCACGGTCCGGTTGTCACTGTGGACGACGACGATCTCGGTCAGCGGATCGGACTGCGTGAAGCCGGCCCGCTGCAGGATCTTGTCCGCGCGCTGCGACTCGCCGACGTCCGTCGACTGCGCCGAGGGCGCCTTCTGGCCCACCAGCATGCCGATGGCAGTGGCGGCGACGACGAACCCGAGCCAGCCGAGAACGGCCGTCTTCCAGTGTGTCGCACTCCAGTGGCCCATGCGGGCAGCGAGGTGATGGGTGCGTTTCGTGTACATGAGATGCTCCGTTCGGGAGAGGTCCTGACCGGCGCGGCGGGCGCCGGGACCCGGAACGAGGTTGCGTTCGTGGTTGTCTTCGTGGGACGCCGTGGCCGACTCGACGGTCCGCGGGCAACGTCGAGTAGGACCAGCGTCAGGTTCGCGCCGGACGGGCGCGTCGTCGGAAAGCCGGATTCGCACGTCGTAGGTAGCCCATCGCCTACCCCGGGCGGCGCGGATGCGCGCCGCCGGCACGTGCCGGTGATGGAACGTCACCGCTGCGGGGGTTGGTTCGCTTCACCCGGATGCCATTGCCGAAGACCAGCCGGCCGCCGGCGAAGCCGGCCGCGGACAGGACGGTCAGTCCGGTGAGGGTGAGCGCGAGTGGAGCGGCGGAGATGGTGCCGTGCGCGTAGTCGGAGTGGCCAAGCAGGATCGCCGCAACAAATAGCGGGTATGTGGGCAGTACAAACAGCAGGTGGCGGATCGCGGCGGCCCGGGCGGGGTGGTTGCGGGCGTGGAGGAGGAAGTCGGCCAGTCCGCTGCCCCCGGTGGGGATCGAGGCGAGCAGGCCTACGAGTAGCGCGAGCCACCAGCCTTGGCCAGATCCGGTTCGGAGATGCCCGCGGCGCCAGCGATGGCCAGCAGCGAGGCCGTGGTGTATGCGCCGATCGTGAGGTCGGTCAGCGGTGGGTGCAGCGGATATGCGGTCCATACCCGGGCGAGCAGGGATGGTTTCCGGACCTGCTCGCCTGAGTCGCTTTTCCGGTCGAGGGCGGTCATGGCTAGCTCCTCTTAGATTCGCGTGCGCCCCATGTGTAATTCGGTGCTGTGCCGATTACTGCGTTGGCTCTGTCGCCGATGCGTTGTCGGCGTGTGTTGTGTCGTGTCGCGTGTGTGGCGAACTCTCGCGTTGGACACGCCTTCTGCCGGGTGGCGGCGGAAGCCTCTTGGAGAGGGCGGCGCTGAGCAGGGGCATCACCAGGTTGACCATGATGGCCACCAGGACTCCGCTGAGCACCAGCGCGCGCAGTGCCAGGGGTAGCGATGCGAGCTCGTCGTCGAAGAGGGTGGATACCGCCATGACGACCAGGAATGCGATCAGCCAGGCGGTGAGGGTCACCGTCGCCTGGGCTCGCCATCGGCGAGCGCGTGGGGGCTTGTCGATATCGGGGTGCTGGTCCATTAGGTCCTCGCCCGGGCTTGCTGTCGACTCGGTCGACAGAGGTGGTGACTGGCAACGCTAGGAGTCGGTCCTTCATAAGGCAAAGACAGGCTTGCTATAGCTTCCAGAACAATCCCTTATGCAAGAAAGGCATCGTCCGTGTGCGTGCGCGGGCACGATCCTCAGGCCCGTGCCGGCGGGTAGGCCAACTCGTCGCGGGCGAGGGCAACAAAGGCGCGCCCGGCCGGTGCGCTGGTGGCAGGGTGCCAGACGAGCAGGATGCGGCGCTCGAGCCTCGGCTGGGAGAGGCCGAGCTGGATCAGGTCGGCGGCGCCCTCCAGCGCGGACTGGGGCAGCACCGCCACGCCAAGCTGCTCGGCCGCGAGCTCGACAACGACGGCGAGATCGCTGGTCTCGGCAACGATCCGCGGAACGAAGCCGGCGCCGTGGCATGCCGTCTCGAGGGTGCTGCGCAGTTTGCTGGCTCGAGTGAGGGTGACTATCGGTTCGTCGCGCAGCGCGCGCAACGGGACCGGGCCGCGCCCGGCGAGCCGATGGCGTGGATGCACGGCGACCACCACCGGCTCCCGGGCCACGAGCAGCGACTGCACATCGCGTGGCGTGCGGTCGTAGCGACCCAGTCCGATCAATGCAGCGTCCAGCGCGCCGGTGGTGAGCGCGGCGAGCAGGGTGTCGGTCTGATCCTCGATCAATGTCAGCTCGATGGCGGGATGCGCG
>JBKOXO010000235.1:0-19330 GCA_046744105.1 Actinomycetota bacterium
GCATTGCGGTGGTACGGGTCGTTGTGGCCCGGCAAGACCCTGACATTGTTCGGCGTGACAGGGCATAGAATCCCGACTCTTGACGTTAACAGGGATGCTAACCTTAACAAATGAAGGCGCTGGGTGCCAGCGCCCGAACATCACGGGACTAAGGTGACTCAATGGCGAGGACCACGTTTAGCGAGAAGATGCGTCAACGGCGCGAGACCAGGGCGTTCCAGCGCGTTCTGGACGCCGCGTCGCCGAACATGCGCACCGAGCTGATTGCGATCGCCCAGCGGCAGAACTCGCTGCGCTGACCGAGATCGACGAGGGCCCGAACCCAACCGGGTTCGGGCTCTTTGCGGCTACGCGACAGCCCGGACTGCTGACGCCTGGCGCACTGTGTTGCGCCCACCGCCCTTGGCGCGGTACAGGGCAGCGTCGGCGTCGCGCAGCAGGTCGTCCAGGTCAGCGGCCCCCCAAGCCCCTGCGACCCCGATCGATGCCGTCACACCGATATGCGTGACCGCCCCTGCGTGCCGCTTGACGCTCACGTCGAGCGACTCGATGCGCCGCCGGATGCGCTCGGCAACGTTCGCCGCTGTCATCGCATCGACGGCCGGCAGCAGGGCAACGAACTCCTCGCCGCCGAAGCGGCCCACCGCGTCATAGCCGCGAAGCTCCTCAGACAGTGCCCTCGCGACCGCTCGGAGCGCATCGTCGCCTGCCAGATGGCCGTAGGTGTCATTGAGCTGCTTGAAGTAGTCCATGTCGATGACGAGCACGGCCGTCGGCGTGCCCTGCCGTGCGGCGCGCTCGAGTTCCCGCTGCGCCAGCTGGCGCCACGCCGCGGCATTGAGCAGCGCGGTCTTCGGGTCCACCGTGGCCGCCTGGACGAGCTGCATGAGTAGCGCCCGATGCTGCAGCAAGAACACCGCCGGCAACACGAGCACCGCCAGTGGGGGAATCTTCAACACGAGCACCGCCGTGGCCGCACCCAAAGCCAGCGTCGCGAACTCGATGGCGTTGTCGGTCAGCGTGCCGGTAACGGTCGCAAGCCTGCGCACTCCGACGCTCACGGCAATTGCTAGCAGCACCAGAACTCGGTTTACCACCCGATACGTCAATGCGCCTACGACGATCGCGAGGAATAGCTCAGGGCCTTTGGCGCCCGACATCCCGGCCGCATCGGCTGCGGCCGATACCACGAGGCAGGTGAGTACCATCGTCGCGCCGTTGTATGCGACGCGATAAGCGCGCACCCCATCGAGGGAACGCCAGGAGCGGATCCACAAGTGCACGTACGCCGACACCGCAATAAGGACGGCCAGCCCAGGAGGCAGCACCAGTGCCCCAGCAAGGATCCAGACCGAGCTCATATCAAAGTGGGACGAATCGGCGGGCACGAACAGTCGACGGCGCACTTCTAGTTGCCTGGATGCCTCAAGGTAGGCGACGCTCATGGCAGCGAGCAGCCCGAACCGGAGGAGGTCGCCGGCTGTGATCGTGCTGCGCACCAACGCAGTTACGCCCAGCACCGCCGCTGCGGTGTCGACCGCTACGACCAGCGCCCACACACGCGCTGGCGTCTGCCATAGCGCCCACGATCGCGGCGCGGTGAGCCAGCTCTCCTTTTTTGGAGTGCGATGTTTCGCCACCCTCATCCCTCGACTGCCCCCGACGGACCGGACAGAGCCTAGCGGACGAAACGTCGGTATGTCAGCACCTGTGCGCGCTCGGTCGTGGAAAAGGTGTCGGCCCGAACAAATCCAAGCCGTCCCCGCAGCGATACCTGGAGGAGGTGATCATCGTGGCGCAGAGCGAGGGCTGGACCAAGTAGTCAACGAACCGTCCGTCGCAGCGCTGGCTCTGGGGCTTCGGGGGAGTTCCAGCCCAGCCGGCGGACAGATGCCGCAACTGTCGTGCAGGAGGTGATCATCGTGGCGCAGAGCGAGGGCTGGACCAAGTAGTCAACGAACCGTCCGTCGCAGCGCTGGCTCTGGGGCTTGGGGGGAGTTCCAGCCCAGCCGACGGACAGAAGTCAGAACCGCGGCGCCGGCGAGGCAGCGCTGTCTCGCCACGGCGCCGCCGTTCGGCGGGGTGTTCCGGATGAATCGGAACGCCCTCCGGGTTGTTCCTCCGTGGCAATCTCGCAGTTTCGGGTACGCGCTCCCGAGTTGACCGGTCGTGGGGGCTGGCTGAATACAGCCGAGCCCCTGACCCTGCGTCAGGTGCGGGGCAAGGTCGTCATTCTCGATTTCTGGACGTTCTGCTGCGCCAACTGCCTGCACGTCCTGGACGAGTTGCGCCCGCTCGAGGACAAGTACCGCGACGTGCTCGTCGTGGTGGGTGTGCACTCGCCGAAGTTCCCGCACGAGGCCGACCACGCGGCCGTCACCGCCGCCGTCGAGCGATACGAGGTGCGCCATCCGGTGCTCGACGACCCTGATCTCGGCCTATGGCGGCAATACGCCGTGCGCGCCTGGCCCACTCTCGTGGTGATCGACCCAGAGGGCTATGTCGTCGCCCAGGCAGCCGGTGAGGGCCAGGTCAGCGCGCTCGACCGCATCGTGGCCGAACTCGTCGAGACCCATGACGGCAAGGGGACGCTGCGCCGCGGCGACGGCTCGTACGTCGCGCCCGAGCAGGAACCGAGCGAGCTGCGCTTCCCGGCAAAGGCGATCCGGGTCGAGGATCACCTGCTGGTCGCCGATGCCGGGCATCACCAGCTGGTCGAACTGGAGTTGGACGCGGAAACCGTACGCCGGCGTATCGGCACCGGCGAGCGTGGGCACCGTGACGGCCACGAGCCGCAGTTCGCCGAGCCGAACGGACTGACGCAGCTGCCCGACGGCAACATCGTCGTTGCCGACACGGCGAACCACGTGCTGCGCCGCCTCGGCACAACGACAGCCACGATTCCGCTGCACATCGACGGCGTGCCCGATGTCATCTCCCCGTGGGACGTCGCCTGGTGGCCCGCCATCGAACGCGTGGTCGTCGCTGCGGCGGGTGTGCACCTGCTGCTCGCCTGGGATCCGGTGACCGGCGCGGTGACGCGGCTGGCCGGCACCACGACCGAGGGGCTGAAGGACGGCCCGGCCCTTTCCGGATGGCTGGCTCAGCCCTCCGGACTGGCACCCGACGGCGACCGGCTCTGGTTCGTCGATGCCGAGACGTCCGCGCTGCGGTGCCTTGATGTCGAGGGGAACCTGCACACCGCGATCGGTGAGGGCCTGTTCGACTTCGGACATGTCGACGGGCCAGGCGCCAAGGCCCGTTTGCAGCACCCACTCGGTGTGACGCTTCTGCCCGACAGGACGCTCGCGATCAGTGACACCTACAACGGTGCGCTGCGCCGGTACGACCCGGTGACCGGCGAGGTCTCCACGCTCGCGACCGACCTGGCCGAGCCCAGTGGCGCCCTCGTCGTCGGCGACGATCTTGTGGTGGTCGAGTCGGCCGCGCACCGTCTCATGCGTCCCATCGCCGGCGGTACCACGATCACCGGCACCGCGTTGCGCACTCAGCGCCCGGTCACCGACATAGCGCCCAGCAGCACGGTGACAGTCGCCTTCACCCCACCGCCCGGCCGCAAGCTCGACGAGCGGTACGGATCGGCAACCCGCCTGTCGGTGAGCGCCTCCCCGCCGGAGCTGCTGCAAGCCGGCGCGGGCGACACGACAGAGCTGCGGCGCGAGCTCATGCTCAAGCCGGGTGATGGCGTGCTGCACGTCACCGCGCAGGCAGCGTCCTGCGACGACGATCCGGCGATCGAGCACCCGGCCTGCCACGTCGCTCGTCAGGACTGGGGCGTACCGCTGCGCGTGACGCCGGACGCGCCGCCGGAACTGCGGCTCGTGCTACTCGGCGAGTAACGCCGCCCGTAGCGCCCTTGCGTCCGCGTCGGTCCAACCGTGCGCGCGTAGCCATGCCGACGTCCCGCCGTGGAGCTCGTCCAGCCCGGTAAGGAACTTCTGCATCGTCTCGGGACGCGGCTTGTGCTGCTCGTCGGGCACCCGCCGTACGTCGTGGGCGTATGTGCGGGACGCCTTCAGTCGCGCGAGCAATTGCTGGAGCCGATCGCCGGTGTGCAGGTAGTCGTCGACGATGGCGTCACGGTCGACGCCCACCTCGTCCAGTGCGAGAGCGACGACGACGCCGGTGCGATCCTTGCCCGCGGCACAGTGCACGACGGTCGCGCCGTCGGTGTGCGCGATGAGTCGCAGCGCCGCGACGATCGAGTCGGGGCGGTCGTCCAGGTAGCGCAGGTATACGTCGGCCGCGCCGCGCCGGCCCTTGCGCTCGTCACGCATGTTCTGCCAGGGCAGGACGGGCGGCCCCTCTTCCTCGGCGGCGACGACGTCGGTCCGCTCGCCGGCTTCAGGGAACAGCGACAGGTGCACGAGCCTGATTCGGGGCTCGTGCGTGAGCGGTCCGGGGCCTTCGAGGTCGACCTCCGTCTGGGTGCGCAGGTCGGCGACCGCGCGCACGTCGTGCTCGTCGACGAGCCGCTGGATGTCTCTGGACGTGAGCTGCTGCAGGTTGTCCGAGCGGATCAGCCGGTTGGGACGCACCGAACGATGGTCCGCCGGCAGTCCGCCCAGGTCCCGTGCATTCGCGGCTCCGTCGAGGTCGATCCAGCGCACATCCACACTATCGACACTAATAGCCGGAGCAGAGCGCCTTTCAGGTCGTTTGGTGAACTGCTGACGACGGCCTGTGTATGCAAGTTCCACGTCGAACGACGGGCCGCCGTCGCATCGGTGTGGGAGAGTTGCCCGCCATGTCACGCCACCTCCTCCTCGTTGCCGCCGGTGCCGCCGCCGCCGCGGTGGCCGCCGCCGCGGCCGTGGTCGTCGGGCCAGCCGGCGCGGTCAACTCCTACAACGCCAAGCCCGCCCCGGAGCGCACCGAGGTGGGCGCGCTGCTCGTGCTGTGGGACCGCGACGGCGACGGCACGGGTGACACCTTCGACTGGTACTGCAGCGGAACGATGATCGACACCGATACGTATCTGACCGCGGCGCACTGCGTCACCGACTTCTCGCCGGACCCGGCGAATGATCACTTCTACGTATCCCTCGACCAGGACGTGCAAAGCGAACTGGATGCCGCACACGCCGCCGGCCTCTCCGGTACCGCGGAGGCCGCGTACTTCGTGGCGCACGGCATGGCGGTGGCGGGCGATGCGGCCCACGATCCGGGGTACACGCAGAGCCAGTCGGACCCGCACGACATCGCGGTGGTCGACTTCGCGCAGCGCGCTGTGACACCTGCGGACGTCTGGCATTCGTCCCAGCCCAGTTGCCGAGCGCCGATGAGCTGGACGCGCTGGGCGGGCGCACGCTGGACACGCTGCCCTGGCTCGTCGTCGGCTACGGCACGCAAGAGGCCGTGCGCGGCCCAGGCGGGCAGACCTATCCCGGCGGCGGCGTGCGCATGGAGGCACCGGTCAGCTTCGACGGGCTGAACGCGAGCTGGGTGCGGCTCGCGCAGACCGCGCCGCAGGCAACGGCGGCGCCTGCTACGGCGACTCCGGCGGGCCGAACTACGTGACGATCGACGGTGCGCTCGTACTAGCGGCCACGACGATCACCGGCGACACGCCGTGCTATGCCACCAACGTCAGCTTCCGCACCGACACCCCGACGGCGCGAACGTTCCTGGCGCCCTACGTCGCACTGTCCTAGACCCGCCGAACGCGCCGCTCTTCGCGCAAGCGCTCATCGCTGGTTAGAAGGCTTGCTCCGGGACGTCCATCAGGCTGTTGTCGGTGGCCTCGGTGACCACGCGCCGGGCCGCGAGCTCGGGCAGGACCGTCTGCGCGAAGAACCGCGCCACCGCGGGCTTGCCCGCGTAGAACGCCCGGTCTGCCTCGGACACACCGTTGCCGTCGAGCTTGCGCAGCGCCACGGCTGCCTGGCGTAGCAGCAGATAGCCGACCAGGAGGTCGCCCGCGGCGAGTAGCAGCCGGGAGGTGTTCTGGCCGACCTTGTAGACGTTGCTCACGTCGTCCTGCGCGCTCTGCAGTTGCGCAACCATGGCGGCGACCATCGCCCCGACGTTCTCGAGCGCCTTCTGCACTGCCTCCCGTTCCTCTTTGAGGCGGCCCTCCTCGGCGATCGACTCGAGGAACTCGACGATCTCGGCGGACACCGCGCCCAGCGCCGCACCGCGATTGCGGACGATCTTGCGGAAGAAGAAGTCCTGGCCCTGAATGGCTGTCGTGCCCTCGTAGAGCGTGTCGATCTTGGCGTCGCGGATGTATTGCTCAAGGGGATAGTCCTGGAGGTAGCCCGAGCCACCGAACGTCTGCAACGCCTGGGCCAGCTGGTCGTACGACCGCTCCGAGCCGGCGCCCTTGACGATCGGTAGGAGCAGGTCGTTGACGGCCTCGGCCAGCGTGACGTCGCCCTCGCCGACAACGATCTTGTCCTGCCAGGACGCGGTGTAGCTGACCAGCGCCCGCAGCCCCTCGGCGTACGCCTTGTTCAGCATGAGAGAGCGGCGCACGTCCGGGTGATGGATGATCGTCACTCGCGGCGCCGCCTTGTCGGACGCCTGGGTGAGGTCCGCGGACTGCACGCGGGTCTTCGCGAACTCCAGCGCGTTGAGGTAGCCCGTCGACAAGGTGGCGATCGCCTTCGTCCCCACCATCATCCGGGCGTGCTCGATCACCTGGAACATCTGCGCGATGCCGTGGTGCACGTCGCCGAGCAGCCAGCCGACAGCCGGCCGGGCCGGGTCCTCGCCGAAGCGCAATTCGCACGTGGTGGAGACCTTGAGACCCATCTTGTGCTCGACGTTCGTCGCGAATACGCCGTTGCGCTCGCCCAGCTCGCCGGTCTCCACGTCGACGTGGAACTTGGGCACGACGAACAGCGACAGCCCCTTGGTGCCTGGGCCGGCGCCCTCGGGGCGGGCGAGGACCAGGTGGATGATGTTCTCGGTCAGGTCCTGCTCGCCGGACGTGATGAACCGCTTGACGCCTTCGATGTGCCAGGATCCGTCGGCCTGTGGAACCGCCCTGGTCCGTCCCGCGCCGACATCCGAACCGGCGTCCGGCTCGGTCAGCACCATCGTCGCGCCCCAACCGCGATCGACCAGCAGCTGGGCGAGCTTCTTCTGGGTCTCGTTGCCGTTCGCGTAGATGATGCCGGCGAATGGCGCCCCCGCGCCGTACATGTATGCGGCGGGGTTGGCGCCTAGGAACTGCTCCGCGACCGCCCAGACGATCGTGCGCGGCACCAGCTGGCCGCCGAGCTCGGGCAGCGTCTCCAGGCGCCACCACTCGGCATCGCGCATCGCGCGGAACGACTTCTTGAACGACTCGGGGATGGTCACCGAGTGGGTTGCCGGGTCCAACACCGGTGGGTTGCGGTCGGCGTCGGCGAACGACTCGGCCAGCGGTCCCTCAGCGAGGCGCACCACCTCGGCGAGGATGCCTCGGGCAGTCTCCGCGTCGAGGTCGCCGAACGGCTCCTTGCCCAGCCGCTCGGCAGTGCCGAACACCTCGAAGATGTTGAACTCCACATCGCGGAGATTGCTCTTGTAGTGGCCCATCGACGGGTCTCCTCGGTTGTGTTACCCACCAGTAACCTCAGGATATTACCCGTCAGTAGGACGCGGCAACCTGCCGGGTCCGCGAGCTATGTGACAATGCCCGCCGTGGCGAGCGTGGAGCCGGCTGCCGAACGCCGCTGGACCGTCCGCCGCGTGCTTCGGGCCGCAGCAGCCGTGCTCGTGGGAGCGCTGCTGCTGACCGTCGGGATCGGATTTGTCACATCTGAGCGGGTGAGCGGCGCGAGCATGCGCCCTACGCTGCGCAGCGGCGACCGGGTGTTGATCGACACGTCGGCGTACCACAAGGCGGCGCCCCGGCGCTTCGACGTGGTCGCGCTGCACGCTCCCGGCGCCGCGGCCGTCACCGTGCCGGCCGACCGGTACTTCGTGCTCGGCGACAATCCAGCGGCATCACGGGACTCGCGCGCGTTCGGGTTCGTTCCGCGATCGCGGATCGTCGGACGCGTGTCGGTACGGGTATGGCCCCCAGGCTCGGTCCGGGGTGAGCCGCGACTCGTGCCGGTTGCCGGGTAGTCAGCCCGTCACGAGAGGACGCGCAGCCGAATCGTCTCGGGCAGCGAGCGGAGCTGCTCGAGCATCTCGTCGGTGTACGTGGCGCTGACGTCGGTGACGACGTAACCGACCTCGCCGCGAGTGCCCAGCAACTGTGCCTCGACATTCACCTTGTGCTCGGCGAGGATGCCGTTGACCGTCGCCATCACGCCCGGCACGTTGCGGTGGATGAGAATGAGCCGATGCGTGCCGGGCGGCTGCGGCAGCGTGATGCTCGGAAGGTTCACGCTCATGGCGGTGGCGCCCTCGACCATGAAGTCGCGGAACTTGCCGGCCACGAAGCGCCCGATGTCCTGTTGGGCCTCCTCGGTGGAACCGCCGATGTGCGGAGTCAAGATCACGTTGGGGAGTCCCCGAAGCTCGTTCGTGAACTCGTCTCCGCGTCTGCTCGGCTCGACGGGGAACACGTCGACGGCGGCGCCCGCGATGTGCCCCGACTGGACATGATCACGCAGGGCGGCGTAGTCGACCACGAACCCACGGGAGAGGTTGAGGAAGAGGCTCCCCGGCCGCATCATCCCGAACTCGGCCGGCCCGAAAAAGCTGTCGTTGGACGGCCGGCCGTCGACGTGCAGTGTGACCACATCCGACTCGATTAGCAGCTCGTCGATCGACTCGCAGCGGCGCGCATTGCCCAGGGCGAGCCGGTCGGCGGTGTCGTAGAAGAGCACCCGCATGCCGAGATCCTCGGCCAGCACGGACAGCTGCGTGCCGATGTTGCCGTAACCCACGATGCCGAGCGTGCGGCCACGTACCTCGTGCGCGCCATGCGCGGACTTGTCCCAGACTCCGGCGTGCATCAGCGCGTTCTTCTCGGTGAGCCGCCGGGTCAGCGCCACGATTTCGGCGATAGCGAGCTCCACGACGCTGCGGGTGTTCGAGTAGGGCGCATTGAAGACCGTCACGCCCCGCTCGGAGGCGGCGCTCAGGTCGATCTGGTTGGTGCCGATGCAAAACGCCCCGATAGCGATCAGCTCGGGTGCCGCATCGAGCACTCGAGCCGTCACGTGCGTCTTTGATCTAATGCCGAGCAGCGTCACATCGCCGATGCGCTCGACCAGCTCGTCCTCGTCAAGGGCCCGGTCGAGAATCTCGACCTGGAATCCCGCAGAGGTCAGCAGCGCGGTCGCATCAGTATGGATCTGCTCCAGCAGTAGTACACGTACGGGCGGCACGCAGCCAGTGTATTGAGGGGCTCACGTGAATAGTCGCGAGCGGCGGCTGCGGCTGAAGTGCCGATAGATCAACAGCGCAATGATGGCGCCGATGATCGAGCCGAAGATGCCCGCGGGCTGGAAGAACCCCTGGTCGCTGTCCTTGTGGAACAGGACGTAGCCGAGGAAGCCGCCGAGGAACGAGCCGACGATACCGAGCAGGATCGTGCCGCCGATGCCCATCGGATCGCGGCCCGGCACGAGCAGGCGCGCCAACGCACCGGCGACCAGCCCGATGATGATCAGCGAGATGATGAGCCCTAACACGGCTACCTCCTAGGCCAGGGGTCTCTCCCCCAGCAGCCGGATACCCGTCGCCGCACCGCGTCAAACCGAATGTTGTGGCTGCCGACTAGCTCGATGCTCAAGGAGTTAGCGGCTGACGCCGATGCCGCCGGCCGTTGCGGCACCGTAGCGGGCCTTCTCGCGGGCAAGGTCGAGCGGCCGGATGCGGGTGCGACCAGCACGCGCCTCGTCATTCAGCGCGTCGGCGGGCACGATCCACGCGATCTCGAATTCGATGCCGTCGGGGTCCTTGCCGTACAGCGACTTGGTGGTGCTGTGATCAGAGCTGCCGGCCAGCGCGCCCGCAGCGATGAGCTTGCGCGCGAGCTCGTCCAGATCGGCAAGCGTGTCGACCTCCCAGGCGAGGTGATACAGGCCGACCGTGGCCCGCCCGGCGAGGCTGTCACCCGCACCGGCGCCGATCTCGAACAGCCCCAGGTCGTGGTCGTTGGTCGAGCCGGCAGCCTGGAGGAACGCGGCGCCCGGCAACCCGGCCATGTCCTCGACGACGTGGAAGCCCAGCACGTCCCGGTAGAAGGCGACGCTGCGGGCCAGGTCACGGACATACAGCACAGCGTGGTTGAGCCGGTGGATCGGCATGTCGTTCAGAATACGCCACCTACAATTGAGTGCTCAACTACATCGCTCGCGTATTGTCGTTATGTGGCCAAGACCCCGTGGCTCAGCACATCCGAGCAGCGGGCGTGGCGCGCCTATCTCGAGGCGACGACCCTGCTGTTCGACGCGCTCGACCGGCAGCTGCAGCGGGATTCGGCGATGCCGCACACCTACTACGAGATCCTGGTGCGGCTGTCCGAGGCGCACGGCCGCAGCATGCGAATGAGTGAGCTCGCCGACGCCACCCGCTCGTCGCGCAGCCGGCTCTCACACGCCGTAGCCCGGCTGGAGGAACGCGGCTGGCTGGAGCGGGTGGACTGCCCCACCGACAAGCGCGGGCAGATCGCCGTGCTAACCGGCGCCGGTTTCGGTGCGCTCGAAGCGGCGGCGCCCGGGCACGTCGCTGCCGTGCGCAAGCATCTGATCGACCAGCTCACGCCCGAGCAGGTCACCCAGCTCGAGCAGATCGGCTCGGTGGTCGCCGCGGGGCTGGAGTCACCCGAGTGCCGGGCCGTCCGAGCGGTCGACACGGCCGCGCCTGTCGCTTGATGCCGGGCTATGCGGTTGCCTGGTTGACGGCAGCGAACAGCTCCAGGACAACGTAACGCTCCTGGTCGGACAGGTCAGCAAAGCCGTGGTAGCGCATCCACCGCAGAAATGCCTTGGCGAGGCCGTATTTCGTGAATGACCGGCCGACACCGTCGCCGAGCACGTCGCAGACGGACCGGCGCGGCTGCGCCACGGCCCGCTCGAACGCGTCGATGCCCAGCTCGTCCCGGGCGACCCGCAGCAGGGTGGTTCGCAGCAAGTCCTCGAGCTCGGGCTGCTCGACGATCCCGTCATAGAAGTCGCCGACGAAGTAGATGCGCTCCTTCTTCATGAGATGGACGAACGCCTCGTCCTCCGCGGCGGCCCTACCGGCGGCGTCCGAGTCGAACAGCGCCGCGACCTGCCAGTCACGGGAGTTCAGGACGCTGGCGTGGTAGACGATCTTGCCGGCATCGCCGGCAGGCACGATTGACACGTCATCGTCCAGCGCGGCCTCGCCGGCCTCGCGCGCAGCATCCGACAGCCCGAGCAGATACCAGTAGTCTGTGATGCTCTCGACCACAAGGTTGCGCGGCTGTTCGAACAGCGCCTGGCCCAGCACGTAGCCGTAGTGCGACTGCAACAGGAACAGGCTGCGAGGGTCGCTCACGGCGAAATCCTGATGTACGACGGTGCCGGTCACGCGGTCCGGCAATTCGACGAGTCGCACCCGGTGCATCTCGTCGCTGCCCACCATGAACGGCGAGTGCGTGGTGAACAGCGTCTGGTTGCGCGCCGCGAGCTTGGTGATTGTCTCGCGGAACGCCTCCTGCTTGAGCGCGTGCAGACTGACGCCCGGCTCGTCTAGTAACAGCACGGCGTTCGCCTCGTTACTGCGCGCCTGGGCCTCGAACACCACGTGGAACGACACGAGCCAGCGGAACCCCTCTGAGCCCTGGTCCAGCTCGACACGGGCGCCGTCTTCGTTGCGGACGACGACCTTGAGGTACTGCCCGTCCGGCAGAATGTCGACCTCACGCTCGTCACCCCACACGACATTGATCGCCTTGGTGAGCGTGTTCGCGGCAATGTTCAGCTTGTAGCCACGCCGATCGAGGCGGGCCTGGTAGGCGGCAATCTCCTGCTGGCTGGGCGGGACGAGCTCGCCGCTCTCGTTGCGGACGTCCGGAGCACCGCGGCCCAGCTCGGCGAGCTCCAGGGCGCTGAGCCCGAGATAACGCAGCAGGCACAGGTTGCCGAAGTCGTACTCCTCGTCGACGTCGCCGACGGCTTCCTGCGCGGCGAGCCGGCTGAGGTGGATGCGCGGCTGCACCTTCACGTACTGCGAGAAGTACACGAAGAACGGGACGTGCCCCTCGACCGCGTCGAACGCTTCGTCGGTCTGGGCGTCACGGCAAGTCGCGTCGCGCACGGCGGTGATCGCCTCATTGATCGCCGGGTCATCCGCGTCGAGCTGGGCAGCGACCGTGTCGATCCAGTCGAGCAGCTCGCTCGCGCGCGCTTCGCGCAGCGTGGTCGCGGGTTCCCACTGCTTGGTCAGCTCGGCCAGGGTATTCAGCGCGGCCTGCGCCGCCTCGGGTTGCGGCTCGGACGGCACCGCCTGCGCGGGCGCATTCTCGGCGGGCGCCGGCGGCTTCGTCCCCGCCCGGCCGAGCGCGGCGCGCAGCATGTCCAGCGGCTTGTCCACATCCGCGTAGCGCGACCACATGGCGAGGTCGCCGAACCAGTACCGGCGGGAGCCGTCGTAGTAACGCTGCAGGTGCAGCTCGGTCGCGGTCTCGAGGTGGGGCGCGAACTCGGCGAGCACGACACGATCGTGATCCTCGAGCTCGAAGACGGCGGTCGCGACGACCACGTCAGCCAACTCGACCAGGCCCTCATCAATCTCGCGATACCGCGAGCGCGGGTAGTCGCGCAGCGGATCGAGTTCAAGCTTGCGGCCCGGCGGCATGTTCACCGTCTGGAGCGCGCGTAGGACCGCAGTCTTGCCCGCCTCGTTCGGGCCGACGAGCACCGTCTTGTCGGCCTCTATGTCGAACCATCCGCTGTCGTGGATGGACCAATAGTTCTGTACTCGAGCTTTCTTGAGCTTCATCGACCTCGCTTTCGGCTGGCAACAGGCTACGGGGTAGCGCCGTGTGACGGCGAGGTCGAAACCGGTACTCGCAGCGCGTCGTTCGTGATTCAGTGGGGCCATGTCATACGCGAAGGATGTCGGCGAGGTCAGCGCGGTACGTCGCTTGATCGATGACGTTCCGCAACTAGCGATGCGCACGGGCACCCACGTGCGCTTCGTCGCGCCCGGCAGCGTGACCGACAAACGATACGGGCTGTTCGAGTGGAACATGGGTCCGCAGAGCGGTGGCCCCGACCCCCATTTCCATAAGACGTTCTCGGAGTCGTTCTACGTCACGCGCGGGACGGTCGCGCTGTTCGACGGCAGGACGTGGCTTTCCGCCAAGCCCGGTGAGTTCGTCTTCGTGCCCGAGGGCGGTATTCACGCGTTCCACAACACCAGCGGTGAGGCTGCGTCGATGCTCATCCTGTTCGCGCCGGGACCACCGCGGGAGACGTACTTCGAGGAGCTGGCCGAGATCGGGAACTCAGGCCGACAGCTCAGCGACGACGAGTGGGTCGAACTGTGGGCGCGCCACGACCAGTACCCGGCGGCCTGACGTCCGAAACGTCCAAGACGGCTCGCGGCGGGCGCGGCTAGGTTCGCCGCATGAACCTTCGTCTTTCCGTCGTAGAGCTGGTCGTCGCTGACATGGCCGCGTCGCTGGCGTTCTATCGGCGGCTGGGCCTCGACATTCCGCCCGACGCCGACCAGCAGCCGCACGTCAACGTCGACCTCGGCGGCGGCGTCCAGCTCGCGTTCGACACCGAGGACACGATCCGCTCGTTCGACAAGGAGTGGACGCGCCCGCCCCGGGACGGCCACCGGATGGCGCTCGCGTTCGCGTGCAGCAGCCCCGCCGAGGTCGACTCCGCGTGGGCCGAGCTCACCGGCGCCGGCTACGAAGGTCACCTAGAACCGTGGGATGCCTTCTGGGGAATGCGCTACGCCGTCGTCCACGACCCCGACGGCAACCCGGTCGACCTCCTCGCGCCGCTGTCCACGTAGCGCGGCCGGCGTGGCGCCACCGAGCGCGAGCGCATCACGGCACAGATGCGCCTGGTCGGCGTAGCCGCAGTGCGCCGCCACGTCGGAGAGCGGCACGCCGGCCCGCGCAACGTCGAGCGCCCGGCTCAGGCGAAGAATGCGTGCGAGCCGGCGCGGGCCGTATCCGAAGATCGGCAGGCAGCGCCGATGCAACTGCCGAGCGCTCATCCCGAGACCGTCTGCCATGCGCGCGACCGGCGTGGCCGCGCTTGCCATCCCGTGCACTCGCCGACCGAGTGGGTCAACAGCCTGATCGGCGGCGCGGCGCGTGAGCCAGCTGGTGAGCGCTTCGACCGGGTGGTCGGCGACCTGGTCGGTGAGGCGGCGCGCGACCGTCGATGGCAGCAGCTCGTCCAAGCCCACGCTGCGGTCGCGCACCTCGTCCGCCGGGACGTGCAGCAGCGCCGGGCCGATCCCGAAATGGAAGCGCAGCGCCGCGTAGGTGCTGCCTGGTGCGCAGTCGTGCCATCGGGCGGCGGTATCAGGGCCGGCGACGAACAGCTCCTGGCCGTCCCAGACCAGGTCCAGGCAGCCGTCCGGCAGGATGCGCGTGCGTACCGGTTGGCGTCGATTGTCGCGCTGCCACAGCACCACGCCCGGCACGGCGGTGGGCTGCTCCCGATACGTCACGCCTCGATCATGCCGTGCCGGGGTGACATCAAGGTGACTACCCAACGAAGGGCATGCCAGTGCTGGCTATGCGGCGTCCCATTCAGCACGTCGCTCGCGTTGCGCGTTGGTGATTGCACCGACGACCAGGATGGCCAGCACGCCGGCCACGATCTGGGTCAGGGCACCGCCCATCTCGATCAGCTTCAGGTTCTCGAACTGGTGCGGCGTGTGCGAAGGGGCAGACCGCTCGGCCAGGAAGAACACGTACCTCGCCAGCCACGCGGCCCACCACGCCTGCACTACACCGAACGACCGACGCCAGACATCCGCGGAAGCGCGCAGCGACTGCCGGCTGTCGAGCAGAATGTCGGTCGTGACCTGGTAGGGCACCCAGAACGAGACAATGGGCAGCCAACCTCCGAGCGCCCAGCCCACAGATCGGCGCTGAAACTGCGGGTCGTAGTGCTCGACATTTGTGCGAGCCCGGTAGAACCACACCAGGTACACGACGGCGGTCAACAGGAAGCAGGCCGTCGCGACGTTCGACACCGTCGATGCGGCACGGTCGGCGTTGCGGGCATCGCCGAGCGTGGCCGACCCTGCAACAAAGTCCTGCATCGTCGAGCGCTGCTCCAGCAAGACGGGCAGCAGCGCGACGGTCGCCATGATGGTCGCCGCCAGCAGGACGCGCACCGCTATTGCGAGAGAGGTGAGCGGAGCCGTGAAATCCACCGAGCCGCGTACGCGAACCTGCGGTCTACGCGGCGGCGGGAGTGGCGGGAACCCGTCGTTCGGATCAATGAATTCGGAATCCGGCGTCATGAATCCCTCCCAGTGACCCGGTGGGCCCCCGACCGCCGGCAAGCTTAAACCCGCGTATGTATGGCTGGTGTCGCAAACCTCGGATCCGCTCGTGGCTTGGGTTGGTCGGTCGGGACAGATCGAGCGAACGTTTACGGCGTGCCAGGTGCGCTGGATAGGTGAGTGTTCTCAAATCGACCGCTTCTGGCGGCCATAGCCGTGGAGGCTGTATGGAAGAACCGGACGGCTTCCGACAGTTCGTCGACGGGCATTCTCGCGCATTGCTTCGCGCGGGCTGGCTGCTGACGGGGAACTGGGCCAGTGCTGAGGATCTGGTCCAGACGGCTCTTGCTGCGGCGTGGCCTCGTTGGGAAACTATCCGCGCCGAGTCGGCCGAAGCGTACGTCCACAAGATCATGGTGACCACGTTCCTTCGCTGGCGACGTCGTCGCTGGATCGGCGAGATTCCCACCTATCCGCTGCCCGACCAGCAGGAGCCCGCTGATACCTGGGCGACCGTCAACTCGCGGCAACCACTTCTCGTCGCCGTGAGTCAGCTCGCGCCCGCCAGCGGGCTGTCGTCGTGTTGCGCTACCTCGTTGACATGTCCGAGACGCAGGTCGCGGCGATTCTGGGCTGTTCGGTTGGCTCGGTGCGCAGTAGCACCAGCAAGGCGTTGGCGCGGTTGCGCGCGACGCCCGGACTGGCGGACAGCACGACTGGAGGTCTGCCATGACTCTCAACGAACAGCAATTGTCGGATCGGCTGCACCGCCTGGTTCCCGAGCCGCCGCGGCTCGTCACCACCGAGGACGTCGCCGCCCGCCTGGCATCGCGAGCGACCGGAGGACGACGCGCCCGGTCGGGGCGGCTGCGCGGATGGCTGGCCGTATTGGCGGTGGCTTGCGTCGTCGCCGCGATCGCCTCCGCCGTCGCCGTGTGGAATTCCAGGTCCGGAACGAGGCCGGAGCCGACGCAGCCGCCAGCTCGGCAGACCACCAGCGGCGCGCCCACTTCACCGTCGCCGCCGAAGCGGACGAACGGTGCCGGGCAAGGCATCGGGCCGTGGCACGGGGTGTTGCTCAGCGACCCCGGCGCACTGCAGGGCAGCCTGCTCGGGAGCGGCGACTCGCTGTATGCGAATACCGGCCAGGCAATCGTGCGCATCAACCCCGCGACGGGAGGCGTCGTTGCACACGTCGCTTACCCCAGCGGTTGGGGGCAACCGTTGATCGGCGCGCAGCGAATGTGGCTGGCCTCCGAGATGGACCGGCAGGGCACCGTCCGCCTCGACTGGTTCGACCTGACACGGCTCCGGCGCCTGGGCTCGATTGCCGTCTCATTCCCCGCGATCGCCGCCGGCCAGGGCAGCGGCACCGTGCTCGCAGCCAACCCGAATGTCCGTGAGCTCTACGTCGGTGCCGGCGACAACATTGCGGTCATCGACACCACGAGCTCACATGTCCTGCGCCGCATTCCGGTCACCGACGGCGCGGTCACGGCGCTGGCCATCTCACCTGACGGCGCGCGGCTCTATGTCGGCGTCACGCTTGCGAACCACTCCGGCGAACTCCAGGTGCGCGACATCTCCACCGGCGCGCTGCTGTCAACAAGACCGACCGGCGCGCTGCTGTCCTGGTACGGATACGGACTTGCCATCACCGAACGTGGAGTGTGGACCGTTACCGCAAGTGGCATGCAGGACACGGTCAGCTTCGCCGACACAAACAATCCGAACGCCCCGTTGTCTGTGGCCGACGGCGGAGGCGGCTATATCCCGACGATCACCATTGCCCACGGCACGGCCTGGGTCGGAACAACCGACCAGATCATCTGTGCGGATCCCAACACCGGGCACGTGCGCGCCCGAGGCGCAGTACAAGAACGCGGCGGTTCCGCGGAGCTGGACAGCGCGGTGTATCTCGACGGTCGCCTATATGCCCTCTACCTCGACGGCAGCGGCCGGCAGGGACTCGTCCGACTCACCCCACCACCGGCATGTTCCTAGTGAAGAGGGAGGATCCCCATTCCGTACGGGGATTCGCGATGAAAGCGGTTGACGGGAATTGGACCCGCAAACAGCGTGGAATGGTCCCGACGTGGGTGGTACTGCCGTGATCGCTCGACGAGCGATGGTCGTGAGCAGCCTGGAGTGACCATGGCGGGCCAGGAGTAATGGCCCGTTAATGGCCTTGGCGTGCGCCGACGCGTTCACGCGGCGATCGGCAGCCAGACGCTGGCAGATGCGGTCCCTCGAATCGCGCGAAGGGTCCAGCACCCAGGCTGGGTAAACCGATAGCCGGCGCCCCATTCCGCGCCGGCCCGCGTGTAAGTGCTGCCTCCGTGCGGGTCGGGACCCCATTGCAATGGATGTGTTCGTCCGTTGGGGTCGAGCGTGACAAGCTGCAGTCCACCAGAGCCGGTGATCCGCCAAACGATCTTGACATCTTCGTTCACGTGCACCTGGGAACGGGCGCCCTGCACCATGATCAGTCCCCACATCTGAATCTGATCACTGGTGCCCTCGACTTCGGGAAGCCTGTGCCACTGGTCGATGGGCGACGGCGGGTCGCAGCCCGGCCGCCCGAGCACGCCACGACTCGTGCCTGTTGCGACGTGGGACTGACTCGTCGCCGGCGTGGAGGGTCGTGCGTGCTGCCTATGCGAGGCGGTGCAGGCCGCTAGGAGAAGCGCGCAGACGCCCAGCACGATCGGTCTCACGGCATCCCATGGTCGTCGCGCGTGCCCGCAGCGGCAACGCATCGGCCAGCTCCCGCGCCATGCGGGACTCGTCCCTGCCCGCCGTAGCTGCTGTCTTGCTCGGCTGGTCGGCCGGGCAAGCGTGGCGCTCGTGCCATCGCGCAGCGATGTCGTAGGCATCCTTGCGGCGCCTGCCATGATCTTCGCGTGAGTACGTCGATGCGGTCCGAGTGTGCGGCCTGATCTGTGTGATCTCTAACGTTTGCCGGCGAGCATGTCACTTTTCATTCGCTGGGAGCGATCATGTCCCGACCCTGGTTGCGGCCGCGACCGTTACACGCACGCGTCCGCCGCCGTGATCGTTGCCCCAGTACGCTCCGCCAAATGGCCGGAATCGCACGCATGCGTTCAGTCGTGCTCGGCGCCACCAAGTCGCCCGAGCAACCCAGCCCGGCCGAGTACCGGGTGTTCCTCGACCCGGCCGGGCACCCGTTCTGCCTGTGTATCTAGCGCCGAGACACGCTCCCCGTTGGCGCCCTTGACGCGGCTGTCCGGCCGTGGACGAGCTCGACGGCATCGCCCAGGTTCTCGCGCCGATACGCCGACGTGTGGATGTGCTGAACCCCTGGTATCGGGCACGCAGCGGGAACGCCCTCGCTTCTCCGTCCCGAAGGACACGCCTGGCGTGCGTCCGTTCGAACGGTCACCATGTTGGATCGGTGGCTGTGCCACCTGGTGGCGGGATCGTGACAGGTGCGCCGCCGGACCAGCGCCAGACGCTCCAGGCGCGGCCGCTGCGCTCGGGCAGGGTGAAGATGACGGCGGATGTGGTCGGGTTGACCGTCCCTTGCACGACGAGCCCTGGGGGGCGACCTTGTGAGACGAGCACGGACGTGTGTGTCCCGTCGTAGCGGACGACGTTGTAGGTCATGGTCGGGCAGGTGGCAAACCAACAGGACCGGCTGCCGGCTTGGGCCAGGTAGACGAGCCGACCGTCGTCGGAGTAGCTGGGTGCCTCCTGGGCGCACACTTGCGTTGTGGGGCAGGGCAGCGGCGGCGTTCTGTCGAGGGTTGTCGCGTGGAATGGGTCGTGGATCAGCCGAATGCGGTCGGCGCCGGTCAGCCCTACCGGCGTGACGACCGCCAGCGTGCTTCGGTCCGGTGACCAAGCGAGCGAGGATCCGACGCTGAGGTCGCCGTTGATGCCGTGGCGCCGACCCGTGATGAGATCCTGCACCACCACAAGATCGGGTCCTGCCTTGATGTTG
>JBKOXO010000210.1:0-7433 GCA_046744105.1 Actinomycetota bacterium
CGGTCAGCGACAGGCTCACCGCGTTCATGTCCTTGATCGAGGGGCACGCCGAGTACGTGATGAACGCGGTGTCGCCCGCCGTCATCCCGTCGCAGCACCTCATCGAGGACCGGTTCGGGGCGCGGCGCCGTCGCGGGGGCAACCCGCTTGACCGGCTGCTGCGCCGGCTGCTCGGTCTGGACGCCAAGACGCGGCAGTACGTCGACGGCGCGGTGTTTGTCCGGCACGTCGTGGGCCGGGTGGGCGTCGTCGGCTTCAACACGATCTGGACGTCCGCCGCTGCTTTGCCGCGCAAGGACGAGATCCGCGCCCCGGACGCCTGGCTGGCGCGCGTCCACGGCTGAGATGGGTCCAGCGCCGGCCGTCGCCGCGGTGCGCCGCGCGGTGCGAGCTGCACTGCCTGACGGCGGCGCCGTGATCGTCGCCTGCTCCGGTGGCGCCGACTCGCTGGCCCTGGCGGCGGCGGCCGCCTTCGAGGCGCCGCGTGCCGGTGTGGCCGCCGGGCTCGTCACCGTCGACCACGGCCTTCAGCCCGGGTCTGAACTGCAGGCGCGTGCCGTGGCGCAGCTGGGTTACGAGCTAGGTTTCGACCCGGTCGAGCTGATCCGGGTCCGCGTCGGAACGATGGGCGGCCCGGAGGCGGCCGCGCGTTCCGCCCGCTACGGTGCGCTCGACCGAGTGGCTGCCGCGCTTGATGCGGACGTGCTGCTCGGGCACACCCTTGACGACCAGGCCGAGACCGTGCTGCTCGGGCTGGGACGGGGCTCGGGGCCGCGCTCGATCGCCGGGATGCGTCCCGTCGACGGCCGGTACCGCCGGCCCTTCCTCGGCGTGCGGCGGGCCACCACACAGGCCGCATGCCTTGCCCTGGGCCTCACCCCGTGGCAGGACCCGCACAACGCCGACCCGTCCTACCAGCGGGTGCGGCTGCGCCGAGAGGTGCTGCCACTGCTGGAGAACGTGCTCCAGCGCGGCGTTGCGGAAGCGCTGGCCCGCACCGCCGCACTTGTCCAGGAAGACCTCGACGCCCTCGACGAACTCGCGGCTGCTCACATGTACAACGGCGAGCTGCCGATCGCCGCACTAGGGCAGCTGCCACGGGCGATCCGCACCCGCGTGCTGCGCGCGTGGGTACACGCGCACGGCGCCGAGCCGCTTACCGCGGAGCGCACCGCGGAACTGGACGCGCTGATCACCGTCTGGCACGGGCAGGGGCCAATCGACCTGCCGGGCGGCTTCGAGGTCGTCCGAGCATCTGGCAGGCTGACGCTGCGCCGCAAATCCGCGAAGGAGTGACGCATGCCGTCCGTGCTCGATGACGACATCGAGGCTGTGATTGTCCCCGCCGACCAGATCGCCGAGAAGACCGCCGAGCTGGCCAAGCTCATCGACGCCGACTACGCCGACCGTGAGCCGCTGCTGGTCGGCGTGCTCAAGGGCGCCGCAATGTTCATGTCCGACCTGGCGCTCGCCCTGGAACGTCCCTCGACGATGGAGTTCATGGCAGTGAGCTCCTACGGCAGCTCGACGACGAGCTCGGGCGTGGTGCGCATCCTCAAGGACCTCGACCGCGACATCGCCGGACAGCACGTCCTGATCGTGGAGGACATCATCGACTCGGGGCTGACCCTCTCGTGGCTGATGCGGAACCTCGCCAGCCGCAATCCGGCCTCGATCGAGGTGGTGGCATTGCTGCGCAAGCGCGATGCCGTGAAGGTCGACATCCGGGTGAAGTACGTGGGGTTCGACATCCCGAACGAGTTCGTCGTCGGCTACGGCCTCGACTACGCCGAGCGCTACCGTAACCTGCCTTACATCGGTCGCCTGAAGCCGTCGGTGTATAGCCCTACTTGATAGGTTGTACGAAACCGTTTCGGACAGGAGGCAGGACGCCATGTCGATCGAGGCTGCTCGGCGCGCCGGCCGTACCCGGCTCAGCCCGGAACGGGAGCGAGAACTGTACGCAGCCGTCGTCGAGCTGCTGCGCGAGGTCGGCTACGACGCGCTGACGATGGACGCCGTCGCGGCGCGCACCCATTCCAGCAAGGCCACGCTGTACCGGCAGTGGAAGAGCAAGCCGGAACTGGTGATTGCCGCCTTGAAGGCACGCAAGCCGTCCGCCGTGGCGGAGATCGACACCGGCACGCTGGCCGGCGATCTGCGCGAGGTCGTGCGCCAGATGGCCGGTCGCGGCGAGGAGGACACCGGTCTGATGCGCGCTCTTCTCCACGCCATGGATCAGCACGCCGACCTGGCACGGGTGTTCCACGAGTCGCTGGTCGAGCCCGAGATCGTGGCATTGCAGGGCATCCTGGATCGCGCGGTGGCTCGCGGCGAAATCGATCCGAAGGTCCCGGCGCGTACGTTCTTGCCGCACCTGACGGTGGGTGCCCTGATTGCCCGCCCGCTCGTGGAGAACCGGCACGCCGACCGGGCATACCTCCGCAGGTACGTAGACGCGGTCGTGCTCCCCGCCCTGGGCGTGCACCCGTAACTTCCCAGAGTCGTTCGACGCTCAGCGCGCAATAACCCGCCGGAGGTCGAACAACTCGCAGGGCGGCGGCTGCGTCGCTCGTCACATCGGGAACGAAACGCTTGCGTTTCGATGTTGGACTTGGCAACATATCGAAACGAAACAGTTTCGTATTGACTGGAGGCACAGTGTCCGAGGTTGCCATCGCCCCTACGCCGACGCGCACTGCCAGCAAGGCGGCACACCCGCGTCATCGCTGGTGGGTGCTCGCCGTCATCGGCATCGCCCAGCTGATGGTCGTGCTGGACGTCACGGTCGTGAATATCGCGCTGCCGTCCGCACAGCAGGCATTGGGCTTCTCGAACGACGACCGGCAATGGATCGTGACGGCGTATGCGCTCGCATTCGGCGGCCTGCTGCTGCTCGGCGGCCGGCTGGCGGACCTGTTCGGCCGTAAGGTCACGTTCCTGGTCGGCCTGGTCGGCTTCGCCGGCGCGTCCGCCCTGGGCGGCGCCGCGGCGAGCTTCGAGATGCTGGTCACGGCCCGCGCGGTGCAGGGCCTGTTCGCCGCACTGCTTGCGCCGGCGGCCTTGTCGCTGCTCACGACGACGTTCACCGAGGCGCGTGAGCGCGCCCGGGCGTTCGGCATCTACGGTGCCATCGCCGGTTCGGGCGGCGCGGTCGGGCTGCTGCTGGGCGGGCTGCTCACCGAGCACCTCAGCTGGCGGTGGACGCTCTACGTCAACCTCATCTTCGCCGTGGTCGCGTTCGTCGGCGGGTGGGCGCTGCTCGCGCCTGGCGCTCCGGCGCAGCGCCCGAAGCTGGACATCCTCGGCACCGTGCTGGTCTCCGGTGGGCTGTTCGGTGTGGTCTACGGCTTCGCGAACGCCGAGACGCACTCCTGGTCGTCGGCGGGCACGTGGGGGCCGCTGGTCGCCGGCGTGGCGCTCCTCCTGGCGTTCGGCTGGTGGCAGACCCGGGCCGCGCACCCGCTACTGCCGTTGCGCGTGCTGTTCGACCGCAACCGCGGCACGTCGTTCCTCGCGATGCTCATCTCGTCCGGAGCGATGTTCGGGCTGTTCCTGTTCCTGACGTACTACCTGCAGGAGAGTCTCGGCTACACGCCCGTAGTTACGGGCCTGGCGTTCCTGCCCATGGTCGGCGCGGTCATGATCAGCGCCACCCTGGCGACGAGCCTGCTACTGCCGCGTCTGGGCCCCAAGGTGCTGGTGCCCGTCGGCATGGGCCTCGCGGTCGCGGGGCTGGTGTGGTTGACCCGGCTGGGCTTGGTCAGCAGCTACGCCGGGAACGTGCTGCCCCCGCTGATCGTCGCGGGTCTCGGCATCGGCCTGGTTATGGCGTCGGCGATGAACGTCGCCACATCCGGGGTCGGCGCGGACGATGCGGGTGTGGCATCCGCGGCCGTCAACGCGATGCAGCAGGTCGGCGGCTCGATCGGGACGGCGCTGCTGAGCACGTTCGCCAGCAGCGCGGCCAGCCACTACCTGTCCGGCAGGAACCCGGCCAGCCCGCTCGTGCAGGCGCAGGCGGCCATCCACAGCTACCAGGCCGTGTACTGGTGGTCGGCGGCCCTGTTCGCCGTGGGGCTGGTGGTGAGCCTGTTCCTCTACCGCCGCGGCATCCCCGAGCAGGACCCGGGCGCCGCCCCAGCTTTGCCCGCGTAAGCGGCGCCAGAACGCAACCACAGCGCGATGAGCGCAAGCGCTGCAGGCGGGGTGAGGAACGCGGCGAAGCCGCGCTGCGTTCTACCTGTGACTGCCCGGCGCAGCACTGTGCCGTGTACCGTCCGTAGAGAGTTTTGGGCGAGAATTCCTCGCACTCGAGCAGAAGGAGCGCGCGACGCACCCCGTCGAGCGATGACACATGGATCGTAGGCGTTTGTTCCGGTCGTGGTGGCTATGGGCCATCGTGATCATCTTTGCCATCTTCGTATTGCCGTCCGTGGTCTCAGGCGGCAGCGACTACAAGTCGGTCAACACCTCGGTGGCGTACGCGCAGATCGACAGCGGCAACTTCACCACGGCCACGATTCGCGACAAGGAGCAGCAGCTCCAGATCGACCTGAAGAACCCGGTCGACGGCAAGAAGAAGATCAGCGCGTCCTTCCCGGCCGACGCGAGCAGCGCCATCTTCAACAAGCTGGCCGCGCAGACGGGTTCCGACACCGGCCGGACGTTCACGACCAAGGTCACCAAGAGCAACACGTGGCTGTCGTTGCTGGTCAGCCTGCTGCCGATTCTGCTGATCGTCGGCGTGCTGTTCTTCGTGATGAGCCAGGTGCAGGGCGGCGGCAACCGCGTCATGAGCTTCGGCCGCAGCAAGGCCAAGCTCGTCAGCAAGGACACTCCCAAGACGACGTTCGCCGATGTCGCCGGTGAGGACGAGGCGATCGAGGAGCTGCAGGAGATCAAGGACTTCCTGCAGAACCCGGCCCGCTACCAGGCGCTCGGTGCCAAGATCCCGAAGGGCGTGCTGCTGTTCGGGCCGCCGGGTACCGGCAAGACGCTGCTCGCCCGAGCCGTGGCCGGCGAGGCCGGGGTGCCGTTCTACTCGATCTCCGGCTCGGACTTCGTCGAGATGTTCGTCGGCGTCGGCGCGTCCCGCGTGCGCGACCTGTTCGAGCAGGCCAAGGCGAATGCCCCCGCGATCATCTTCGTGGACGAGATCGACGCGGTCGGCCGGCACCGCGGCGCCGGCCTCGGCGGCGGGCACGACGAGCGCGAGCAGACGCTGAACCAGCTGCTCGTCGAGATGGACGGATTCGACGTCAAGGGCGGCGTGATCCTGATCGCGGCGACCAACCGCCCGGACATCCTCGACCCGGCGCTGCTGCGGCCCGGACGCTTCGACCGGCAGGTCGCGGTGTCGCCGCCGGACGTCGAGGGGCGCAAGGCGGTACTCGCTGTGCATGCCAAGGGCAAGCCGTTCGCCACCGACGTCGACCTGTCGGTCATCGCGCGGCGTACGCCTGGCTTCACGGGCGCCGACCTGGCCAACGTGATCAACGAGGCCGCGCTGCTCACCGCGCGCACCGGCGGCCGGCTGATCGACAACAAGTCGCTGGAAGAGGCAATCGACCGGGTCATCGCGGGCCCCGAGCGCAAGACCCGCGCGATGAGCGACAAGGAAAAGAAGGTCACCGCCTACCACGAGTCGGGACACGCGCTCACCGCATGGGCTATGCCGAACCTCGACCCCGTCCACAAGGTGACGATCCTGCCGCGCGGGCGCTCTCTCGGGCACACGCTCGTGCTGCCCGTCGAGGACCGTTACACGCAGACCCGCTCCGAGATTCTCGACCAGTTGGTCTACGCCCTGGGCGGACGGGCCGCGGAGGAGCTCGTCTTCCATGAGCCGACCACCGGCGCGTCCGACGACATCGAAAAGGCCACGAAGCTTGCCCGCGCGATGGTCACCGAGTACGGCATGAGCTCCAAGCTCGGCGCGGTGAAGTACGGGGTGAACGAGTCCGAGCCGTTCCTTGGCCGCGACTACGGCCACACGCGCGACTACTCCGAAGACATCGCCGCCGACATCGACTCCGAGATGCGCGACCTGATCGAGGCGGCGCACGACGAGGCCTGGGAGATCCTCGTCCAGTACCGGGACACGCTGGACCAGATGGTGCTCGAACTGGTCGAGAAAGAGACCCTAAACAAGGACGACCTCGAGCGCATCCTCGCGCCGGTACGCAAGCGGCCGCCGCACAACACGTTCACCGGGTTCGGCAAGCGCACTCCGAGCGACCGCCCGCCGATCGAAATCCCGCCCGGTGCGAGGTCGAACGGGCGGGTGTCGGGCGGCGCCCCGGTCGGACAGTCGAACCAGGCGCCCGCGCCCGACCAGGCCGGATCGAACCAGGGCTACGGTCCCACGCAGACGTACGGCTCGCGCCACTCGTACAGCGATCCTGTGAGACAGCCGCCCTATGGCGACCAGCCCACCACGCTCTTGCCGCCGGTCGCGCCGCCGCCGCCCTCCGGGTACCCCAACTACCCCGAGCGGCTGCAGCCCCCGGGATCCGACCACACCCGTGAGTGACCCTGGCACCGGTGTAGACCTGGCGCGCGCCGAGGCGGCAGTCCGTGAACTGCTGGTCGCCATCGGCGAGGATCCGGACCGGGACGGGCTCAAGCGCACACCGGCGCGGGTGGCGAGTGCCTACGCCGAAATATTCGCGGGGCTTTCTGTGCCCGATCCGGACGCCGTGCTGGAGACGACGTTCGACGAGAATCATGACGAACTCGTTCTCGTCAAAGACATCCCGCTGTACTCGATCTGCGAGCACCACCTCGTGCCCTGGCACGGTAGTGCTGCGGTGGGCTACATCCCGGGTGAGGACGGGCGGATCACCGGATTGTCGAAGCTGGCCCGCCTGGTCGATCTGTACGCCAAGCGCCCGCAGGTGCAGGAGCGGCTGACCTCGCAGGTGGCCGACGCGATCATGCGGCGCCTCGAACCGCAGGGTGTTGTAGTGGTCGTCGAGGCCGAGCACCTGTGCATGGCAATGCGCGGCGTGCGCAAGCCTGGATCGACGACGGTGACCTCCGCCGTGCGTGGCATCTTCAAGGGCGATCCACGCAGCCGCGCCGAGGCGCTGGGCCTTATTCTCGGGCGATGAGGGAGGGCGCTGATGATCCTCCCGCGGCGCTCGGATCGCATCGCCGTGATGGGTGTGCTGAACGTCACGCCGGACTCCTTCTCAGACGGTGGCCGGTATGTGACGCCGGACGACGCCGTGGCCCACGCCATCCGGATGCGTGGCGAGGGCGCCGACCTGATCGATGTGGGCGGCGAGTCCACCCGACCCGGCGCGGAGCGGGTGGCGGCGTCCGTGGAGACGGCTCGGGTGTTGCCGGTGATCAAGGCGCTCGCCGCCGAGGGCATTGTGATCAGTGTCGATACCTACCGCGGGGCGGTCGCGGCCGCTGCACTGGAT
>JBKOXO010000096.1:0-10103 GCA_046744105.1 Actinomycetota bacterium
CCGGAGTGAATCTGCCCTACTTCGAAAAGGCGACCCGGGTCGTGGCGGTCGAGCCGAGCGCGCCGATGCGCGCCAGACTCCAGCGCAAGGCGCAGCAGGTGACCGTGCCCGTCGAGGTCTGCGACGCCACCGCCGAATCACTGCCCTTCGCCGACTGCACCTTCGACGCGGTGGTGTTCACCCTTGCCCTGTGCACGATCCCCGATCCGGCCGCAGCCCTGGCCGAAGCACGCCGCCTGCTCAAACTCGGCGGCGAACTCGTCGTGCTCGAACATGTCCGCGGCCGCGGCAAGCTCGCCCGCCGGCAGGACCGATGGGAGCGAGTGTGGTCGCACTTTGGCGCCGGATGTCATCCCAACCGAGACACCCGCGCGGCGATCGAGCGCGCCGGGTTCACCTTCGACGAGGTCGAGCAGTTCGCTGAGCTGCCCCGCTGGGTGCTCACCCGCACCATGTTGCAGGGCACCGCCACCCGTAAGGCCCATCGAACCGGCATCACAGGCGTCACATGACGTCGAGTTCGGCAAACATACCGTTGGCGTAGTGGTTCTTGAGGTTGCGGAATAGGCCTCCTGACCGGACTGGTCACGTGGATCGGTGCGGTGAGCACCGGCGCCACCATCGGCTTGGCGACCCTGCTCGCAGCCGGCGTCAACGCCGTACCGGCCGGCATCGCGGTGCTCGGCACCGGCACCCTGGTCCACGCACTAATGCCCCGCCTCGCCGCGGTTGTCGCGTACGGCATCGTCCCCTGGTCGTTCCGATCGAGGTCATCGGCGCCAGCCTCGCAGCCGACCGGTGGCTGCTGGACACCTCGTTGCCACCACATCGCCCGCGCACCGGCCGCGAGTGTGCGATGAGACAGCCTGGCCTTCCTCGTCGCCATCGGGATCGGCGTCGCCACCATCGGTGCGGTCACATTCGCACGCCGCGACCTGACCGGCACCTGAGCCGCAGGTCGGCCTGCTCGGTCGGTAATCGATCACGTGCAGCATGTTGCCGGGCGTCTTGACAGCATTAGCGGCGAGGCGTTCGTTCGGTGATGAAAAGAGGTATTTAGTCCTGTCCCACATTTAAGAGGTAATCTCGTATGGGACGACATCGGATGCTGAAAGCGGTATTGGCGGCGGTCGCACTCGGAGCGTCCGCCCTGGCCGCGGGGGGCACCGCGGGGGCTGCGCCTGCAGCGCCGGCCGCGTCCCAGAACGTCGAATGGCTGGACCACGTGTCGACACCGAGCTCGGTGACCGGGGTGGCGTTCCTTCGCTATGCCAGTGCCGCGAACAGCGACGTGATGTTCGGAGACGGTCCGTTCGGGCTGCGGGCCTGGTCGCTGGCCGATCCCGCTCATCCCACGCTGATCGGTGAGCTGCCGGCGAGTGCGCTTGCGCTGCCTGGCGATGACGTCTCGCGTGGGTTCTGGGAAGGCGAGCACTGGTCGGCACCGCCGGCATCGACATCATCCACGCGCACAACCCGGCGCAGTTGCGGCTGATCGCGTTCCAGCCCGAAGGTGCCGGGCACACCATCCAGTGCATCGACAACTGCCGCTACATCTGGGCCGGCGGTCCGTTCCGCAGCGCCAGCGGCCCGTTCCCGCCGGACTGGAACGGCATCCCGGTGTGGGTCACCAACACCACCAACCCGCAGAGGCCGTTCACCTACTCGACCCCGGTCGACCTGGGCCGCAACGACGGTGTCACCGACTACGGGCACGACACCGATGTCGACGCAGCCGGCATCGCCTGGACATCCGGCCGCGGCGGCGTCCGCGGCTACTGGACCTCCGGCACACACTTCGACCCGGTCGCGGGCACGGTGCGCCAGGCGAGTCCGTTCGATCCCGTGCCCTACGCCGGCGGCAAGATCATCAGCCCGAACAACCCGGACGACATCTTCGACCACAATTCCTACCGGCCGCTGCGCTCCCTCGGCGGATTCCCGCCCGGCGACCTGCTGTTCGTCACCGACGAGGACTTCAACGCCACCTGCCAGAGGCTCGGCACACTGGCTTGAACCGCTCCCCGGGGTCGGTGACGGCAACATCATCGTCGAGGCGTTCTACGGGCAGGGCACCCGCTTCATCGACGTCTCCGACCCGCGCAACCCCGTGCAGGTCGGCTACTTCGTCCCCGACGGCAGCGAGGCAGCCACCCCAGCCGTGCACGACGGACTCGTCTACGCCGCGCAGTACAGCACCGGCATCGACGTCCTCCACTTCACCCCACCCGCGGGCTGATACCGGCTCTACTGGTGACCCTGCAGCGGGTCACGCCCTCCTGACGTGACCCGCTGTCAGGCCCCCTGCGCACGTCAGTGATCGTGGTACTGGTGCACTACGGCGTGGCCCTTGCCGCGCGCGATGAGCGTCCGGTTCACCGGCACGGTCGCGGCAAACGCCACCACTAGGGACGCAGCTAGGCTGCTCCAGAACAACCCGTCGGCGAGGCCAGCATCCATGGCGCCCGGCACGGCAAGCACAAAGGCGTTGTCGACGACCTCCATGGTGAGGATGGACAACGTATCCGCCGCGAGCGCGACGCCGATGGCGCGGCGCAGCGGCAGCCCCGCGCGCAGCATCGGCGCCATGGTCAGCGAGTAGCCGAACAGGAACGCGAGCGCCACGGCGAGGACGATGCTCGGCGCGTTTGACCAGCCCCACCAGGTGGCGAGCACCATGCCGAGGATCTCACCGATCGCGCAGCCGGTCAGGCAATGCAGGGTGGCCGAGACGGCGAGCCGAGTCAGGCTCGGCTGGGATGCTGGCCGGGTGGCAGCATGCATCTGATTCATCGTGCGGGTCCTTCCGCCGCGCTGAGCGGCGACGTGTCGTCGCCTCTCCAATACCCTGAGGGGGTATATAGCTAGACCTACATGGTCAGACGCTGATCACGCAAGTACCCACTGGGGGTATGTGAGGACGAACACTCTGCGCCCACCGATCGAGACCCGCTGCTGCCAGGTGATCAACGCCCACTGCCGGCCCTCGTAACCGTCACCGAGCATCCGAAGGTGCGTCTGGTAGGGATGCCCGGTTGAGGCCGACAAGCATCATGTCGACTCACGCTAGTCGAACACTAGTTCGAAGTCCATCTGGCTGGCGCCAGCTGCATTAGCGGGTGGCCTCCACATTCGGGCGCCGCGTATTGGCGTCGAGGTTGGCGTGGGGGATGACGACGTCGCCGCCGCGCTGGCCGGCGTCCGGATAGAGGGCCAACACGATGCCGACACCGACGGCGGCGCCGAGCAGTTGCAGCCCGATGAAGCCGGGTGCGGAGGACGGGGCGATGCCGGCGAAGGTGTTGGTGAACATCCGCCCCAGCGTGACCGCGGGATTGGCGAATGAGGTGGAGCTGGTGAACCAGTACGCGGCGCCGATGTAGGCGCCGACGGCGGGCGCGGCCAGGGCGCCGCGGCGGGTGCGGGCCAGGGCGAAGATGAGTGCGATCAGCCCGGCCGTGGCAACGAGTTCGCCGACCAGGTGTCCAGCCGTTGCCCGGTGTTTGGTCGACAGGTGTTGGCCGACGTCGAACATGAGGTTGGCCAGCACTGCGCCGCCGATGCCGCCGGCGCATTGCGCCACGGTGTAGGCGCCGACTTCGGTGAGGCTGAGCCCGCTGCGGGTGCGGCGGCCGAGATACCAGTCCGCTAGCGAGACGACCGGGTTGAAGTGCGCTCCCGAGATGGGGCCGAACAGCAGGATCAGCACCGCCAGCCCGAACACGGTCGCGGTGCTGTTCTGCAGCAATTGCAGGCCCACGTCGTGGGGGGAAAGTTGCTGGGCGGCGATGCCCGAGCCGACCACGACGGTGACGAGCAGACCGGTGCCGAGGAACTCGGCGAGCAGCCGCCGCGTCTCCGGTGGGGTGTCATTCACGCCGCCATCTTGACCGACCGCATCTAGTTCAGTCAATATTGAGGCAATGAACTTTGAGGTAAACTCCCTGGTGGAGCGGCGGGCCGCGCTGCACGCCGCGCTGTCCGATCCCGGGCGGCTGCGCATCGTCGACACGCTCTCTGTAGGCGACGCCTCCCCGTCCGAGCTGGCGGGCATGCTGGGCATGCCGTCCAACCTGCTCGCCCATCACCTACGTGTCCTGCAAGGCGAAGGCTTCATCGCTAGAACGCGGTCGGAAGGCGATAAGCGCCGCTCCTACGTGCGCCTCGTCCCGGCCACCCTCGACGAACTAGCCCTGCCCGCGGTGCGCCGCACCGAGCGGGTGGTGTTCGTGTGTACGGCCAACTCAGCCCGCTCCCAGCTGGCCGCCGCCCTGTGGCGGCACGCCAGCCTGGTCCCGGCCGCGTCGGCCGGCACGCAGCCGGCGAAGCGAATCGACCCCGGCGCGATCGCCGCCGCCGAACGCCACCACCTGCCACTACGCCGGCTGCGTCCGCGGGCGATCGAGGGCGTCGCCGAGGCGGGCGACCTGGTCATCACCGTGTGCGACCTTGCCCACGAAGAACTCGGCCAGCGTGCCGATCTGCACTGGTCGGTGCCCGACCCGGCTCGCGCCGGCACCCCGGCCGCCTTCGATGCCGCCTACGACGAGTTGACCCGACGAGTGGCTGATCTGGCCCCGCGCCTGCGCCCCGCGTCCTGAAACGTCCCACCCGAGAAGGGAGCGGCAATGACGGAGACCTACCGCCGCGACATCACCCTCGACCAACAGGTCGCCCTCACCCATGCCGCCACCCGCCTCACACGGAACTTCGAGGGCACCTTCAATGCCGAGACCATCGAGCGGTTCCTGCACTCCTCCTACGACGAGTTCGCCGGCCGGGCCACCGTCGCCAACTTCCTGCCCCTACTAGCCGAACGCTTCGCCCGGCAACGCCTGCAAGCGCTGGCGAAAATCGAAGGCTTGTCGCATGACGGGAAACCGACCGTACTGTTCTTGTGCGTGCACAACGCCGGCCGCTCCCAGATGGCCATGGGGTTCTTCACCCACCACGCCGGTGGCCGCGCGATCGCCTGGTCTGGCGGGTCTGAGCCCGGCGAGCAGGTCAACCCCGCCGCCATCGCCGCCATGGCCGAGCGCGGCATCGACATCTCCGCCGAATACCCCAAGCCGTGGACCGACGAGGTGGTCCGAGCTGCCGACGTCGTGATCACCATGGGTTGCGGGGACGCCTGCCCGGTCTTTCCCGGTAAGCGTTACGAGGAATGGACGCTCGACGACCCTGCCGGCCTCGAGGTCACCGACGTGCGTCCCATCCGCGAGGAGATCGAACGCCGCGTACTGCACTTGCTCAACGAACTCGGTGTCCGCGTCGGCACTTAGAGGCCAGCTCGAGCACTTACCGGTGCAGCAGCGCGCGGGTCAGCGCGTCGTCGCGGACCGCGGCTACACGCCGACCCGCGTCGCAATGGGTCACCATCGCGCAGGCATCGCAGAAGCACGTCGCGGACTGCGCCGGACCGGGGCGGACGAACCGTAGCCACTTCATGACGCTGCGTCGGCCGGCTTGACCGCGCGGATGACGGCGGCGTGCATACCTTCTGCGGCGGCTTGGGTGTACCCCACCTCGGCGTCGATAAAGCCGACGGCCGCGAGGCCGTCGAGGTACTCGGTGCGCGACAGGGCACCGGCGATGCAGCCCACGTAGGAGCCCCGCTCGGCCCGATCCGCCGGACTCAAATGATCCTCGGCGACGACGTCGGATATACCGATGCGCCCTCCCGGGGCGAGAACGCGGAACATCTCCGCGAGGACCTTGGGCTTGTCGACTGACAGGTTGATCACGCAGTTGGAGATCACCACGTCCACCGCCCCATCGGGCAGGGGCACGTTCTCGATTGTGCCCTTCACGAACTCGACGTTCGTGACGCCCGCCTTTGCGGCGTTGGCCCGGGCGAGCGCAAGCATCTCGTCGGTCATGTCCACCCCGTAGGCAAAGCCCGTCTCACCCACTCGCCGTGCGGACAGCAGCACGTCAATGCCTCCGCCCGAGCCGAGATCGAGCACCCGCTCGCCGGCGCGCAGCTCGGCCACCGCCAGCGGATTCCCGCAGCCCAGGCTCGCGGCCAGCGCCTCCGGCGGGAGCTCGCTTTGCTCGTCCGCGCTATACAGGGCGGCGCCGAACTGCTCGTCCACCTCGGACGCCGTTGCGCCCGGCCCACATGACGAACAGCAACTGTCGGCTTCCGACGCCGTGCTCGGCCCGCAGCAGCCCTCCTCGACGGCGAGGACGTCGCTGTTCGTCCCGCCCGCGCTCACCCGAACCGCAGCGGCTGCGTAGCGCTCGCGTACCTGCTCGCGCAGGTCAAGATCCGTCATCAACACTCTCCCATCGACAAGGCTCGATACATCGATAGTGACCGATACATCGACGGATGTCAATACGATGTGACAGACTGGATGCATGCCTACCATGCAGCTGCCGATCGTCACCACCCAATTCGCGGTCGGCTGCGCACCCCTCACCGGTGAGGTGATCACCGCCGAGGACGCCGAGCAGCTCAGCCACACGTTCAAGGCTCTCGCCGACGCCACCCGGGTCCGACTGCTTTCACTGATCACCCGCGAACAACGCGGCAAGTGGGCCTACTACCGCATCGTCAACGACGCCCTCACCGCACTCGCTGCGGCCATCACTCCCGCTGCGCAGCGCGCCGCGTGACCCAAGGGGATTAGCCATGCCGGGAGCCAGCCAACAGACCCGTCGCGTCACCAACCTCAACGCCAACTGGCAACCTAACTACGACCTGCCGGACGGGCGGTTCGAGATCATGATCATCACCGACGACGACGAACACCACGTGCTACAGATGAGCCCCGCGACCATGACCGCTCTGGCCGCACTCGCCCAAGCCGACACCACCCTGGCCTGGGACCCCACCAACCACACCCTCATCGTCGCCAACATCATCGGCACCATGCCATGGACCCAGCAGCACTGAGCGCCACGGCGGCCGGGACGGCAACGAGTGGGTTGGGCGCTACACGGTGCTGGCGATGAGCAGTAGCGCCGCGGATCCGCTGAGCAAGATGGGGCAGAACTTGAACCAGATGACGTGCGTGCGCGCGTCCGTAACGGCGGTTAGTACGGCCAGAGCGATCAGCAGCCCGGCCAGCGCGCGCGTCTGAATCAAGGCCGTTTGAGGGCTCCGCGTTCCCACCAGTCGATCGGGGGAGATCAAGGACGGCCTACGCAGTCATGTCGACATCGGTCAGGTTGCAGAACTTCCAGAGTTCCTTGGCAGAACGCGAGTGCTGGTAGAGGACTCGGGTCGGCAGCAAACGCGTCGAGCTCGCCCGCACGGAAGCTGTCGATTGCTCGGCCCGCATGCTCGATGAGCTCAGCCAAGCGGCCCTCGTGATACGCCCACGGCTCTCGTGCAGCCTGTCGCTCCGATTTCGCGGACACACATCGAGGCTTAGCTAATGCGTTGCCGAGCGATCACCCAGCCGCCGGCGGCGGACCGACGTGTCGGTCAGGGCGGGCGGCTTCCAGGTGACATCGATCAGGTTCGTGCCGGGGGGCACGATCTCGTCGATCCGATCCAGCGTTGCGTCGTCCAGTTCGACCTTGCTGCCGGCGAGCAGGTCGTCGAGTTGCTGCGGGGTGCGCGGGCCGAGGATGACGGAGGTGACCGCTGGGTGCACGAGCGGGAACGCGACGGCCAGTTGCGGCAACGTGCAGCCCAGGTCGCCGGCGAGAGCGAGCAGGTCCTCGACGACGTCCAGCTTGTGCTGGTTCTCGGGCAGCTGCGGGTCGAAGCGAGTGGGGTCGTGGCGGGCCCGCCCGGTGGTCAGGTCGATCGGTGCACCTCGGCGGATGCGGCCGGTCAGGAAGCCCCAGCCGAGCGGGCTCCAGGTCAGCACGCCCATCCGGTAGCGCTGGCATAGCGGCAGCACCGATCGTTCGATGCCGCGGGTCAGGATCGAGTACGGGGGCTGCTCGGTGCGAAAGCGCAGCAGCCCGCGCTCGTTGGCGACCGCATGCGCCTCGATGATGTCCTCCGGCGGGAACGTCGAACAGCCGAACGCGCGGATCTTGCCCTGGTGGACCAGGTCGTTCAGCACCGACAGGGTTTCCTCGACGTCGGTCGTGGGATCCGGGCGGTGCACCTGGTAGAGGTCGATCCAGTCGGTGCGCAGACGGCGCAGGCTGTCCTCCACCGCGCGGGTGATCCACAGCCGGGAGTTGCCGCTGCGGTTGGGCTGCTCGGCCATGGGGAAGTGCACCTTCGTGGCCAGCACCACGTCGTCGCGCCGTCCCTGCAGGGCGGCGCCGACGATCACCTCGGACGAGCCGTCCGGGGCGCCGTAGGCGTCGGCGGTGTCGATGAAGTTGACGCCCGCGTCCAGGGCGGTATGGATCATTCCGATGCACTCGTCGTGGTCACGGTTGCCCTCGGAGCCGAACATCATCGCGCCGAGGCAGTAGCTGCTGACCTCGATGCCGGTGCCGCCGAGTGGTCGATAGGCAAGTGTCATGCGCGCGACGCTAAAACCTAGAGTCGCCTCTAGATCAAGTCGTTAGGGTGGCGGCATGGTTGACCAGCCGGAACAGCTGAGCATCGGGCAGGTCGCCGCGCGCACCGGGCTCAGCGTGCACACGCTTCGCTTCTACGAGCGGGAGGAGATCCTGGCCCAGCCGGTGCGTCGGGCGGCCGGCGGGCGACGGGTGTACACCCAGGACGATGTCGACTGGCTAACCCTGTGCACCGTCCTGCGCGGCGCCGGCATGCCACTGCCCGCCATCCGCCGCTACACCGAGCTGGTGCGGGCCGGCGACGGCAACGAGCCGGAGCGGCTGGAGTTGCTGCGCCAGCACGAGCAGCGCATCCACGCGCAACAAGGACAACTCGACCGCTGCCTGGACCTCATCAAGTTCAAGATCGGCGTGTACGAAGACATTCTCGCGACGACCGCCACGAACCGATGCAGCCGCGCCGGGCTGAGCGAGTTCGCTCAAACGTCGGCCTGAGCGCCGAGCAGGACAACACGACCGGGCGGGCCCAAGTGTTCGCTGGGGTCGCCGGTGATGTGGGTCGTCGCGGTGAGCTGGCGAGGGATGGCGGCGGTACCCGCAGCGTCGGTGCCCGCTTCCCGGCTCGCGGGGCACAAGCCGATAATCCTCGCCGGACGGTGTCACCGCTTAGCTTGCACAACCAGCAAATCGGCGGCCGACAGCACGTCAGGCGGATCACGTCCGATGGACTGCCGTAGAGCCGAGCTCCGCGACAGGCGTGCGCCCACGGGCGTCAACGACCGGCACCCAGTGGCGGCCACCACGCGGCGCGGCCAGTTATTGGCGCCTGGTGAACCCGACTCGGCCGATCGCGGTTTGGACCGGCCCCAGTTCACGGGCTCGATGGGCCAGCAACGAAGATCAAGCCCTGCAAGACGCTTGACTCACCACAAGGTCGTCTGCGTCAGGGCTCAATGGAGGGTGGGTCGGTAGACGAGTTCTTGGATGTGACCGTCGAGCGTCCGGCTTTCGACCAGCTCCAGGTCGAAGTCGGCCGCACCCTGGAAGATCGGGTCCTGCCCGGTCTGACCGGTGATGACTGGGAAGAGCGTCACCTGTACGCGATCGACCAGGCCGGCGGCCATCAGGGCCCGGTTCAACGACAGGCTGCCGTGCGAGCGCAGCGGCACGTCGGACTCCTCCTTGAGCCGCGCGATGACGTCGACGGCGTCACCGCGCACGAGGGTCGCGTTCGGCCAGTTGAGGGGTTCTTCCAGCGTCGTCGACACCACCATTGCCGGCATGCTCCGCATTCGGGTGACCCATGGGTCTCCCACGCGGGAGTCCTCGGTGCTCGAGAGCAGCAGCTGCACGAATTGCCGATAGGTGTTGGCTCCGAAGACCATCCGCTGCTCCGTGCGGTACAAAGCAAGGCGGTGCTCGAGCAACTCGGGGCCTTGCTTACCCCAGTAGCCGCCCCAGTTGCCGCTGTGGGAGCCGTAGCCGTCGAGGCTGGAGAAGACGTCGAAGGTGTAGCTGGCGGTCACGTCATTCTCCTCGAGCGCGGTTGATCGTGGCTGGTCGTCATTCGGTTCGACCGGACCACCGTTCGGGTGGCCTCTCACCCCTTCTACGAACGTCTCTGCCCCGATCCGACGCCGCCTCGGCGATTTCTTTCGAGGATC
>JBKOXO010000042.1:0-17374 GCA_046744105.1 Actinomycetota bacterium
GCCCACAACCATGGGCACACGTCGACCGGCGGCACCGCTCACATGCGATTACCCTACGTCACAACCAGCGCTCGAACGAGCCTCACGGCTCAGCGCACGGCTGTGCCCTCGATGTCGACGGAAGGCGCCCGGATTGTTACTTCTGCCCTTCAATCATGTCAATAGCCGCGACTGACCGATATCGGCGCAGGCTCCGCGATCATCGCTTGTCGGGTGCGTCGCCAGTGGACAACGCCGCGATGAACGCCTCCTGCGGCACCTCGACGCGACCCACGACCTTCATCCGCCTCTTGCCTTCCTTCTGCCTTTCCAGCAGCTTGCGCTTGCGGGTGATGTCGCCGCCGTAGCACTTGGCCAGCACGTCCTTGCGCAGTGCGCGGATGTTCTCGCGGGCGATCACCCGGGAGCCGACAGCCGCCTGAATCGGCACCTCGAACTGCTGCCGGGGTATTAACTCGCGCAGTTTGGCGGTCATCGCCGTGCCGTAGCCGTAAGCCTTGTCCTTGTGGACGATGGCACTGAACGCATCGACCGTCTCGCCCTGCAGCAGGATGTCCACCTTGACGAGGTCCGCGACCTGCTCTCCGGCCGCCTCGTAGTCGAGGCTGGCATACCCACGGGTACGGGACTTCAACGCGTCGAAGAAGTCGAAGATGATCTCGGCCAGGGGCAGCGTGTAGCGCAATTCCACGCGTGTCTCGGACAGGTAGTCCATGCCCTTGAGCGTGCCGCGCCGCGACTGGCACAGCTCCATGATCGCGCCGATGTACTCGCTCGGCGCGATGATCATGGCGTTGACGATCGGTTCGTGCACCTCCGCGATCTTCTTGCCGGTCGGCCAGTCGGACGGGTTGGTGACGACGTGCTCGGTACCGTCCTCGAGCACAACCCGGTACACGACGTTCGGCGCGGTCGAGATCAGGTCGAGGTCGAACTCCCTCTCGAGGCGGTCACGGGTGATCTCCAGGTGCAGCAGGCCGAGGAAGCCGCAGCGGAACCCGAACCCCAGCGCCGCGCTCGACTCGGGGTCGTAGACCAGCGCGGCGTCGTTGAGGCGCAGCCGGTCGAGCGCGTCGCGCAACAGCGGGTAGTCCGAGCCGTCCAGCGGGTACAAGCCGGAGTACACCATCGGCTTCGGATCGCGATACCCGCCGAGCGATCGCTGCGCCGGCTTGGCCGCGTCCGTGACCGTGTCGCCGACGCGGGACTGCCTCACGTCCTTCACGCCGGTGATGAGGTAGCCGACCTCCCCGACGCCCAGGCCGCTCGTCGGTTTCGGCTCGGGAGAGATCACGCCTACTTCGAGCAGCTCGTGCGTGGCTCCCGTCGACATCATCCTGATCCGCTCGCGCGGCGAGATGTACCCGTCCATGACGCGGATGTAGGTGATGACGCCACGGTAGATGTCGTAGACCGAGTCGAAGATCAGTGCGCGCGGCGCCGCGTCGGCGTCGCCAGTCGGCGCCGGCACATCACGGCAGATGACGTCGAGCAACTCCGGGACGCCCTCCCCGGTCTTCGCGCTCACCCGCAGGACGTCGTCGGCGTCGCAACCGATGATGTGCGCCAGCTCAGCTGCGTACGCGTCCGGCTGTGCGGCCGGTAGGTCGATCTTGTTGAGCACCGGGATGATGTGCAGGTCGTTCTCAAGGGCCAGATACAGGTTGGCCAGCGTCTGCGCCTCGATCCCTTGCGCCGCGTCTACGAGCAGCACCGCGCCTTCGCATGCGGCGAGGCTGCGCGACACCTCGTAGGTGAAGTCGACGTGCCCGGGCGTGTCGATCATGTGCAGGATGTAGTCCCGCCACGGCATGCGCACGTTCTGCGCCTTGATCGTGATGCCGCGCTCGCGTTCGATGTCCATCCGGTCGAGATACTGGGCGCGCATCTGCCGCGCATCGACCACGCCGGTCAACTGCAGCATGCGGTCGGCCAGCGTCGACTTGCCGTGGTCGATGTGGGCGATGATGCAGAAGTTGCGAATGCGTGCCGGGTTGGTCCGGCCGGCGGCAGTCTGGGTCACAGGCGGCTTTCACTCGGTGGTTGCGGATCGCCCCCATGGTTGCACGCCGCGTCAGCCCGACCGGGTGGCGCGCTCCCAAACGGGCTATGTTCTGGCTCATGAAAATCGCCGTCTACGGAGCGAGTGGGCAGGTGGGATCACGGATCGTCGCTGAGGCGACCCGTCGCGGGCACGAGGTCACCGGGCTGAGCCGGCGCGGCGGTCCGGGCCTGACCGTCGGCGATGCCACCGATCTGGCCGCGGTGCGCGAGATCGCCGCGTCGCACGACGTGGTCGTCTCTGCGCTCGGCCCCAGCCGCGTGCCGGGCGAGGACCCGTTCGCGTTCGAGGGGGTCGTCCGTGGCCTGATGTCCGCGGTCGGCGGGACTCGCCTGATCGTGGTCGGGGGCGCCGGCAGCCTGTTCGCCGCGCCCGGTGTGCGCCTGGTCGACACGCCGGACTTTCCCGAGGTGTACAAGGCGGAGTCGCTCGCCGGGGCACAGGCCTTCGACGCGCTGCGTTCGGCCGGACCAGAGCTGGACTGGACGTGCCTCTGCCCTGCGCCCGAGATCGGTCCTGGAGAGCGCACCGGCACCTATGCGTCCGGGCTGGACGAGCCGGTCGGCGACTCGATCACGTTCGAGGACTACGCGGTCGCGCTCGTCGACGAGATCGAGCGGCCGGCGCACAAGCGGCAGCGGTTCACCGTCGCGAACTCCTGATCAGTCCCGGCCGGTCCGCGGAGAGCCGTGGACGCGGCATAGGCGGTATGGCAGGTGCGTCGCGTCACGCGCCTGCATGCATCGGACCGGCATGAGTTCGACGTGATGAGACGCGGGTGCGTCGAACAGCCGCCGGTCGTCACCGAGCAGCACCTGGATGAGGTGAATCTCCAGCGACTGGCCGGCGCGGCTGAACACCGCAGGTAGGCAAGTCGCGCTGAGGTACCGCCCGGGTACGGTCCCGACCGGTGCGTCCGACAAGATGGCCGCATGAGAACCGATGTACCGGCCATCGCCCCGCGCATCCCGGGGATTCCGGCACCGAAGCGAGCCCGGGCATGACCGATCAGCGCGCCATTGTCGAATACCGGGTGGCGGCCGCCGATCTACGCGCCGGCGACCTGGTCAACACATCCCCCGGCGGCGACGACGATTGGCAGCAGGTACTCGCTGTGTACCCGTCACCCTCCACGCTGCACGACGCGCCGCCCGACGTGCGCGCGCTCGTCAAGTCACTGGCGGCGCGATATGTCGTCGTGCAGCTCACCGACATCGCCCCGGTCGACTCGAACGTGTACTTCGCCAACGGCGTTGCGCTCGCCGTCTCCGCTGACAGTGGCGATGACGTCCCGATAACGGAGCTGGCGAGCAGCGAAGACGGTGTGCGCACCTACCTGTACACCAAGTTCGAGCTCGTCACGGTCCGCGGCAGTTGACGTCGGTCGCCGCGGCCGAGCGGTTGACGGCGCGCGCCTGGATTTGGGTGCTCTCTCACGGCCTTGGTAGGCTGAGATGGCTGTCCGGACGCCGCCGGCGTACGGACGTCGCCTTGTAGGCGACGCCTGCGGATGGCCCAAACCGTACCTGACAATTTGAGGCTTCCTTCGTGGCGAACATCAAGTCCCAGATCAAGCGGATCCGGACGAACGAGAAGGCGCGGCTGCGCAACAAGAGCGTCAAGTCGTCGCTCAGGACGGCGATCCGCCGCTTCCGCGAGGCCGCCGATGCTGGCGACCAGGAGACAGCCCAGACGGCGATGCGCCACGCCGCGCGGCAGCTCGACAAGGCGGTCGGCAAGGGCGTCATCCACGCCAACCAGGCCGCCAACAAGAAGTCGGCAATGGCGCACCGCGCCAACACCCTGTAGTCACACAGCCGGAGTCACCCAACCGGTGTCACACAGCCGGTAACTCCCGCGCCGGGCGTGGACGCAACGCACCCCGGCGGCGACGTCGTTCCCGGCGCTATCCGCGGTACGTGTCCGCGACTCGGCCCTCCCGCAGCCGCACGATCGCGCGCTCCAACGCGTATCCAGGATCGACCGCTACGCCTTTGACGTCAGCGTTCAGCTCTGCGACCACCTCGAGCGCGTGCCGGAGGCCGGGCTCGCTCCAGCCACGTGCCTGGCTCAGCGCCCGCTTTACCTTCCATGGCGGCATGGCCAGCCGCTGGGCGAGCTGGTACGGGTTGCCCCGGCCCGCGGCCGTCACCCGAGCGACGGTGCGGACCCCGTCGGCCAGTGCATCGGCGATCACGACGTGCGGCACGCCGATCGACAGCGCCCAGCGCAGGGTCTCCAGCGCGCCTGCCATATCACCGAGTACGGCCCGGTCGGCCACGGCGAAGCCGGAAACCTCGGCTCTGCCGCGGTGGTACGCGGTAACGCTGTCGGCATCGATGCGTCCGCCCGAGTCGCCGACCAGCTGAACCGCCGCGGTCGACAGCTCACGCAGGTCGCTGCCGACAGCGTCGAGCAGCAACGCCACCGCCTCGGGCGTGATCGAGCCGCCAGCCCTGCGCACCTCGCTGCGTACGAAGGCCAGGCGCTCATCCGCTCTGGTGAGCCGTGCACACGAGATCTCGGTCGCCTTTACGCCACGAGCCGCCGCGAGTACCGCCTTGCCCCTCGCGCCGCCGGTGTGCTGCAGCGCCAGACAGAGATCGTCGGCTGCGCTGCGGATGACACCCACGAGCGGTTCGACGACCGCCGCCCGGAGGTCCTGCACATCCATGATCACGACGAGGCGGCGTCCCCCGAACAGTGACGGGCTGACCATCTCGGCTAGCTCGGCGGCGCCGACATCCGGGCCAGTCCGTTCAACCAGGTCGATGTCGGGATCGGCGCGTCGGGCGGCGGCAGTGACCTGCTCCACGGCACGAGCGGCGAGGAACTCATCGTCGCCGATGAGCAGCACGACCCCGGGAATCGTGCCGTCGAAGGTGATGTCGTCGAGCGCCGTAACTGCCACGCGCTCATCGTGGCACGCCGAGCCGACGACACTAGTGTCGCGCACCCGTGCCGGCCGGCAGCACGGTCACACAGTCACCAGTGACCGCAAGTCCGCGAGCCGGCTCGGCCCGATACCGCTCACCTCCTGCAGCTGGTCGACCGAGTCGAAGCGGCCGTGCTCGGTGCGCCAGTCGACGATGCGCTGGGCCAGAACCGGCCCCACGCCCGGCAAAGTGTCCAGCTGCTCAACCGTGGCCGTGTTGAGGTCGATCAACACCGATGCCGCGCCAGACGCGGGCGCTGTCCCAGAAGGGCCGACCGCGGCCGTGGCCCCGGGCACGCCGACTGCTACCTGCTCGCCGTCGGTGAGCTTGCGAGCCAGGTTCAACCGGCTGAGATCAACACCGGGCAGGGCGCCACCTGCGGCCGCTAGCGCGTCGTCGACCCGTGATCCGTCCGGCAGTCGGTACACGCCTGGGCGACGTACTTTTCCGACGACGTCGACCACCACCCGTACGGCGGCGTGTGAGCTCGCCGGCGTTGACGGAGCGGCAAGAGACAGCGCCGGCGGACTCGGCGCCGCGCTCGCATGCGGTCGCCCGGACAGCAGCCACCAGCCCACCAAGATCGCCGCCAAGGCCGCGACACCTATCGCGACCGCCGACCGTCGTCCCGGGTCAATTCGAACGCCGTGCCGCTCCAGCCACCACCCGGCAAGGCCCTGCGACGGCAGGGCATGCTGCCCGGGCGGCCCGGCCGACGAGATGACGCGTTCGACCTGCTCGGCGCCCGGAGCCGCGGACGGAGGGCGCCGCGGCGCCAGCCAGCCATCGGGTTCCACGGCTCCCTCCCCTCTATCTGGCACGAACGCCAATGCACCGGCCTCGCCCGGCTCGGCGAGCAGCGCACGCACCCTGCGTGCTACCCGGGCTCGCTCACCGCGCTGCGGCCGTCGACGTTCGCGCACGCGACGACGCTACGGAGGAACCTCGAGCTGCGGGCAACATCTCGCGGGGTTGTGGATGAGCAGCCCGCCTGTGGATGAGAAATCGACCCCCCGGCCGCGGCGCCGCTATGCTCCGCACGGAGGTGCTGCGAGCACGCTCCCCCCGCGCCCCAGCACTCGTCCGACCGCCCTATCGGCGCACGACCACAGTGCCGAGCACGCCCGGGCCGATGTGCGCCCCGATGACCGCGCCCACTTCGGATGTGTGCAACTCGCCGAGCTCCGGGATCTCAGCGCGCAGCTGCGCAGCCACCTCGGCGGCCCGCCTCGGCGCGGCCAGGTGATGTACCGCCAAGTCGACGGGGCCGCCGCGCCCCTCAGCGACGGTGAGCTGCACCAGCCGCGCGATCGCCTTCGATGCCGTGCGTACCTTCTCCAGCGGGACGATGTGCCCGTCCAGCACGTGCAGCAACGGCTTCACCGACAGCGACGTGGCGAGCAGCGCCGCGCCTGCCCCGATACGCCCGCCGCGGCGCAGGTACTCGAGCGTGTCGACGTAGAAGAATGTTCGGGTACTGTCCACTGTGGACACCGTGGCATCTTGTACCTCCGCAGCCGTCGCGCCCGACCGGGCGGCGCGAGCCGCGGCCAGCACGGCGAAGCCAAGCGCCATCACCGTCGAGCGCGAGTCGACCACCCTTACCACGCCGTACCCGAAATCCTGCGCGGCGAGCACCGCCGACTCCCACGTCCCGGAAAGCGCGGCGGACAGATGCACGGAAACGATGTTGCTGGCGCCGCCGTCGAGCACCCGGCGGTAGACCGCAGCAAACTCGGCCGGGGCGGGCCGTGACGTGGTCACCGGCACTCGTCCGCGCAGTGCCCGGGTGACCTCGGCAGGCGACACGTCGATGCCATCCCTCCCAGTGCGCGTACCGATGGTCACCCGCAACGGGACGACGCTCACCCCGTACTCATCTGCGACGCCCGGCGGCAGGTATGCCGTCGAGTCGGTGACCACGGCGACGCCCACAGTGCCTCCTGGCTCCTCGCGCAAGCGCTCCTCGCGCGAGCGCTCATCGCCAGCGACCCTAGCCCCCGGCCTGGGTACCAGTCCGGAATCTCGTCGGCCGGCCGGGGATATCGCTCAAGGTCCTCGGCGTAGGTCTGGTCGTCCGGCTTAATCTGAGCCGCGCCCGCGACGCCATCAAACGACGAAGTTGACCAGCCGTCCCGGCACGATCACGGTCCGCCGGATCTCGCGACCGCCCAATGCGGCGACCACCTTGGCGTCGGCACGAGCGGCCGACTCCAAGGTGGCGTCGTCGGTGTCGGCCGGCACGCTGATCACCGCACGCACCTTGCCGTTCAGCTGCACCGGAACCTCGACCGTGTCGTCGACGAGCAGCGCCGCATCGGCGTCAGGGAACGGCTCCCAGGCTAGCGATCCGGCGTGGCCCAGGCGCGACCACAGCTCCTCAGCGATGTGCGGGGCCAGCGGCGCCAGCATCAACACCAGTGGCTCGGCAACGGCACGGGGCACTCCACCGGCGGGGTACGCGGCGAAGATCGCGTTGTACAGCTCGGTGATGCGGGCGATGGAGATGTTGAACCGCAGCGACTCATATCCGTCGCGTACCGCCTGAATCGTCTTGTGCAGCACGCGGTTCAGCTCGTCCGGCACGGCGTCGTCGGACACGTGGACGTCTTCAGTCTGCTCGTCGACGATCATCCGCCATATACGCTGCAGCAGCCGATACGGGCCGGCGATCGCCTTCGTTTCCCAAGGCCGCGACTGCTCCAGCGGGCCGCCGAACATCTCGAACAGCCGGAACGTGTCACAGCCGTAGCCCGCGATGAACTCGTCGGGGGTGATGACGTTCTTCAGGCTCTTGCCGATCTTGCCGAACTCGCGGCTCACCCGTTCGCCGTGGTAGTAGAACCCGTCGTCGCGCTCCTCTACTTCGGCCGCCTCGACGTAGCTGCCCTGGGCGTTCGTGTAGGCGGGCAGCTGCAGGTAGCCCTGGTTGATCAGCCGGTGGTACGGCTCGGCGCTGCTCAGGTAGCCCAGGTCGAACAGCACCTTGTGCCAGAACCTGGAGTACAGCAGGTGCAGGACCGCGTGCTCGACGCCGCCGACGTAGAGGCCTACACCGCCGGCCGGGCGCTCGTCGGTCGGGCCCATCCAGTACCACTCGATCTCCGGGTCGACCAGGGTCTGATCGTTGTGCGGGTCCAGGTAGCGCAGCTCGTACCAGCAGGAGCCGGCCCAGTTGGGCATCGTGCTCGTCTCGCGGCGGTACTGCTTCGGCCCGTCGCCCAGATCCAGCGTGACGTTCACCCAGTCGGTCAATCGGCCCAGCGGCGGTTCGGGCTCGGAGTCGGCGTCGTCCGGCGCATACGTGCGGGGCGAGAAGTCGTTCGTGTCGGGCAGCTCCAGAGGCAGCATCGAGTCCGGCAGCGCGACGGGCATGCCGTGCTCGTCGTACACGATGGGGAACGGCTCGCCCCAGTACCGCTGGCGGGAGAACAACCAATCGCGTAGCCGGTAAATGACCGCTGCGCGCCCATGGCCGTACTCCTCCAGCCAGGCGACGATCGCTGCCTTCGCTTCGGCGACGTCCTTGCCGTTCAAGAAGCCGGAGTTGATCGCCGGTCCATTGCCCAGGTACGCCGTGCCGTCGAACGCCTCCGGGGGCTGCACCGTGCGTACGATCGGCAGCTCGAGGACCTCGGCGAACTCCCAGTCACGCTCGTCCTGGCCCGGGACGGCCATGATCGCGCCGGTGCCGTAGCCCATCAGGACGTAGTCGGCGATGAACACCGGGATCGGCGCGCCGTTCGCCGGGTTGGTGGCGAACGAACCGGTGAACACGCCGGTCTTCTCCCTAACCGTCCCGGCCTGGCGTTCCAGCTCGGAACGGCCGGCGATCGCCTTGCGGTAGGCGGCGACCGCATCGGCAGGCGTCGCGGCATCGCCGGTCCACGCCGGTTTGGTGCCGTCGGGCCAGGCGTCGGCGCTCAGCATGTCGACCAGAGGGTGCTCCGGCGCGAGCACCATGTAGGTCGCGCCGAACACGGTGTCGGGGCGCGTAGTGAACACCTCGATCTCGCCGGCCGGCGTCGCGAAGTTGATATGCGCACCTGTCGACTTACCGATCCAGTTGCGCTGCATGACCCGGACGTTGTCCGGCCAGTCGATCAGGTCCAGGTCGCGGGCCAGCCGGTCGGCGTAGGCGGTGATGCGCATCAGCCACTGGGCCAGCGGCTTGCGGAACACCGGGAAGTTGCCCCGCTCGCTGCGCCCCTCGGCGGTGACCTCCTCGTCGGCCAGCACGGTACCGAGCCCGGGGCACCAGTTGACGATCGCCTCGGCGCGGTAGACCAGCCGGTGGTTGTCGATCACCTGGCGGCGCTGGAGCTCCGTCAGCTCGGACCACGGCTTGCCGAACGGATTGGTGCCGGCAGCCGGGTGGCGAGCGTCGGCGTCCAGCTCGGCGACCAGCTCCGCGATCGGTCGCGCCGAGTTCCATTCGGTGTCGTACCAGGAATCGAAGATCCGGCAGAAGATCCATTGCGTCCAGCGGTAGTACTCGGGGTCTGTGGTGGCGACGCTGCGCCGCGTGTCATGGCCCATGCCCAGCCGCCGCAGCTGCCGGCGGAACTCGGCGATATTGGCGTACGTCGTCGTGCGCGGATGCTGGCCGGTCTGCACTGCGTACTGCTCGGCGGGCAGGCCGAACGCATCGAAGCCCATCGTGTACAGGACGTTCTCCCCGCGCATGCGCAGGTAGCGGGTATAGACGTCGGTGCCGATGTAGCCCAGCGGATGGCCGACGTGCAGCCCGGTCCCGGACGGGTACGGGAACATATCCATCACGAACGCGCGTCGGCGGGCGGCAACCTCGTCGAAGCCGTCGCTCAGGTCACCCTTCGGGTTGGGCGCGTAGAACGTACCCTCGGCGGCCCAACGGTCCTGCCACGAGGTCTCGATCCGGTGGGCCAGTTCGGCGTCGTACCGGAACGGCGGGGTGTCGTCGGCGCTCGTCATCTGCTTTCTGCTCCTGCTATGGGTTCCCGGGCAAGGAAAAGCCTCCGCGAAAGGATCGCAGAGGCTCAGCCGCGCTGACGTGGTACCCGGTCAGCGCGGCCCGGTAAGGAGCAGGGCCTGATACCTCACGCCATCATGATAGGTGATACGTGCGCCAGGTGATGCGTGCGTCGCGAAAGCCCAACCGGGACAGAGCCACGGGGCGATGAGCGCTCGCGCGAAGAGCCCGCCGGCCGCAATGCGGCCCGCGCCGAAGGCGCGGTGCGGAGGCGCGGTTGCGCCCGAGCGAAGCGAGTGGTGCGAACGCGAATCCGCGTCCGGCGGAATAAGTTAGGTGCTCGCCCCGCGTCCGCTGTCCGTCGCCACCGGACGCGGGGGCACCTGGCGGCCAGGCTAGGTCGGTGCCAAACGGGGCGACAAGCCGCTAGCGTGCCATGTCACTGCTGTGCCATCGTGCCCGCCGCGGCCGGTCACGCTTCGGCGTCGGGCGCGTCCTCTTCGAGGTCAAGACGTGGGATGACGGGGCCCGGCGCACCGACATTGTGTGCCCGCAATTCCCATCGGGAGCCGTGCCGCAGCTCGGACCAGTGGCAGTTGGCAAGCGGCGCAAGGACCGGGTCACGCGACGGCAGGCCCAACAGTGCTGCACACAAGGCCATGGCGGTGGCACTGTGCGTGACGATCACGGCAAGGTGCACGTCGTCGTCGATCTCGGTGAACGCCTCGAGCGCCCGCCCGGCCACCTGCTCGCGAGTCTCGCCACCACGGCGGCTCACGTCGCGACCGGCCATCCAGTCGGCGTACTCGTCCGGATACCGCTCTGCGACCTCGTCGCGGGTCAGCCCCTCCCAGTGCCCGAGCGACCGCTCCCGGAAGCGCGGCTCGGGCACCACGGGCAGCCCGGTGATCTCCGCCAGTGGGGCGGCGGTCTGCAGCGCTCGCTTGGCGTCCGAGGACAGGATGAGATCCGGTGCGAGCGCCGCGACGAGCGCTGCCACCTCGAACGCCTGTGCCCTGCCGGACTCGTCCAGCGGCGGGTCGGCCTGGCCCTGGAAGCGGTGCTGGGCGTTCCAGGCCGTACGCCCGTGCCGCAGCAACAGCACCCGTTGCTTGGCCACCAGCCGGTCGCCGCTCACTACTTTCGAACCTCCGCCACCGTCGCTCACGCTGTGCCGTTGGGGGTGAAGTCGATGGTCGGGCAGTCCTTCCATAGCCGCTCGAGCGCGTAGTACATCCGCTCCTCGGCGTGCTGGACATGTACCACGATGTCGGCGTAGTCGAGCAGCACCCAGCGGCCGTCGCGGCGGCCTTCGCGGCGCAGCGGCTTGACCCCGGCTTCGCGCAACTTCTCCTCCACCTCGTCGACGATTGCCTCGACCTGCCGCTCGTTGTTGCCCGTCGCGATCACAAACACGTCGGTGATGACAAGCCGCTCGCTGACGTCGATGAGGACGATGTCGGTGGCGAGCTTGTCCGCGGCGGCGTTGGCCGCCACCAGGGCGAGCTCGCGAGCGAGATCCGTAGCCGTCACGAGGTGGCCTTCCGGGGGTGCACAGTCACGTGGGCGAGCCTACGTCGCGGTAGAGGTGGTGTTTCGCGATGTACTGGACGACGCCGTCGGGCACCAGGTACCAGACTGGCCGACCGCCGCGAACACGATCACGCACCGCACTGGAGGAGATCGCCATCGCGGGGACGTCGATCAGGGTCACGGTATCGACCGGGAGATGCGCGTCGGACAGCTCATAGCCCGGGCGGGTCACCCCGATGAACCGCGCGAGCCGCAGCGCCTCGTCGTGTTCGTGCCAGGACAGGATCTGCGCCAGCGCATCCGCACCGGTGATGAAGTACAGCTCCGCTCCCGGACGCAGCGCCGTGATGTCCCTGATCGTATCGATGGTGTAGGTCGGCCCGGGCCGGTCGATGTCGACGCGGCTGACCCAGAACCGTGGATTCGACGCGGTGGCGATCACCGTCATGAGGTAGCGGTGCTCGGCCGGACTGACCTCACGGTCGCACTTCTGGTACGGCGCCCCCGTCGGAACGAAGATCACCTCGTCGAGGCCGAAGCTGTCCGCGGCCTCGCTGGCTGCGACGAGGTGGCCGTGATGGATCGGGTCGAACGTCCCACCCATGATCCCCACTCGTCGCGGCGACACTATGCGGACCTCCTTTCCGCCCTACAGGGCAGGTCGTCGGCCCGAGCGCGCCGTCGGCGCGTGGTTCTTGTTCGCTCCGCAGGCGTCGCTCATAGAGCGTGATCCTACGTACCTTAGGTTCGGGTAACCGCACTGCGAACACCAGTGCTGGCGCCATCGAGGCCTGCGCTGCCGACAGGCAGCCTGGAAGAATGAAGCGCGTGGTGCACGCCGTCATAGGCGTTATTGCTGTGTACGCGGTGGTTCGTGGCGGCGCCGAGCTGTTCCTGATCGACTATGGCGATCCCGCTTCGTACCGTCAGGACTGGGGTGGCCCGTCTCTGCCGGGCGTCCTCGCGGTCCACACCGGGCCCGGGCTCGCCGTACTGGTGTGGGCATTCGCGCGGCTGCGCCGACTTCGACACCACGCGTGACCTGGCAGGCTGAGCAGATCATGAACGAGCAGGCCCGGGCGTTCCTTCGCGGACCGGTCGCGGCGCGGTCTTGGGCAAGCTTCGGCTACCTGCTGATCAGTGCGCCTATTGCTGTTGTCGGGTTCTGCTTCACGGTGACGTTCCTCGCGGCCGGCACAATGCTCGCGATCACGTTCCTGGGGCTGCCGCTGATCGCGCTGACGGTGCTGGCCGGGCGGCGGTGGGGGCGGCTGCACCGGGCGCTTGGCCGGGCCATGGTCGGCATCCAAGTCGCGGACCCGCCGCCGTTCCGCCGCAACCCCGGGCTGCTGGGCTGGCTCGGCGCGGCGCTGGCCGACGGCCCCGGATGGCGCGCGCTCGCATACCTGGTTATCAAGTTCATCCTGGCAACGGTCGGCGCCTTCGGTGCATGCCTGCTCTGGGCCCGGGCGGCGCTGGCGTTCACCTACCCGGTGTGGTGGCAGGTGTTCCACCCGACCAACATGGACTCGCACGGTGTCGTGCACCACTCGGGTGTCCAGTTCGGCGACTACTTCATCGAGACGTGGCCGCGGGCGCTGCTCGTGTCGGTGGTCGGCCTGGTCGCGATCTTCCTCGTCCCGTGGCCGGTACGGGCGGTTGTGGCGCTCGATGGAGTGCTGATGCGCTGGCTGCTCGGCCCGACGTCACGCGCGGAGCGGGTGCGCGAACTGGAGCACACCCGAGCGCGCGCCGTCGAGGACTCGGCCGCCGCTCTGCGCCGCATCGAGCGCGACCTGCACGACGGCACGCAGGCGCGACTGGTGGCCCTCGCGATGAGCCTGGGCCAGGCGCGCGAGGCATCCGATCCGGAGCGGGTGCGTGAGCTCGTAGGGAGCGCGCACGACAACGCGAAGGAGGCGATCGCGGAGCTTCGCGACATGGTGCGCGGCATCCACCCGCCGGTGCTCGACCAGGGCCTCGAGGCCGCGCTGGCCACGCTCGCCGCGCGTAGCGCGGTGCCGGTCGAGCTGCACGCACGGGTGCCGCAGCGGCCGTCCCCGGCGATCGAGACGATCGCGTACTTCTGCGTCGCCGAGCTGCTCACCAACGTCACGCGGCACAGCGGGGCGGGGCACGCGGTGGTCCGGGTCGAGGAGCATCGCGGACGGCTGCGCGCCGAGGTCAGCGACGACGGACACGGCGGCGCCCGCATCGGCGCGGGCACCGGCCTATCCGGACTGGACGAGCGAGTGCGCACGGTCGACGGGAGCCTGGCCGTCGACAGTCCGCCCGGCGGTCCCACAACGATCACGGTCGAGTTGCCGGTGAGGAGCTGACGCATGCGCATCGTCATCGCTGAGGACACCGCCATCCTGCGCGACGGGCTGGCGCAGCTACTCGTCGATCGCGGCCACGAGGTGGTGGCCACGGTCCGCGACGGCGAGGCGCTGCGTGCCGCGGTGGCCGAGCACGTCCCGGACGTCGCTGTCGTCGACGTCCGGATGCCACCGAGCTTCACCGACGAGGGCCTGCGCGCCGCCATTGCGATCCGCCGCGAACGGCCGGGCGTCGGCGTGCTGGTGTTCTCGCAGTGGGTCGAGACACGCTATGCCGCCGAGCTGCTCGCCACGTCGTCGTCAGGCGTCGGGTACCTGCTGAAGGACCGCGTCGCCGATGTCGGCGAGTTCGTCGAGGCGCTCACCCGGGTGGCGTCCGGAGGCACCGCGCTCGACCCGGAGGTGGTTACCCAGCTGCTCGGCGCCAGTCGCCGGGGCGATGCCCTCGCGGTGCTCACTCCACGCGAGCGTGAGGTGCTGGGGCTCATGGCCGAAGGCCGCTCCAACGCGGCGATCGCGCGGCGGCTGGTCGTCACGGAGCGGGCGGTCGAGAAGCACGTGGCCAACATCCTCACCAAGCTCGACCTACCGCCTTCCGAGGAGGATCACCGGCGGGTGCTCGCCGTGCTGCGATATCTGGACTCTTAATGGCGAGCTCTCGTAAGCGGGATTACAGTGTTGCGCATGGGTGAGCTTCGCATCGGCACCGCAGAGCGGGAGCGTGCTGCGGCGGATCTGGGCGAGCACCTGGCTGCCGGGCGGCTCACCACGGAGGAGTTCGACGAGCGCGTCCAGCGCGCCTACCAGGCGAAGACCGCAGCCGACCTCCGGCCGCTGTTCGCCGATCTACCCGACCTGAACCCTCCACAGCCGCCGCCGCGTCCCCGCGTCAACTGGCGGCCGGCGCTCGCGGTTCTGCTCGTGCTCGCCTGCATCGCGTGGGTGGCGTTCCTGCGGGTGCCGCCGTTCTTCCTGTTCCCGTTCGTCTGGATCTTCTTCGCCGGGCGTCGTTTCGGCGGTCCGCGCTTCCGCGGCCGCCCCTTCGCGCCGCACCGCTACTGACTCTGCCGGCTAGCGGAGCTGCCCGTCGCCTGTCACGACCCACTTCGTCGTGGTGAGCTCAGGCAGTCCCATCGGCCCCCGGGCGTGCATCTTCTGCGTGGAGATGCCGATCTCGGCGCCGAAGCCGAACTCCCCGCCGTCGGTGAACCGCGTCGAGGCGTTGACCATGACGGCGGCCGAGTCGACGTGCGCGACGAAGCGCCGCGCGGCGCCGAGGTCACGGGTGACGATCGCCTCGGTGTGCCCGGACGACCACCGGCGGATATGGGCGATCGCGTCGTCGACGTCGTTGACGACCCGGGCGGCAAGGTCGAGGGAGAGGTATTCGGCGGCCCAGTCGTCGTCAACGGCCGGCGTCGCGCCGGCCGCGACGAACGTGTCATCCCCGTGCAGCGTGACACCCGCCTCGCCCAGGGCTCGAGCGACGCGTGGCACGAACTCGGCCGCCACCGCGCGGTGTACGAGCAGCGTCTCGGCCGCATTGCACACACTCGGCCGGGACGTCTTGGCGTTGACGACGATCCGCTCGGCCATGTCGAGGTCGGCGCTGGCATCGACGTAAACGTGGACGTTGCCCACACCGGTTTCGATCACCGGCACCGTCGCATTCTCGACCACATAGCTGATCAAACCTGCTCCGCCGCGGGGGATGATCAGGTCCACGAGGCCGCGGGCGCCGAGCAGGTGGCCGACACTCGCACGATCGGTGCCCGGTACGAGCTGGACGGCGTCGCGGGGTAGCCCGGCCTTCTCGGCCGCGCCGGCCAGCACCTCGACGAGCGCGGTGTTCGACCGGTACGCGGACGCGGAGCCGCGAAGCAGCACGGCGTTGCCGCTCTTGAGCGCCAGCCCGGCGGCGTCGACGGTGACGTTGGGCCGTGCCTCGTACACAATCGCGATCACGCCGATGGGTACGCGGATCTGCCGCATCTCCAAGCCGTTCGGTCGCGTGTAGCCGCGCACCACCTCACCAACCGGATCGGGCAGCGCAGCGATCTCGCGCAGTCCGGCGGCCATGCCCGCGACGCGCTCCGCGGTGAGCGCCAGCCGGTCGAGCAGCGCCTCGGAGGTGCCGCCGGCCCGACCGGCAGCGACGTCGTCGGCGTTCGCGGAGAGCACAGCGTCGGTCGCCTCGACGAGAGCATCGGCCATGGCGAGCAGGGCGGCGTCCTTCACACCGCGCGGCAGCGGGGCCAGCTCGGCGGCAGCATCGCGAGCCCGCGTCGCGACGGCGCGGACGTCCGCGGCGGTCGTATCAGCCATCCCTCAAGGCTACGGCGTCGGACATGCGCTGAGACGCGGCGAAGGTGCCTCGGCCGTGCGGTCTGCTGGCTCAGGTCAGGTCGTCGTCCACCAAGTTGGCGTAAGCGGACTGCCCACTCCGATTCGGGTGATAGGACTCCATGACCGGATAGGACAGCCCGTTGATCCACTCGACGTCGTCGCAGACCGCATGTCCGACGAAGGCCTGCTCGGGATTGACGAACGCGAACCCGTGCGCCGAGGCGCGGCCGGCCATCGTGCTGTCGAGCAGGTCCGCAGTCTGGTTGAGGATCGACTCGTCGTGAGGACTGAACCACGTGCCGGCGTTGCAGTCCTCGCCGTTGAACAGCCGCGGGTAGCCCACCACTGTGACAGCCGCTGTCGTGGCGTCAGAGCGGATCGCGTTGTAGAGCGAGTCGAGCCGTCCCGGCAGCGTGTTGCGGATGATGGCCTGCGCGTTCGCCACGGCCGTGTCGCAATCGCCCAGCCAGGACGGTTCGGCACAGGTCGTGATCACTGAGGAGAAGTTCGCGTCATTGCCGCCGACCTGCACGCTGACCCAGCGGGTCGAGCTGGTCAGCCCGGTCAGCTGCTTGTTCTGCACGTCGGCCGCCTTCGCACCACTGCACGCGTTGAACGTGAGCGTGGCCGCGACCCGCGCCGCGTCCAGCACCGCGTACGCGTACGGCGAGCGGTAACACGAACCGCTGTCGGCGTAGTACGTGCGGCTGCCCACACCGGAGGCGTACGAGTCGCCGAGTGCGGCGTACTGCGGCGTCCCGGCAGCGGGCGACGCGGCTACCACCATCGCGATGAACGCCCCAGCTGCGGCCAACGTGGCTATCCCTGCGCTAAGTGAGCGTCTCATGCCGCGCCGCCCTTCTCGAACGAACCTCGCTTAACGTAACTATGCCGTTGCGGCGGGTAGAACGGAAGGCCCTCTTATAAGAGCACAAGATCGTCGCGGTGCACGACCTCGCGGCGGAACTCGGCGGGCAGGTCGTGTGTCTTGCGGCCCAGCAGTGCAGGCAGGTCCGCGGAGTCGTAGCTGACCAGGCCGCGGGCGACCACGGCGCCGTCCGGACCGAGGAGCTCGACGGGATCACCCGACTCGAAGTCGCCACTCACCCGGGTGATGCCGGCCGGCAGCAGCGAAGCGCGGCGTGCCACCACAGCGGTGACCGCGCCGGCGTCGAGCACCAACTGGCCGCGTGGCCTGGTGGCGTGC
>JBKOXO010000151.1:0-5171 GCA_046744105.1 Actinomycetota bacterium
GGTGGGGCGTTGTCCCAACAGTGGCCGAGCGCGTCGGAGACGGCTCGTTGGAGGTTCGGGCTGATCGGTAGGTCGCATAGCGGTCCGCGGGGTCGGAGGTTCCAGCCGACTGGAGTGCTGTAAAGGTCGTGCAGGGCGGTCGGGCCGAAGCGGCGTTCGACCTGCCGGCGGACCTCATCGAGGTCGATGCCGATGGTGGCGAGCAGGGTGGCCGCGTCGAAGCGCGGCCCATCCCCGTGGCCGGATCCGATCACGAGCCGCACCGCGTCGCGGACCTGGGTCGGCCCAGCACCGAAGCTGGCGAGCAGGGTGGCGATCTCGCCGGCGTTGGGACGGGTGAGCGCGAGCAGGAGGTGCTCGAGGCCCAGGTAGCCGTGCCGTGCCGCGCTGGCCTCGTCGCGGGCGGCGGCCAGGATCGGCGCGATCGGCCGGGACGATATCGGCCCACGCTGAGGGCGACGCCGGCTCACCGGGTCCTCCGCCCGGGCAGCCGTCGACCGGCGTACTTCTTGTGCACCGACTGGCGGGTCAGCCCGAGCGCGTCCGCGATGCGCTGCCAGGTCCAGCCCTGCTGCCGGGCGGAGGCGACTTGCAGCGCCTCGAGCTGATCGAGCAGTTGCCGCAGCGCGACGAGGGCGGCCAGCCCAACCTCCGGGTCGTCGTGGGCCGCGGCGGCCGCGAGGTGGGTGGCTTCACTCACGCCTGTCAGTTTCAACTGACAGCACCAGGGTTGTCAACTGTGGCTGACACGGTCGCATCAGCTCAGGGCGGCGGCTTCGCGACTGTCACGGACTGGCCTGCGACGAGGGCAGCGGAAAGCCGACCTCCCTCGGATCCCTGCCCACCGCTGCGTCCACTGTTCACCATTTAGCAAGACCAATCTCTGCGCTCGATCATCGGCATCTCCGATAGGTGGCGCGCTAACCGCGGCATTATGTGGGTGATCGAAGATCACCTCACCGCAAGCGGCTCACATAACGCCTGGTCCGCGAGCTGACTGCGGCGCCGGACCTGGACGGGTGGGTGATCACGGAGCGGCTGCTGGCGGATCTGGCGTCGCTGGATGACCGGTTGTGGCTGGTGGTCGACGACGTGCACGAGCTCGGCGGGGAGGCGCTGGCGCAGCTGGAGCTGCTGATCATGCGGGCGCCGCCGGAGCTGCGGTTCGTGCTGGCCACCCGGCATGACGTGCGGCTGGGGCTGCGCCGGCTGCGGCTGGAGGGCGATCTGGTCGAGGTCCGCGAGCCGGATCTGCGGTTCACCGTGGCCGAGGCGCGCGAGCTGTTCGCGGCGGCCGGGGTGGACCTGCCCGAGGTGGCGCCGCTGGTGAAGCGGACCGAGGGGTGGGCTGCGGGGCTGCGGCTTGCGGCGCTGTCGCTTTCCGGGCAGCCAGATCCGGGGCGGCTGGCGGCGGAGTTTTCCGGGACCGAGCGGACGGTGGCGGAGTACCTGTTGGCCGAGGTGTTGGACCGGCAGGGCGAGGCGGTGCGGCGGCTGCTGCTGCGTACCTCGATCTTGGAGCGGGTCAACGGTGAGTTGGCTGGCCTGCTGACTGGCGATAGTGGCGGCGAGCGGGTGCTGCAGGATCTGGAGGCCGCGAACGCGTTCGTGGTGGCGCTGGATGCGGGCCGGTCGTGGTTCCGCTACCACCATCTGTCCGCCGACCTGCTGAGGGACGACCTCCAGCCACCGCACTCGCGGTGGCTGGAGCTTTGGGTCGGGCGTTGCTGACCACGAAGACCGTCTACCTACTTCATCTTCGGCGCCGACTTCGCAGACGCGCTCGCTCCGGTCGGGCCGGCCATTAGGTTCACTTGGGTGCACGCCAGTTGCGAGCACTTCCGCAGTGAGCCGCGCACCATCATCGTCCGGTCACCGAGGTCACGAACGCCCAAAAGAACGATTCGATGGCCCTCGACATTCTCAACCAGCAGGCAATCACGCTGGGACGGCTGTTCACCATCATCGCGAACTTCACTGACCCAGCCGCCTACTTCCAGGGTGGCGGCGCCGTCGAAACCACGCCGCAACTGCAGGACTGGTCCCTCGACGCCGTGCACGCGAACACAGTGCTCCGCGAAGAGCAAGGCCGCCTCACGACACTCACGCTGGTGCCCGACCTTGACATGGCCGGCGCCCGCGGCTCGGCGATCGCCGCCCTCGTCTCGCTGCACGACCCGACCGCCCAGCGGATCATCGCGCGCTTCACCGAGTCAGCGTCGACGAGCTACTCGGACGCTTGATCAATCATTCGTCACGGGCAGTTCGACCTGGGTGCGTTCGCGTCGGCGATGAGGCGAGCCAGGACGCCCGGGCTGCCGGGTAGCTCGAAGTGGCTGACACCCGGATTGTCGGTCAGGCTGAAGTGCCAGCAGTTCATGGCGCTCCAGGCGTTGACCGCGTCGTTGGTGATGTCCTCCTGGTTGATGTCGCCGTCGCGCGTGAAGAACTCGGTCGTGCCTGTCACCAACTGACCCACGGCCAGATCGGTCAGTCCGAGCCCGACAAGTGTGTCGATGCCGGAGCCCTTCTCGGCGTAGACGTCGACGTTGGGAAAGTGGGCCGGATCGGCGAATGGGACACCGCCGATGTAGTAGTTGGCGATCGGCTTCACCCAGGACAGGCCGGCATCGTCGAATAGCCGGGGATAGTCCTCTGGGGTGTAGAACGTATCGGTCGACTGGTCGTGAATGATGATCTCGTCGTCGTGGAAGATCCGGGGATCTGATGCGGTGATGAACGTGGACGGGTGGGACAGGAACATGCGCGCGCTGCTGACGCCGTTCTCGGGCGTCGCCGGGAAGCTCAGGTCGGGAATGTTGACGCCGACGAACATCAGGGCATAGCCGAGGCCCTGGCCAGGGAAGTTGCCGGCCAGCGGCGTGAAGCCATGGATGTACGTGCGCTTCCAGGCCGGGCTGGTGTGGGTGAGCAGGTACTGGATGTAGATCGGCCCGTTCGAATGGCCGACGAGGTGTACGGGACGCCGGCCGTTCTCACGGTAGGTCTGCTCGATGAGGTGCTTGCTGCGCTGCAAGAAGCCGCCCATGTCCGGCGTCAGGCGCGCGTCATAACCGGCGACGCGGATGTCCTTGTCGCGCGTGTAGCCGACGGCCTCGAGCGCCTCGTACATCGGCTCGTAGAACGGCGCACTGGACGTCTTGCCGTAGTCAGGGATGGACACGGTGACGCCGCGCTGCTCGTGGAATCGCAGGCGCATCGGCTTGTGGGCGTGGCGGTCGTAGCGAAGCGTCATGAGTTCGTCTCGACAAACCTGCGAGAAGGCCGGGCCAGGGTCCTCGAAAACCAGGTCTTCGAAGGTGCCCGAGCGCGGGCACTTCGGGTCTGTGGTCTGGTGCTTGACCGTGAAGGTGAGCCGGGTGAAGTGCCACGCGGGGAATAGGACGACCGGCGTCAAGCCGGGACCGGCAGGCTTCGCGGCCGCCTCTGTGGGAGTCAACGTTGCAGGAATTAGCAACAGGAGCGCTGCGATGATCAGGACAACCCGCACCCGAAGCGCGCGCATCGATCCGCACAACCCGTTCATTGTGGCCTCCCCGAGCCGTCCCGGCGGACCGCGTGAGGGCTTGACTGTAAGTCGATCGGCATCGGCGCTCAAGACCGCGGCAGCGAACACCCTCGATGTTCAACGCATGCCTTGATCGCTCACCGTTGCAATCATCGAATCCAGTAGCACGCGGTGCGGCCTCGTCCTGGTGGCGATTTGGAGAGCGTAGTCAGCACGCTCAACGCCAGCAACCGCGACGACCAATGCGTCACGCCGAGCTTGCGCGGGGGCGGTCTGAGCGTCTCGGTAATGATCCGGTCGTGGCGATTGGATGATGCCGGCGAGTCCATCGCGGCGTGACGGCATGGCCGCGCACGGTGATGCTCGAACGCGAGCAGGTCTATCGGCCCAGTCCGTTGCTCGAGACAAGCAACAGCGCGGCGCCGGAACGATTGCGCGATTTCGCCAGTCGGGCGCGCGACTGGCCATCTGGCGACCGTACCAGTCAAGCGACATCGACACATCTACGTAGATCATGTCTACCTCTGGGGCTTGAGGCGCAGGCTTGTCATCTCGTCAGGCCCCACATCGTGGGAGGACGTTGAACGACCTCAAGGTGTTGTCGCCAGGCTGCAACGCCAGCGCGCCGGCACGGAGCAGCACCGGCGCGATGTGGATGAGCAGTTCGTCAGCCTGGCCGGCGCCCAGGCATTGCCGGCCGATGCTGCCGCAGAAGATCACCACGCGTCGCTCGCCGGCAGTCGTCCATGCTTGGCTGAGCGCGTCCTGCAGGCTGCCGGTGACGAAGCGGATAGCAGGGTTGGCCGCAATGGGCGCGTTGCGTCAGGAAGAACACCGGCCCGGCGTATACACCACCATAGGGTTGCCGCCGGCGCTGACGGCGACGTAGTAGGTGCGCCGGCCGGCGCCGCGCCGGCATCGGCCGGCATCCAACCAGCGAGCCATCACAGTCCGACACGAACCATCCAGCGACATCGTGAAATGCCAAATCGGCCGCGTCATCGACTCCTTCTCGATCTGCCCGCCAGGATTGCGGCCACCTGGCAAAGGACCGCCGCACGACTCGTTTGACCGGACCCCGCCAACGGCCACAGTGTCGCCGTCCGCGTCAGCCACGTAATCGGACCCGTCTGGCGCGTCCAACGAAATGCGCGCCGTTCAGCTAGATCAGATTCGTGAACGCGAGACCGGGCCGCCCGGGCCCGACCCCGCGCATAACGCTGGCGTCGAGAGCGACTCAAGGCCTCGAATCGCAGTCCGTAATCGGCAACAACTGCACGGCCTCAGCTGGCGCATGGCCCGGTGAGTACTGCGAGTCAACGCCACCACCACTCGTCGAGTGGGGTGATTGGAACGGCGCGCTTGCGCCGGGTCGCGAGATAGACCGACTCCACTCTTGCCGCCAAATCCGGCGTGACGGCAGCACCTTCGAGGTAGTCGTCGATCTGGCTGTACGTCAGGCCGAGTGCCACCTCGTCGGGCAGCGCGGGCCGATCGTCCTCGAGGTCGGCGGTTGGCACCTTCTGCCAGACACCTACAGGTGCCCCCAACTCCTGCAGCAGCGCGGCGCCTTGGCGCTTGGTCAGTCCGGTCAGCGGAGTGATGTCGACACCGCCGTCGCCGTACTTGGTGAAGAAGCCGG
>JBKOXO010000172.1:0-11595 GCA_046744105.1 Actinomycetota bacterium
GCGGTCGGCCGCGCGGCCCGCACCCGGTCGACGGCGGCGCGCAGTTCGGAGTCGTCCCAGCCGGACCGCGCGGCTTCCCGGACGGCGAGCAGCACGCCGAGCGCACCCGCCGCGCCCAGCGCCGGGGCACCGCGGACGGCCAGCCGGCCGATGGCATCGACCAGCTCGTCCACCGTGGTGATCGCCACGATCCGTTCCTCCTGTGGCAGACGGGTCTGGTCCAACAGAACGACGTCGTCGTCCACCCAATCGATGCTGCGCACCCGCACCTCCAAGGCTGTTTCGTCAACCTGCACGCAAGACGAAGCCGGCGGTCATGAACGACAGCCCACGATGAGATCCACACGGATCTCGTCGACCGTTTGCCGGGACCACTCCCGTGAGATCTCGCGGGAGCCCGCGGCGAAGAGGGAGCCGGCGCCGCTGACCGGGCTGCCCTTCAGCGGCACTCGGCCGGTGGCCGTCTCGTTCTGCCACTCGTGCAGTTGGTCGGCGATGCGTTGGGCCTCCTCCGCAGCCGCCGCTGCAACGGCCGCAGCCCGCCACCCGCCTGCTCTCAGGTCATAGATCTCGGAGCTGCCCAACGCTTGCGACTCGCTGGGCTTCCGCTGAAACGCCGAATTCCGAAGCACCCAATGAGCCTAGGGCCGGTCGCGCTGTCGGCTCCTGCAGCAGCGAGCTCGTCCGGGTCGGACCGATGCTGCACCCGCTTCACGACATCGGCGCGACACGTCGTTCACGCAGCGCGCGGTCGCCTCCTGTGGGCGTCCATCATTGTCAGCCGCCTTTCAGAACTCGAACACCAGGCGCGCGCGGCACCTCACAGATCACCTGCCTGGTAACCGGTGTGATGTTGCTGCTGTAGCGGCCCTCCTGCGGCGCGAGTCACTTGCCGCCGATGAAGTTCTCATACCGTGGCGCGAGGTCAACCACGCTGGCAGGCTTACCCGGCTCGACATACCTCATGTGCCTCTCCTTCCGGTGCGAGCCCTGTCAAGGGACATCTGAACCTGCCTGTGGGCGGTCGTGAAACCTGCCCGTTGACCGTCACGAGACCTGGTGGCCACGGGATCTGCCGAGTGCGGCCACCACCGGTTGATCGTGTCAGCCCAGCGGCCTCACCCCTCGGCCGGCGAGCGCTTGGGACAAGCGGACGGATTCGCCGCTGGTCTGGCAGACATGCGCGTGGTGCAGCAGCCGGTCGATGGTGGCGCCGGCACCTTGGCAGAAGTACCAGCCGTGTCGAGTCTGAAGGTGTCGGCTGCGCCGACTGGTACCGGTTCCCCCGGCAGGTGATCGCGGTCGCGGTGCGCTGGTATCTGCGCTAAGCCCGGTAATGCGGGCGTCACGATGGGCACCATCGCCCTAACCATGCGGACGTTTGGGCGTGCGGTCAGCCGGGACGGCGCCACGCTCGTCTACTTCTGGGCGCCGTGGTGCGGCCCGCGTAGCGAGCGAGTTGACCTGGCGGGACGCCAACGGCCGCTCGTTCCGGGCTGCCCTGCATGCGGACCCCATGAGCCGCATCCATGATGCCGACGAAGGCTGCAGCACCGGGTCGGCTGGGTGTACTGCGACCGGCGATGCCGTTTTTCAATGACGAAGCGGGGCTCGTAGCGTCCGCTTCTCGCTACCATTCAGGAGTGCCGACCGGGGGGATGGCGTCGCCACCGCAGAAGCTGCGGTTCTGCCGCTCTGCCGACGGCACCCGGATCGCGTACGCGCGGCACGGTTCGGGGCCGCCGCTGGTCATCGCCACTTGCTGGTTGAGTCATCTCCAGTACGACTGGCAGAGCCCGGTGTGGCGACACTTCCTCGACGAGCTCGGCGAGATCGCGACGGTCGTGCGCTACGACGAGCGCGGCTACGGGCTCTCCGACTGGGACGTGACCGACTTCAGCCTCGACGCCCGGGTCGCCGACCTCGAAGCGGTCATCGAAGACGCCGGGCTCGACCGGGTGGCCCTCATGGCCATGGCGCAGGGCGGGCCGCCGTCGATCGTGTACGCCATAGGCAATCCGGAGCGGATCTCTCGGCTCATGTTCTACAACAGCTACGCCGCGACGATGCGCGACCCGACACCGGAGGAACTGGCGCTCAGCGAGACGCTCCTCCAGCTGATCAAGGTCGGCTGGGCCCAGCCGGAGTCGGAGTTCCGCCGAGTGTTCACATCGCGGATGATTCCCGGCGCCACCGAGGAGCAGAAGCGCTGGCTTGACGAGCTGCAGCGCGTCGCGTCGTCGGCGAAGAACGCCAGCGCGGCACGTCAGGGGCGCATCACAGACGACGTGGTGCGCCTGCTGGGGCAGATCCACGCCCCGACACTGGTGCTGCACTCGCGTCACGACCGAATGACGCAGTTCGACGACGGCGTGCTTCTTGCATCGACGATCGCCGGAGCTCGCCTAGTGGTGCTCGAGAGCTCGAACCACATCCTCCTGGGAGATGAGCCGGCGTGGCAGGTGTTCGTGGACGAGGTCGCTGCCTTCATGGCGGAGGATCGCGGGCCGGCCACGTCCGCGACCGGCGGCCCCGCGGCAGCGCTGCTCTCGGCCCGCGAGCTTGATGTGCTCCGTCTGGCGGCGCAGGGGCAGGACAACGCAGCGATCGCCGAGTCACTGACCCTGAGCGTCCGGACGGTCGAGCGGCACCTGCAGAACGCCTACCTGAAGCTCGGCGTCCAGGGGAAGTCGGCGCGCGCGGCCGCTGTCGCGCGGCTCATGGCGCGGGCCTGACGGCTACGCGCATACCGACATGCTGGGCTCCGTGGCCTGCTCGTAATTGCGCGCACGCACGGACGCGCGGACTGCCGTGCAGTTCGTAGCTTTCACCCCATGAACAACGCAACCGCGACCGAGGGCACCGGGTTCCTCGACACGCCTGCGCCCAGCGCAGGCGTGCAGCGCCTGTTCGACAGTGACATCGAGCGGCTCGGGTTCGTGATGAACCTGTCGAGCCTGTGGGGGCACCATCCGGCCCTGTACGGCGGGCTGTCCACCTTGATCGACCAGGCCGCCGGAGCTGCGGGCCTGACGCGGCGCCAGCGGGCCGTCCTGATCACGGGCTGCGCTTCGGCGCTCGGTGACTCGTACTGCTCGCTGGCGTGGGGCAGAAGGCTTGCCCGTGAGGCGGGCGCAGACGTGGCGGCCGGCGTGCTTCGCGGCGCCGACGACCGGCTGGATCCGGCAGAGCAGGCATTGGCCGTCTGGGCGCGCACGATGACGCGGCAGCCGACCTCCACCGAGGCCAAGGATCTCCAGCCGCTGCGCGACGCGGGGTACGACGACGCGCAGATCTTCGCGATCACCGTCTTCGTCGCCCTGCGGCTCGCGTTCGCCTTCGTCAACGACGCCCTCGGCGCACAGCCCGACGCCGAGCTGGTCGCGATCGTTCCTGCGGCCGTCCGAGACGCCGTCACTTTCGGAAGGCCGGCCGTCCGTAGCCAGCACGGTGCCGGCAGATCCGTGGTGACCACGGATGTGCCGCCGCCCCGTTAACAGCGAATCTCGTCCGGGGCGCGAATCCGTCGCTCCGGCACCACGACAAATGAGGAGCAACGCTATGACCACCACCGAAAACCCGGTCCGCAACGGCGTCGACACCGCAACGCTGTTCGCGACGCTTGACGCGGTGAAGGGCGACACCGACATTGCCAAGTTCCAGTTCCGGGCCACGAACCGCTGGGTCAGCGGGACCCACAACCGCTCGACCATCCATGGCTTCTACGGCGCCAAACAGGAGATGACGCATCGGCAGCCGCACGTGTTCGACGCCGACCACCCGCCGGTGCTCGTCGGCACGGACAACGGCCCGACGCCGGTCGAGTACGTGCTGCACGCCCTGGCGGCCTGCCTCACTGCGGGCATCGCCAACATCGCCGCAGCCCGCGGCGTCAACCTCACTGAGGTCTCCTCCACGGTTGAAGGCGACATCGATCTGCTCGGCATCTTCGGGCTGTCCGACGACGTCCGCAACGGCTACCAGCAGATCAAGGTCAGCTTCACCCTCCGTGGCGACGAGCCGGAGAAGCTGCGCTCGGTCGTCGAGCAGTCGCGCCGGCGCTCGGCGGTGTTCGACATCGTCACCAACGGGGTCCCCGTGTCGATCGACGTGGACGCCGGCTGACCAAGTCTCCCGCGCGTCGGGACTGGCCGCTCACCAGCGGCCGGCCCGGCGTGCGCCCAGATCGCAGGGATCTTCATGCCTACCACGGAAACCGTCATTATCGGCGCCGGCCAAGCCGGTCTGGCCGCCAGCCGCTGCCTGTCCGACCGAGGCTCCGACCACGTCGTGCTGGAGCGCGGCCGCATCGGGCAACGCTGGCGCAGCGAGACCTGGGACGGGCTGCACCTGTTGACGCCCAACTGGATGAACGCGCTGCCCGGCCGGCCCTACGAGGGGGAGGACCCGGACGGGTTCATCAGTGCCACGGCGTTCGGCAACGAACTGGCCGACTATGCGCGCTCGTTCGGCTCACCGGTCGAGGAAGGGACGCGCGTCGCGGCGGTCGAGCGCCGAAGCGACCGCTTTCATGTGGTGACCGACCACGCGGTGTGGACCGCAGCGAACGTCGTGGCCGCCACCGGATGGTGCGATCGGCCGGCCATTCCGGCACTGGCCGGCGCCGTGCCCGATGACGTCTACCAGGTTGCCCCCAACGAGTACCACAATCCCGATCAGCTGCCGCGGGGCGGCGTGCTCGTGGTTGGGGCGTCTGCGGCGGGTGTTCAGCTGGCCGACGAACTGCGCGCCGCTGGGCGGGACGTGACGATCGCTGTGGGCAGCCACACGCGGGTGCCGCGGACGTACCGCGGAATGGACATCTATTGGTGGCTCGACCGCCTGGGCCTGCTCGACAAGACGATCGACGAGATGTCCGACCCCGTGCTGGCGCGGCGGGAGCCCTCGCTGCAGCTCATCGGCAGGCAAGACCGGCGCTCGCTCGACCTCGCGTCCCTCCAAGCCGACGGGGTGCACCTCGTCGGCCGGCTGACCGGCATCGACGGCCATCGCGTACACCTCGCGTCCGACCTGTCCGCCACCGTCGCCGACGCGCAGCGCCGAATGAACCAGCTCCTCGCCAGCATCGAGCACCACATCGAGGTGAGCGGGCTGGCCACCGAAGTACTCGCCGCGGAGCCGAGGCGGGCCATCGCCGCCGCCCCCGTTGTACGAAAGCTCGATCTGCGCGCCTCGGGCATCAGCAGTCTGGTGTGGGCCACCGGATATCGCCGGTCCTACCCATGGCTGCAGCTGCCGGTGCTGGACCGGGACGGCGAGATACGGCAGCGCCGTGGCCGCACGCCGGTGCCCGGGCTCTATGTCCTCGGGCAACGCTTCCAGTACCACCGCAGCTCCAACTTCATAGGCGGAGTGGGGCGCGACGCGGCCTTCGTCGCCGACCACATCGCCGGGCGGTATCCGGCCACCAAAGACCACAACTGTGCCCGCGCCGGCCATTGATCTTTAGCGGGAATCGGAGGAGATCGTCCCGTGATGTCCACACTCCACGTCGGCGCGTCAGCGCGCCGCAGCCGCACCGTCATGCGCCGCGACATCGACTTGTTCACCGAGATCACCGGAGATCGGAACCCGATCCACTACGACGCGCACGCCGCCGGGCGCAGCCGGTTCGGCGGAATCGTCGTCCAGGGCGGCGTTACGACGGGTCTGCTCAACGCGCTCGTCGCCGAGCAACTGCCGGGGCCAGGAAGCGTCTTCCTTGAGGTTGCCTGGCGGTTCCTCGGGCCGGTCCGGCCCGGTGATGTGATCACTGCGGAGGCAACCGTTACCGAGGTCCGGCAGGACAAGCCGGTGACGACGCTGGCTACGCGGATCACCAAACAGGACGGTGTCGTCGTGGTGGACGGCAGCACCGTCGTCTGGCGCGACCCGAGCATCGCCGCGGCCCTGGCAGGCAAGCAAGGGGAAGGGGCCGTCTCATGAGCGGCGAGTACGACGTGGTGGTCGTCGGGGCGCGAGTGGCCGGAGCGTCGACCGCATTGCTCCTCGCCCGCGCGGGTGCGCGCGTCGCTCTTGTCGACCGCGCACCCTATGGCACGGACACGTTGTCGACACATGCGTTCATGCGGGCCGGGGCGCTCCAGCTACGCCGCTGGGGGTTGCTGGACGAGGTCGTCGCCGCGGGTGCGCCGGCGGTGCGGCGCACCACCTTCCACTACTCGGACGGCGAGTCCGTGGAGGTGGCGATTCGACCCGGCGCCGGGGTGGATGCCCTGTATGCGCCGCGGCGCCACGTCCTCGATCGCATCCTGGTCGATGCTGCCGTCGCCGCCGGCGTCGACGTGCGGCATGAGGCGTCGGTGACTGCGCTGCTTCGTGACCACACAGGTCGCGTTGCCGGCGTGCGCATCGCAGATCGCGCCGGAAGAGCCGTCGACCTGCCGGCGACGATCACGGTCGGAGCCGACGGCATTCGCTCTACTGTGGCGCATGAGACAGGTTCGGTCGTGATCCGACGAGGCCGGTCCTGCAGCGCGATGCTGTACCGGTACTACGCCGACCTGCCCGCAACCGGGTACGAGTGGGCGTATGGCCCCAGGGCCGCGGCCGGCTTTATCCCCACGAACGAGGGCCGTACCGGCGTCTTCGTCGGCACCACAACGGGTCGGCTGCGCGCGCTGCGACGCGATGGCTCGGAGCGTGCATTCGCGACGCTGCTCGCCGCGGCCGCTCCGCGCCTGGCCGAGCGGGTCGCCTCCGCAGCACCGGCCAGCCGCATGCACGGCTGGGCGGGCACTGCCGGGTTCATGCGTCGCTCATGGGGGCCGGGTTGGGCCCTGGTGGGGGATGCCGGCTATTTCAAGGATCCGATCACCACTCATGGCATGACCGACGCACTGCGCGATGCCGAGCTACTGGCCGACGCGATCCTGGAAGCGCTCGCTGGCGTCGTACCCGAGGCGGTCGGACTGGCGCGATACCAGGCGTTACGCGACCAGCTGTCGAGCGAGCTGTTCGACGTCACGGAACGGATCGCGTCGTACGCCTGGGGGCTCGATGAGATACGAAGCCTGCTGCGACAGGTCAGCTCCGCCATGAGCGCCGAGGTCTCGCATCTGCAGTCCCTGCCGAGCCCGCGGACGAGCGGGGCGCACTTCGTGGGCAACGCGGTCGGTTGCTAGAGCCGGGCCAGCGGCGCATTCCCCGTCAACCGGCACACTGAGTGCGTGAGGTCACCCGGCGCCGATGTAACGGCACGCGAAGCGGAGGTCCTCGCGCTGCTCGGCCAGCATCTGACGAACGCGGAGATCGCTGAGACGCTGTTCATTTCGGTGCGCACGGTGGAAAGTCACGTGGCCGCGCTGTTGCGCAAGCTCAACGTGCCCGACCGTCGCAGCCTGGCGCGGCATGCCGCTGTCGATCGCGGGCCAAAGCGCGGAACGCTGCCGGTGCCGGCGACGCCGTTCCTGGGCCGGGCGGTCGAGCGCGCAGAACTGACGCAGGCTCTGGCGGGTCAGCGGCTCGTTACTGCGGTCGGCCCGGGTGGGATCGGCAAGACGCGGCTGGCGATCAGTGTCGCCGGCGACGTTGCCGCAGGGCGTCGCGACGGGGCGTGGTTCGTCGACCTGGTCCGGGCTACGGAGCCAGCTGCCGTCATCGGGACGGTGGCGGAGGTGGTCGGCGTGCCCGAGCAGCTGGCGCTCTCGCAAGAAGCGGCACTGGTTGCCTCGCTGGCTCGGCGCGACGGGCTGCTCGTGCTGGACAACTGCGAGCACCTGCTGGACGGGGTCCGCGAGTGCGTCGACCTGATCATCAACGGCTGCCCAGAACTCACCGTGCTGGCGACGAGCCGGATGCGGTTGATGCTTCCGTACGAGCGTGTGTACCCGGTCGGCGGGCTGTCCGTTACCGACGACGCCGGTGGCGATGCGGTCGCGCTGTTCGCCGCGAGGGTCGCTGCGGCAACCGGCGAGGCAACCCCACCGGACCCGGCCCGCGCAGCCGCCCTGTGTCGAGCGTTGGACGGCACGGCGCTGGCGATCGAGCTGGCCGCGTCGCGCTACACGACCCTGGGCCTGGACGGGCTGGAAGCCGGCCTGCACGACCGGCTGCGGTTCTTCACGGTCGGCAGCCCGACGGCAGGCCGGCACCGTTCGCTGCGCGACACCATCGCCTGGAGCTACGACCTGCTCACCCCGGCCGACCAGGCCCTGCTGCGTCGTGTCGCCGTGTTCGCGTCCTGGTTCGACGTCGCCGCCGCGGACAGTGATCGCGCGGCCGTCGCCGACGGGCTGGCCCGCCTCGCCGACCACAGTCTGCTCGTCGTCGACCGTGGCGCGCCGACCCGTTATCGCGCGTTGGAGACGATCCGGCAGTACGGGGAGGAGGAGCTCGCTTCGGCCGGCGAACTCGCGACGATCCGGGCGCAGCTCGACCAGTGGTGCCGAGCGCAGCTCAGCGAGCTTGCGGCTGCGGGGCCTGACGATGCGTGGTGCTTCCGGTTCGATCGAGTTGTCGACGACGCGCGCGCCGCGCTTCTTCGGTGCGCCGCCGATCCCGACCGCCGCGGGCCAGCTGCGGAACTCGCGGCCCAGCTCGCCGGGCAGCTATGGCTGCGGGGGCGCCTGATCGAGGCCCAGCGCCGCTACGAGCAGGCCGCAAAACTAAGCCCGGCCCCGGCCGATCGCGTGCAGCGGCTGCGGCTAGCTGCCGGCGCCGCCGGCACCGGATACCTCGGCACCGAGTTGCTGCGTCTGCTCCGCGAATCCGCGGACCTGGCCAGGTCACTCGGGGACCGGGGCGGTGCGGCCGGTGACCTTGCCTGGATGTCACTGTTCATCACGCGAGCGCCGGGAATCATGGCGCAGACACGCACCGACGAGGAGGCAGCCGACCTGCTCGCGGAGGCCGAGGCCATCTCGGACTGCTCGGCGAGGGCCGCAGCCGGGATCACCCTCGCGAAGGCGTTCGCCAACTATCGCGGCCTATCCGTCGAACAGTCCGAACACGTCGTCGAGCTTGCTCGCGAGGCTGACGACCTGGCACTCCAGGACGCTGCGCTGGACCTGCTCACCGCTGTCGACCTGAGACTCGACGACATTCCCGCAGCGGTGGCAACGGTGCGTCGCCGCGACGTCGCGATCGCCTCCCTCCCGATGGTGGCGCTGCACGGCTTCGCGCACAGCGACCACGCACAGTACGGGTGCGAGGTCCTGCTCGCGGCCGGCGACCTGTACCGGGCGTCCGAATACGCCGACCGGCTGGCCCGCCTGCCGTTCAACCGCGAGGAGGGCCTGCTCGGGCTGGCCCGGCGCCTCAAAGTCGACGCATTCGCCGGCCACTTTGACGCGGTGCTCCGCGACGCAACACACTTTCGCGATAGTTGGGAACGTTTAGGCGAGCCGGTCGTGCCAAATCTGGCCAGCTCAGCGGGCGCCGTGGCGATGGTGCACGGCATCCTCGGACACGATGAGGCGCGCGCGCACTGGCTGCAGCTTGCCGATGACCTCAACGGCGATCAGCCCACCATCTCGATGCGTGCCTGGGCGCCGACCTTCGACGCCATGGCGGCCCTGCACCGCGGAGAGTTCCGCGAAGCGTCGGACCGCCTCGCGGTCGATCTCGACGACTCGGAGACATGGTGGCACGCCGGACAGATCCTCTACCGGCCCTGGTACGCAGCCGTCTGGGCGGAGGCGGCCGTGCTCGGCCGACGTCCAGATGCCCAAGGCCGCATCCAGCGAGCTCGTCACGCCGCGCGCGCCAACCCGATCGCGTCCGCCATGGTCGAGCGTGCGGCAGCGTGGGCAGCCGGTGACCGCACGGCCGTCGAGAACCTCGCGGCGACGTTCGAGGCGCTCGGCTGCCCATACCAGCAGGCCCGAACCGGCGTGCTCGGAGCATTGCTCTGATCGGTCAGGAGGCGGCGCGAACGCCGCTGGCCCGATAAGACAGCCTCCAGGTCTGCGTGTCACCGAGCCAGGGCTGGCCACGGTCGATTGCGTCGGCCCCGCGCTGTCGGCGTCACGAGCTCCCGCACGCCGGCGCACAGATCGAGTCGCGTACTTGGCCGCGCAGGCATGCGGTCCCGACCGGGCTAGCATCGCACGATGCCGACGCGTCAGCGCCGTGAGCCATCGGGGCTGGGCCGGTGTTGAACTCCGAGCGAGCAGAGAGCTCTCCTGTGGCGATGATCGATACGAAACTGCAGATCCCGGACCACCTCAGGCCTGCCGACGGGCGTTTCGGGTGTGGGCCGTCCAAGGTGCGGCCGGAGGCGCTTGCGCATCTGGGCGCGAACCACGACCTGATGGGCACATCGCACCGGCAGGCGCCGGTGCGGGCCGTGGTCAGGCGGGTCCGCGACGGCTTGCGTGACCTTTTCGCGCTGCCCGACGGCTATGAAGTGGTGCTCGGCAACGGCGGGTCGACGGCGTTCTGGGACGCAGCGGCCTGCGGGCTCGTCCGCCGGCGGGCGCTGCATCTCGTGTACGGCGAGTTCACGCAGAAGTTCGCGAGCGTCACCGGCGGGGCGCCGTTCCTCGAGGCCCCGCTGGTCGTGTCGGCGCCTCCGGGTGATGCGCCCGAACCGATCGGAGATCCGGGTGTCGACGTGATCGCCTGGGCGCACAACGAGACGTCGACCGGCGTGATGGTCGAGGTGCGGCGGCCGGCAGGGTCGAAGAACGCACTGGTAGTCGTCGATGCGACCTCCGGCGCCGGCGGCCTGCCGGTCGACGTCAGCGACGCCGACGCCTACTACTTCGCGCCGCAGAAGGCGTTCGGCTCCGACGGTGGGCTGTGGCTGGCGCTGGTCAGCCCGGCGGCGATCGAGCGCATCGTCGAACTGGACAACGCGGCTGACCGCTGGACCCCGGCCTTCTTGTCGCTGGCCACGGCGCTCGGGAACTCCCGACAAGATCAGACATACAACACGCCTGCGGTGGCGACGCTGCTGCTGCTCGCCGACCAGATCGATTGGATGCTGGCCGGAGGCGGCCTCGAGTTCTGCGTCGCCCGGACGCGGGCTTCATCCGATCATCTGTACGGCTGGGCGGAAGCCTCGCAGTTCGCGTCACCGTTCGTGGCCGACCCCGCCAGGCGCTCGCTGGTCGTAGGGACGATCGATTTCTCCCCGGAGGTGGATGCGGCGGCTGTTGCAAAGACGCTTCGTGCCAACGGAATCGTCGATGTCGAGCCGTACCGGAAGCTGGGCCGAAACCAGCTTCGCATCGGCATGTTTCCCGCGATCGAGCCGGCCGATGTCGAGGCCCTGACCGCATGCGTCGACTGGGTAGTGGGGAACATGGCATGAAGGTTCTCGTCGCGGAGAACATCGGAGAGTCAGGGATCGAGTTACTCCGCGAGGCGGGCCTCGACGTGGAGTTGGGCGCCCGATGGGACCGAGCGGATCTGGAGGCTCGGATCGCCGAGTTCGACGGCATCCTTATCCGCTCCGCAACTCACGTCGACGCCGACCTGCTAGCGAAGGCGGATCGCCTACACGTCGTCGCGCGTGCTGGTGTCGGCGTCGACAACGTCGACGTCGAGGCTGCGACCCGCCGCGGCGTCGTGGTCGCGAACGCTCCGCAATCCAACGTGATCACAGCAGCGGAGCACACGATGGCGCTG
>JBKOXO010000019.1:0-5828 GCA_046744105.1 Actinomycetota bacterium
CAAGACCACCAACAACCGGATGGAACTGACCGCCGTGATCGAGGCGCTCAACGCATTGACGGGACCAAGTGAGGTTGAGCTGCTCACCGACAGCGAGTACGTCCGCAAGGGCATCACCGAGTGGATCCACAACTGGAAGAAGCGCGGCTGGAAGACCGCGGACCGGCGTCCGGTCAAGAACAGCGACCTGTGGCGCGCGCTCGATGACGCGGCCCGACGCCACCGCATTCGATGGCGCTGGGTCAAAGGACACGACGGCAATCCCGGAAACGAACGTGCTGACGCGCTAGCCAACCTGGGCGCAGCCGAGCACACGTAGAACCGATAGGCCTTTCGCCGGTGGTGTTGTTGCGGCGGATGAGCAGCCACCGCCGCCCGACAGGCTCAGGGTCGGTGTCGTCGGTGACCTGGACACCGCGCCGGGACCGGCCCTGCCCGAGCTGGTGGAGCGGCTCGCCCGGGAGCGGCTGGGCAAGCTCGTCACGCAAGCGGCGACACGGCGCTGACGACCGCGATCTCGACCGCGTGCCCCGGCCGCTGTACGGCCGCCTGCCATCGGCCGACGAGCCCCGACCGGTATCACCTGCCGAGTTGCCACCCTCGGCCGACCGGAGGAGGGTGGGTGCTGTTCCGGTGGCGCCGCCGGGGCGCTGCCCCGACCGTAGGGGGTGGATCGTGTACGCACGCTCGACCACCATCCAGGCGCAGCCCTCGTTGATCGACACCGGGATCGCTCACGTCCGTGACGTGGTGCTGCCGGTGCTGACAGCCATGCCCGGCTGCGTCGGCCTGTCGCTGCTGGTCGACCGGGACTCCGGCCGCTGCATCGCCACCAGCGCCTGGCAGTCCGCCGACGCCCTGCGCGCCAGCGCGGAGGAGATCCACCCGATCCGCTACCGCGCCGTCGACGCGTTCGGCGGCACCGCGCAGGTCGAGGAATGGGAGATCGCGGTGCTGCACCGCAATCACCAGTCGCACGAGGGGGCATGCGTGCGGGCTACCTGGATGCACATGCCGCCGATGCGGATCAACCAGGGCATCGACGTCTTCAAGATGGCCTCGCTGCCGGCCATCGACCAGCTGCCCGGGTTCTGCAGCGCCAGCTTGCTGGTCAACCGAGGCGCCGGCCGGGCGGTGTCGTCGGTGACCTACGACAGCCTCGCCGCGATCGAGCAGACCCGAGACCTGGCCGCGACGATCCGGGCCGCCGACACTCAAGACGCCGGCGCCGAGATGATCGAGGTCGCAGAGTTCGAACTGGCCCTCGCCCACCTGCGCGTCCCCGAAATGGCCTAACCGCCGACCGGCGACCGTCGTCACAGAGACGACGGTCGCAACAGACCGCGAGCGTCCTGACCGCAGCGAAGCAAGCGGGCGTCCGCCGTCGGAGGTGGCCTCCTATGGGTGGTGCGTGGCTCGCGACCGACGACCCGGGCACCCGTTGTTCGCGTGGGGCACGGGCCCAGGTCTGGCCTACGTCTCGCCGCCCGGCGTCCGTTGCACGGTGTCTTTGGTGTAATCGCCGCGCAGCACCAGGGTCGTGATACGGATGTTCGTGCCGTGGGCCGGCAACTGGCTCTGGAAGATTGGGACGAGTTCCTTGCGGTCGAAATACTGTCCGGCGTCCTGCAACGAGTCGAAGAAGAACTCAACCACCCGTTGCGGTGTCGCGGAGAACGCATTGTCGTAGGACACCAGCCGCTTCAGCTCATCGGGAGCCTGCAGCACATCCGCGATCGACCTGACCCATTCCAGATAGGCACGCTTCTGCCCCAGCGGATAGTCAATCTCATACACACACTTGATCACCACTGAACCCCCTGACATTCGCCGGCTGCGCTCTCGAGCGTCGCAGCGCGCCGCCATCGTCCGTCCACGCCGCGCACCGGGCAAGACCAAGAGCGGGCGACCATCAACAAATGTGGTGGCTGGGTCATGCTGGGTCAGAGGGCTGACCGTGTGGCGAGGCTGATCGCGGTGCCGAGCGCGGTGCTTGAGCGCACTAGTTGACGAAGTTATCAGGTAGCAATCTCATATTGGCGTCGACCTCGACGATAGGGGGTGTGACGTGGTGGATGGTGCCGCGATCCTCGACCACGCCGGGCTGACCAACCCGCACGTCCGTCCCGCGGACATGAAGGCCCGGCTTGAGCAGCTCATGCGCGGCGCGTCGGCGGGCAAGACGATGTACGTGGTGCCCTACCTGATGAGCCCGGCCGGCTCGCCGCTGGAACGATACGCGGCCGGCGTCGAGCTGACCGACCACCGTACCGTCGCCTTGCACATGATCCGCATGGCCCGGGTGGGCGTCGAGCACCTCGACAATCTGGCCGACCCGGCCAGCTTCGTGCGCGCCGTGCACGTCACCGGCGACCTGCCCAACCTCGGCCAAGGCACCCCGGACGACAAGCGGTATTTCGTCACCGTCGCCGACGAACGCACCAACTTGCACTTCGGCTCCGCCTACGGCGGCAACGCGCTGCTCGGCAAGATCGCCCACGGGCTGCGGCAGGCCGCCTACGACGGCTGGCGAAGCGGCGAATTCCTGGCCGAGCAGTTCATGCTGATCGGCATCACCGACAAGCACACCGGGCGCCGCTACCACATCTGCGGCGGGTTCCCCAGCGCGTCGGGCAAGACGAACCTGGCGATGATGCTCGCCCCGGACGCGCTGGGCGAGCGCTACCACGTCGAGTTCTACGGCGATGACATCACGTGGCTGCGTGTCGACCCCGACGACGGCAAGATCTACGCGATCAACCCCGAATTCGGCGTGTTCGGCGTCGCCAAGGACACCAACGAGACCACCAACCCCACCGCGCTCGCCGCAGTTGGCCCGGGCACGAGGACGCTGTTCACCAACGTCGCCTACAACCGGCAGACCCAGCAGGTGTGGTGGGAGGGCCGCACCCCTCAGCCACCCGTGAACACCGCCGGCTGGCTCGACTGGACCGGCCGGCCGATCGCCGAGCGGTCCGACGCCGAGCTCTAGGAGATCTGGGCGCACCCGAACAGCCGATTCACCACCGCCCTCACCAACGTGCCCAACCTCGCCGCCGACTACGACAACCCCAAAGGCGTGCCGATCGACGCGATCATCTTCGGCGGACGCACCCGCGACCGCGAGCCGCTCATCCGCGCCATCACCGACATCGCCGAAGGCATCTACGACGGGCTCACCCTCGGCGCCGAGGCGACATTCGCCGCCGAGGACGTCGAGGGCCGGCTGCGCTACGACCCCATGTCGATGCGGCCGTTCATGTCCTACCCCGAAGGCGCCTACGCCGCCCACTGGCTGAAAATCATCAACTCCGCCGCCGACAAACCGATCTTCGCCCACGTCAACTGGTTCGCCCGCGACCCCAAGGACGGGCGCTTCCTCTGGCCCGGCTACCGCGACAACCTACGCCCGCTGCTGTGGCTACTGAAGCTCAAAGACGGCCAGGTCAAAGGCCGGCCAACCCCAGTCGGCATCCTGCCGACCCTTGACGAGCTCGACATCGCCGGCGTGACGATCACCGGCCAGGACCTCAAGAACATCCTCACCATCGACGTCGAGCGTTGGCGGCAGGAGATGGCCCACCGAAAGCAGCACCTAGGCCAATTCACCGACCTGCCCGACGAAATCTGGTCAGCCCACCACCGCGTCGCCGCTGCCCTCCACACCGCCACGCAGTAGCAGCTGCCGCAATGGCCACAGGCTCGTCTCGCACGAATACAACCTCATGCACCTCACCGGCGCTCGAGTTCGATCGCGACGACGTTCTGCCGCTTTCTCTCGGTGAGGACAGCACCGATGAGCACGTATTCCTGGCGTTGGCCGGTCGAGGCATCGGGATCCTGGTCGTGGACCCGCCAGAGCCCGAGGTTGCGAGTCGCAGCAGGGCGGCGCAATATCTCCTCTGAGACGCAGGAGGTGCAGAATCTTCTGGGCCGCGCTGGCGCGCCGAGCATCATGACTTCCGAGCCCGCAGACGCCGGGAGCGACTTCAAGCTCGTCTATGAGAGCTTCGACGGCGCGCAGGAGGGGCTGCGGGAGGCATTGACGTCCACCGGTAACGGCTACTTCTGCATCCGCGGCGCCGCCGAGTGGGAGGAAGCCGGGGACGTGCATTACCCGGGCACATATGTGCACGGCGTCTACAACCGGGAATCAACGATCGTCGGTGGGCGTCCGGTGCCTAACGAGGACCTGGTCAACCTGCCCCGGTGCCTGTCGCTGAAGCTGGCGATCGAGGGGGAGGACCCGATCCGGCTTTCGAACGTGGAGCTGCTGTCGTATCGGCACTCCTACGACGTCCGCTACGCGCTCGTCATGCGCGAGCTGCGCTTCCGGGACCGCACCGGCCGCGAGACCAGCCTGAGGAGCCGCCGATTCGTGAGCATGGGGCGGATGCACCTGGGGGCACTGGAATGGGAGATCGTCGCCGAGAACTGGGCGGGACACGCGAAGGTGTTGTCGATCCTGGACGGACGCGTTCTGAACCGCGGGGTCGCTCGGTACCACCAGTTGTGGGGTCGTCACCTCGATCCCGAGGGTCCCCGCACCTTCGGCACCGACGTGATCGCGCTGAAGGTCAAGACGCGCCAGTCCAGGATCGAGATCGCCGAGGCGGCTCGCACGCGGGTCTATCGCGGCGACTGGGAGCTGGATGTCGCCCGCAGCGTCTATCAGATGCAGGACTACATCCAGCAGGGCCTTGAGTTCGAGGTGGAGCAGGGCGCCCCTGTCCGCGTCGAGAAGATCGTCAGCCTGTACACGTCACGCGATCGCGCGATCAACGAGCCGATGGCCAACGCCGGCAAGAGCGTGCACCGCTACCCGGCGTTCGCCGAAGCGTTCGAAGGCCACGTCCAGACATGGAACGAGCTGTGGGAAGTGTGCGACGTGCGGCTGCCCAAGGAGCCGCGCATGCAGTTCCTCCTCCGGCTGCACATCTCGCACCTGCTCCAGGTGTGCTCGCGGCTGACGCCCCACCACGACGCCGGCGCCCCCGCCCGCGGGCTCAACGGTGAGGCGTATCGCGGCCACGTGTTCTGGGACGAACTCTACGTGTACCCGTTCCTGAACTTCCGCCTGCCGGAGATCACGCGAGGGCTGCTGATGTACCGCTACCGACGGATCGGCGAGGCGCGCGCAAGCGCTCAGAAAGCCGGCTACCGGGGAGCGATGTACCCGTGGCAGAGCGGAAGCGATGGCGAGGAGGAGTCGCAGCTGATCCACATCAACCCGCTCACGGGCAGATGGGAGCCCGACTTCTCTCACAACCAGCGCCACGTCAACGCCGCGATCTTCTACAACGTCTGGCACTACTACCAGGCCACCCACGACGTCGATTTCCTGCGCGACCACGGCGCGGAGATGATGCTCGAGATCGCGCGCTTCTGGTCCTCGATCGCACACTTCAACCCCGCGCGCGGTCGCTGGGAGATTCATGGCGTGATGGGGCCGGACGAGTTCCACGAGATGTACCCGGACGCTGAAGAGGGCGGGCTGCGCAACAACGCCTACACGAACGTGATGGTGGCCTGGATCTGCGAGACCGCGCAGGAGGTGCTCGATCTACTTCCGAAGAGCAGGCGCGACGTTCTGCGCGTCCGGATCGGCCTCGAGGACGAAGAGATCCAAAGATGGCGCGAGATCAGCCGCAAGATGTTCATTCCATTCCACGGCGACGGCATCATCAGCCAGTTCGAGGGCTACGAGAAGCTTGCCGAGCTCGACTGGGACGCCTACAGGGAGAAGTACGGCAGGATCCAGCGGCTCGACCGGATCCTTCGCGCCGAGGGAGACGATCCCGATCGCTACATGCTGGCCAAGCAGGCCG
>JBKOXO010000220.1:0-5739 GCA_046744105.1 Actinomycetota bacterium
GTACGCCGGTTCATCGACTACTACGGCGAGCATCGGCACTCGGTCGAGCACGAGATCGACGGCGTGGTCGTCAAGGTCGACGATCTCGCGCTGCAGCGCCGGCTCGGCTCCACCAGCCGGGCGCCGCGGTGGGCGATCGCGTTCAAGTACCCGCCCGAGGAGGTCAACACCAAGCTCCTGGACATCCGCGTCAACGTCGGCCGCACCGGGCGGGTCACGCCGTTCGGGGTGATGGAGCCGGTGCGCGTGTCCGGGTCGACGGTCGAGATGGCGACGCTGCACAACGCCTCCGAGGTCGAGCGCAAGGGCGTGCTGATCGGCGACACGGTCGTGCTGCGCAAGGCCGGCGACGTCATCCCCGAGATCGTCGGCCCCGTGGTCGCGCTGCGCGACGGGTCGCAGCGGCGCTTCGAGATGCCGACGCACTGCCCCGAGTGCGACACGCTGCTGGGCTACGAGAAGGAGGGCGACGCGGACCTGCGCTGCCCGAACACCCGCTCGTGCCCGGCACAACTGCGCGAGCGGCTGTTCCACGTCGCTGGCCGCGGCGCCTTCGACATCGAGGTCCTCGGCTACGAGGCGGCGGTGGCGCTGCTGGAGTCTCGCGTCGTGCAGGACGAGGGCGACCTGTTCGCCCTGGACGCCGACACGCTGCGTCAGGTGCCGATGTTCACCCGGGCAGCCAAGAAGGGCGATCCACCCGAGACGGTGAGTGACGGGCGGGTGCTCTCCGCGAACGCTCAGCGGCTACTGGACAACCTCGAAGTAGCCCGGCACCGTCCGCTGTGGCGCGTGCTGGTGGGGCTCTCGATCCGGCACGTCGGCCCGACCGCGGCGCAGGCGCTGGCCCGCGAGTTTCGCTCCCTGGACCGGATCGCGGCCGCGTCGATCGAGGAGTTGGCCGGCGCCGAAGGTGTCGGGCCGACGATCGCCGAGGCTATCCGCGAGTGGTTCGCCGTCGGCTGGCATCGCGAGATCGTCGAGAAGTGGCGGGCCGCCGGGGTGTCGCTGACCGACGAGAGCGCCGAGGAGGGGCCGCGTCCGCTGGAAGGGCTGTCCGTCGTGGTCACCGGCTCGCTGGCCGACTTCTCCCGTGACTCGGCCACCGAGGCGATCACCACGCGCGGCGGCAAGGTGTCGAGCTCGGTGTCGAAGAAGACGGCCTTCGTCGTGGTGGGCGATTCGCCCGGGAGCAAGTACGACAAGGCGGTGCAACTCGGGGTTCCGGTGCTCGACGAGGATGGCTTCCGCGTGCTGCTCGACAAAGGCCCGGACGCCGCCCGCGAGGTCGCGCAGCCGACGCAGGACAGCGCTGCGAACTAGCGCGCTGCGTGGGCGCGCCGCGATCATCCGTAACGGCCAGGCTGCGACGATTGCCTGATCATGACCAGAGCGGCTGCGCGTCCATGGCTCAGAGGTCTGGACGGCCTGCGCGCCGTTGCCGTCTCGGCGGTCGTGGTGTTCCACTTCGCGCCGACGGTGCTTCCCGGCGGGTTCCTCGGCGTGGATCTGTTCTTCGTGATCAGCGGCTACCTGATCACCCGCCTACTGCTCACCGAGATCGACGCCACGGGCTGGCTGGCCCTGCGCGACTTCTACGTGCGCCGGGTGCGCCGGCTGGTGCCCGCCGTGGTGGCGTTGCTGCTCGTCACCGCGACCGCGAGTGCGCTGGTGTGGCGCGACGAGCTGCCCACGACGCGCGGCGGAGTGCTGGCGAGTCTGGGTTACGTCACGAATTGGTGGCTGATCGGCGCCCACGAGTCCTACTTCGTCACATCAGGCCGGCCGCCGATGGTGCAGCACCTGTGGTCGCTCGCCATCGAGGAGCAGTACTACCTGGTATGGCCGGTCGTACTGGCGGTGGTGAGCGGTGCGTACCTCACCTGGCGTCGCCGGGACGTCCGCGGCGACGCCGTGCTCGCCGGCGCGCGGCTCTACCGCGTCGCCGGTGTGGCTCTCGTCCTCGCGGCCGGGTCGACACTCGCTATGGCGCTGATAGCAATTGACGAGGACGTCCCCTACGGCGCCGACTCCGGCCGCGTGTACTTCGGCACCGACACCCACGCGATGGGCCTGCTGCTCGGCGCGGCCGTCGGCGCATTGGCCACCCGCGGCACGCTGCCCTTGGCGCGGCACCGGCTGCGGCTGCGCGGGGCGTTCCTGACCGATCTCGCCGCCACGATCGCGCTGGTCCTGCTGGTGCAGATCATGGTCGGCGTCGACGAGTTCACCCCGGGCCTCTACCGCGGCGGGTTCCTCGCGGCGAGCGTGCTGTGCGTGGTGGTCGTGGCAGCCGTGCCCCGGCCGATGAGCGCCCTTGGCTGGCTGCTCGAGCGGGCGCCGCTGCGCTGGCTCGGCAGCCGTTCGTACTCGATCTACCTGTGGCACTGGCCGGTGGCCGTGGTCACCCGCCCCGACGTCGATCTGGCGCTGGCGGGGTGGCAGGTGTTCGCGCTGCGCACGGCGATAACGCTCGGGCTGGCCGAGGCGAGCTTCCGTCTGATCGAGCAGCCGTTCCGAGTCGGCGGCCTCTCCGGCATGGTGCGGGCCTGGGGCTGGGCGCGGCTCTCGCGCACTGCGCGCGCCCGCGTCGCGCCGGCCGCCGTCGCCGGTGTGCTGGTGGTCTTCGGGTCACTGATCTCGGCGTTCGCCTACACGTCGCCCTCGCCGGCACTAGCCTCGGCTGGACGCTCAGCCGCACCCGCGACGATCACGGCCCCGGCGGCATCGCCACGGCCCGCCGCGCGCACCGCGCACCCGCGTCCCCGGTCGACATCCCGCTCAGCGCCCCGAACGACGCAGCCGCCCGCCACGGTGAGCCCGCCCGCGCCCACCGTGAGTGCGTTCGGCGATTCGGTCATGCTCGGCGCCGCGCCGCAGTTGCGCGCCACGATCGCGCACGTGTCCGTCTCCGCTGTCGAGGGACGGCAGGCTCGCGACGTCTTCGCAGACATCGCCCAGCGCCAGGTGGCCGGCACGCTGGGGGCGTGCGTGGTGATCCACACCGGCGACAACGGCATCATCGCGCCCGCCGACCTGTCTCGCGCGCTGGCATCGCTTCACGACCGCAGCCGCGTCGTCGTGCTCACCGACCGGGTAGCCCGCGATTGGCAGGGCCCCAACAACGACACGCTGCACGCGGTGGTGCCGCGGTTTCCCAACGCGGTGCTCGTCGACTGGTACGGCATTGCCAATCCGCACCGGGACTGGTTCTACCGGGACGGCCTGCACTTGCGCCCACCCGGCCAACGCGCCTACGCCGAGGCTGTCGCGGCCGCGCTCAGGGCTGGTTAGCGGCCACCTGCGCCGCGCGGGTGACGCTCGCCGCCACACCTGCCAGATGCGTCAGCCGCATCAACTCGGCACGCAGCCAGCGCAGTGCCGGGCGGCCGACCAGCAGCGCGCCCTCGCCGAGCGGCGCGACTGCCAGCTCCGTGCCGAGGCCCGACCAGTCGCGTGGCGCCCAGGATTCGTGCGCGTCGAGCAGCCGAGCAGGTCGCGGCGGCCACCACGGCACCGGCAGCTCGGTGAGTTCCGGCGCGCCGGCGCTGCGCGCGACCACGGGGGAGACGCCGTCGGCGGGCGGCTCGAGTACGATCGACCAGCCGGGACGGAAGATCCGGGCCACCCCATTGGTGAGCACCCGCAGCGGATCGTCCGGCCCGGCGGCGAGCTCGTCGAGCACCTCCAGCTCGCGGTGCGGGTCCAGCGTCCCCGCGTAGGGGCGGATCGACTCGACGCGCACCCCCGGCACCGACCCGGCGGCGGTGACCAGCGAGTCGGCCAACCGGTCAGCCGGCAGATCCACAACCAGGTCGTCGACCGCGTGGCGGGTCGAGCGCTCGATCACGTCCACCGAGAGGATGTCCGCGCCGGCGCCGCCGAGCGCGGTGGCCACCGCGCCGAGCGCACCCGGCCGGTCGGGCAGCACCAGGCGCAGCAGATACGACACGTGATCAGCTTCCCCTATTCGTGTGTCCGGCGGGTTAAGCCCGCTAAGCCTAAGCGCATGCCCTAATCCCCGCGACCGTTCTGTGGCGCGGCTCGTAGACTCGCGCATCGTGCCGGACGATTCGCCGAGAAACATCAGCCGGGCCGAGGTGGCGCACCTCGCGCGGCTGGCCCGCCTTGCCGTCACCGACGCGGAACTCGACGTCTTCGCCGGCCAGCTCGACGTCATCCTCGGGGCGGTCGCGCGGGTGGGCGAGGTCGCTGCCGCCGACATCCCGCCGACTTCGCACGCGGTGCCGACGACCAACGTGCTGCGTCCCGACGAGTTGCGGCCGTGCCTGCCCCGTGAGGCGGTGTTGGCCGAGGCGCCGGACGTCGAGGAACGCAAGTTCCGCGTCCCCCGAATCCTGAGCGAGGAAGCATGAGCGCCGACCTGACCAGGTTGACCGCGACCGAGCTTGCCGCGCTGATCGCCGCCGGCGAGGTGTCGGCCCTCGAGGTGGCACAGGCGCACCTGGACCGGATCGCCGAGGTCGATGACCAGGTGCACGCGTTCCTTTTCGTCGACGCCGATGGGGCGCTGCGTGCCGCCAAGGCGGTCGACGCGCGCCGGGCCGCCGGCGAGGAACTCGGCCCCCTGGCCGGCGTCCCGCTCGCCATGAAGGACGTGGTGGTGACCGAGGGCTTGCCCACCACGGCCGGCTCGAAAATCCTCGAAGGCTGGGTGCCCCCCTACGACGCGACGATCAGCCGCCGCGTCAAGGACGCCGGCATCGTCATGCTCGGCAAGACCAACATGGACGAGTTCGCGATGGGATCGTCCACCGAGAACTCCGCGTTCGGCCCGACGCACAATCCGTGGGACCTGGCTCGCGTGCCGGGAGGTTCCGGTGGCGGGTCGGCGGCCGCGGTCGCCGCATACCAGGCGCCGCTCGCGATCGGCACCGACACCGGCGGCTCGATCCGGCAACCCGCCGCCGTCACCGGGACGGTCGGCGCGAAGCCGACGTACGGCGGCGTGTCGCGGTACGGGCTCATCGCGCTTGCCTCGTCCCTCGACCAGGCCGGGCCGTGTGCCCGGACGGTGCTCGACGCCGCGCTGCTGCACGAGGTGATCGCCGGGCACGATCCGTGCGACTCGACGTCCATCGCGCGGCCGGTGCCCCCGGTGGTCGCGGCCGCTCGTGAGGGAGCGCGCGCCAACCTGACCGGGGTGCGGGTGGGGGTCGTTCGCGAGCTCGGCGGTGAGGGCTACCAGCCCGGAGTGCTCGCCGTGTTCCACGACGCTGTCGAGACGCTGCGCAAGCTGGGCGCCGAGGTCGTCGAGGTGAGCTGCCCGCACTTCGACTATGCGCTTGCCGCCTACTACCTGATCCTCCCGAGCGAGTGTTCGTCCAACCTGGCCCGGTACGACGCGGTGCGCTACGGGTTGCGCGTCGGCGACGACGGCGTCCATCCGCTGGAGGACGTCATGTCGCTTACCCGGGAGGCCGGGTTCGGGCCCGAAGTGAAGCGCCGGGTCATGATCGGCACGTACGCGCTCTCGGCCGGCTATTACGACGCGTACTACGGGCAGGCGCAGAAGGTGCGCACGCTGATCGCGCGCGACTTCGCCGCGGCGTTCGAGCAGGCCGACGTGCTGGTGTCCCCGGCGACTCCGTTCGTCGCGTTCGGCATCGGGGAGCGTGTCGACGACCCGATGGCGATGTACGTGAACGACCTGTGCACGTTGCCCGCGTCGCTGGCAGGCACGCCGGCGATCTCCGTGCCGTGCGGGCTATCCGAGGG
>JBKOXO010000059.1:0-6056 GCA_046744105.1 Actinomycetota bacterium
GGCTGCGCGCGCTGATGAGCTGGGTGGCCACGGACGACGACTACACCGAGGGAACCGCCGCCCGATGAGACTGGCGGTCATTCCCGGTGATGGCATCGGGGTCGAGGTCACCGACCAGGCGTTGCGCGTACTGACGGCCGCGGTCCCCGCCGTCGACGCGGACCATTACGACTTGGGCGCCGCCCGCTGGCATCGCACCGGCGAGACGCTGCCCGACTCGGTGCTTTCCGAGTTGCGCGAGCACGACGCGATCCTGCTCGGGGCGGTTGGCGATCCCTCAGTGCCGGCGGGCGTCCTTGAACGTGGACTGTTGCTGCGACTGCGCTTCGAGCTCGATCACTACGTGAACCTTCGTCCAGCCAAGCTGTATCCGGGCGTCGCCACGCCGCTCGCGGGCTCACCGGCCATCGACTTCGTGGTGTACCGCGAGGGCACCGAGGGCCCGTACGTGGGCAACGGCGGTGCGCTGCGGAAAGGCACGCCCCACGAGGTGGCCACCGAGGTCAGCGTCAACACCGCGTTCGGCGTCGAGCGGGTGGTGCGCGCCGCATTCGACCGGGCCCGCACGCGGCCCCGCAAACACCTGACCCTGGTGCACAAGAACAACGTCCTCGTCTACGCAGGCGACCTGTGGAAACGAACCGTCGACGCCGTCGGCGTGGAGTACCCGGACGTCACGGTGGCCTATAACCACGTCGACGCGGCAACGATCTACCTGGTCACCGACCCCGGTCGTTACGACGTGATCGTCACCGACAACCTGTTCGGCGACATCATCACCGACCTGGCGGCCGCCGTGTCGGGTGGCATAGGGCTGGCCGCGTCCGGCAACGTCGACCCGTCGCGGCGTAACCCGTCAATGTTCGAGCCGGTGCACGGCTCTGCGCCTGACATCGCCGGGCAGGGCAAGGCCGATCCGACGGCCGCGGTGCTTTCTACAGCCATGCTGCTCGATCACTTGGGCTTGTCGGACGCCGCAGCACGGGTGGAGGCCGCCGTGGCTGCCGACCTCGCGAGCCGCGATCCGCGGAACCCGGGCACCACATCCGAAATCGGGGAGCGACTCGCCAAGGCGGCATCGTGACGCTTCCGCTGCTGGAACGCGCCCTCGGGCAGACCGAGGCGATCATCGCGGCAATCCGTCCGGAGCAGGCGACGCTGCCTACACCGTGTCCACAGTGGACGGTCCGCGATCTCGTCGAGCATCTCGTAGGGCGGGGGTTGGGCAATTTCACCGCGGTGGCGCGCGGCGAGACGATCGACTGGACGGCGCCGCCGGAACCGCTGGGAGGGGACTGGGCGGCCGAGTTCGCAAGCGGCGCGCAGCAGCTGCTCGCGGCCTGGAATCGGCCGGATGCGGCCGATGCGACGGTCCGGATCGACCAGCAGGTCGCGGAGCTTGCCGTGCATGGTTGGGACCTCGTTACCGCCACCGGCGTCGACGTGCCGCTCGACGACGAGATCGCCGAACATGCGCTTGCCTGGTCGCGCGGCATGCTGCGCCCCGAACACCGTGGCCCGGACAAAGCGATCGGGCCCGAGGTGCCGGTGCCGGCCGATGCCCCGGCGTATGCCCGCCTGGTCGGCTGGTTCGGGCGCGACCCCTCCTGGCGCCGCCCCTAAGCGGCGGCGTCGAGCCGCGCCCGCTGCTCGGCGGACAGCGTCAGCCGGACGCCGGCGAGCGCCTCGTCCAGCTGCGCCACCGAGCTGCAGCCCACCATCGGCGTGATCGGAGCAGGGCCGCCGGCCAGCCAGGCCAGCACGACCTGGTTCCGGGTTGCCTGCAGCTCGGCGGCCACCTCGTCCAGGACGGCCAGCCGCCGCGTGTTGCCGACATGGTCGTAGGCCTCGCCCAGCCGATCGGCGTGCACGTAGCCGCCCTTGAGCAGCGGGCTGTACGCCCAGATGTCCAGCCCGACGCTCGTCGCATAGTCGAGCGTCTCGTCGGTCACCCAGCCGAATCGCTGCGACTGGTAGTCGACCGCAGCGCCCGGGCGACGTTGCAGATACGAGTGCATCAACTGCAAGACGGTGAACCCGGGCCAGCCGTGGGCCGCGTGCCGAGCCTGCTCGACGCGCCAGGTCGGCCAGTTCGAGCAGCCGACCCGGCCCACGACGCCGTCCGCGACGAGGGAACCGAACGCGTCCATCGTCTCCTCGACGGGCACCGACCGGTCCTCGACATGCGCCCAATACAGATCGAGGTGGTCGATGCCCAGTTGCCGGAGGCTGCGCTGCACGGCGTCCTTGATCGTCGCGGCGGACAGGCCTTCGAGGTTGTCCGGGTAGCCGCCGGGGACGAGCGGCTGCGCCCCGACCTTGGTGCTGAGGTACACGCGATCGCGCATACCTGGACGCGCGGCCAGCCAACGGCCGATCACCGCCTCGCTCTGCCCGCCGAACCCGCTGGGATCGGACCAGAACGAGTAGTTGTCGGACGTGTCGATCATGGTGCCACCGGCGTCGACGTACCGGTCGAGGATGTCGACGGATGTGCGCTCGTCCGTGCGCGTCCCGAAGTACATGGCTCCCAGTACAAGTGGTGTCATGGCGTTCACTGTGCCGCGTCCATCCGGGCCCGTTGCTCAAGGGTCAGCGTCAGCCGTGCCCCGGCCAGGGCCTCGTCGAGCTGTGCCGCGGTGCTCACGCGGACGATCGGCGTGATCGCCGGACTCCCGCCGATGAGCCAGGCCAGCACGACCTGGTTGCGCGTCACGCCCAGTTCGACCGCCACCTCGTTCAGGACGGCCAGCCGCCGGGTCGTGCCGGGGTGGTCGTAGCCCTCGGGCAGCGGCCGGTCGGCGCGCACATACGCGCCCTCGAGCAGCGTCGTGTAGGCCCAGATGTCGAGGTGCTCGGACGTGGCGTAGTCGAGCGTCTCGTCGCTCACCGACCCGAATCGCTGGCTGTGCACGAGTACGCCCGGCCGTGGCACCACGTACGAGTGGCGCAGCTGCAAGGCGGTGTAGCCCGCAACGCCGAGCGAGCGGGCGGCTGCCCGGGCCTGCTCGACTCGCCACGTCGCATGGTTGGACGCGCCGAGCCTGCCCACCAGGCCACTTGCGACGAGCTCGCCGAAGGCGCCGACCGTCTCCTCGACCGGCACCGACCGGTCCTCCATGTGCGCCCAGTAGAGGTCGACATGAGCGACGCCCATCCGGCTCAGGCTGCCCTGTATCGCGCTCTTGATCGCCGCGGCCGACAGACCCTCGCGGTTGACCGGGTAGCCGCCCGGGACGAGCGGCTCGGCGCCCATCTTGGTGCCGAGGTACACCCGATCGCGTACGCCCGGCCGGGCGGCGAACCAGGCGCCGAGTACGGTCTCGGCCTGCCCGCCGCGCCCGCTCGGGTCCTCCCAGAACGCGTAGTTGTTCGACGTGTCGATCATGGTTCCGCCGCCGTCGACGAACCGATCCAGCAGCTCGAACGAGCTGCGCTCATCCTGTCTGACTCCGAAAAACATCGCGCCAAGTGCGAGATTCATAGGTTCGAGCTTGCAACCCGGAGCGCGCTCCAGGTCAAGCGTTATTCTGCGCGCATGTATTCGCCCGGACAGGTCGCCGACAAGACCGGCTTCAGCGTCGACACGCTGCGCTATTACGAACGCATCGGCCTGCTCGACGGCATCTCCCGAACCCCCGGCGGGCGCCGCTCGTTCACCGACGACGACCTCGACTGGCTCGGCGTACTGCGCTGTCTGCGCGACACCGGCATGCCGATCGCGCAAATGCTGCGCTACGCGCAGCTGTGTCGCTTCGGCGAGGGCACCATCGCCGAGCGGATCACCCTGCTCGAAGAACATGACCAGGCGGTCGACCGGCAAATTCGCGAGCTGCGCGCCCAGCAGCGGCACATCCGGGACAAGATCGCCTGGTATCGAACGCAGGGTTGACCGCGGCGCGATCTATGACAGACTGCTTGTCGTGCACCGCAACTTCGTGATTATCAGTTAGCGCGTCGGACCAGCTCGACTCCGACGCGCAGACCCTTCGCCATCAGGCGGGGGGTCTTTTCTATTGGAGGCATTCATGCTCACCGACGACTTCCACGTGTTCGACACGACGCTGCGCGACGGGGCCCAGCGTGAGGGGATCACCTACTCGGTCGCCGACAAACTCGCGGTCGCCCGATTGCTCGACCAGATCGGGGTCGGCTTCATCGAAGGCGGCTGGCCCGGCGCGCTCCCCAAGGACACCGAGTTCTTCGCCCGCGCCGCGAACGGCGAGCTCGTGCTCAAGAACGCGGTGCTGGTCGCGTTCGGCTCGACGCGCAAGGCCGGCGTCCGAGTGGAGGACGACCCGCAGGTGCGCGCCCTTCTCGAATCGCGTGCGCCGGTCGTCACGCTCGTCGCGAAGTCCGATGTGTGGCACGTCGAGCGGGCGCTGCGCACCACGCTGGAGGAGAACCTCGCCATGGTCCGCGACACGGTGGCGTTCCTGCGCGAACAGGGGCGGCGGGTGTTCCTCGACTGCGAGCACTTCTTCGACGGGTACAAGCATGATCCCGACTACGGGGTACGGGTGCTGGACGCGGCGGCCGAAGGTGGCGCCGACGTCGGCGTGCTGTGCGACACGAACGGCGGAATGTTGCCGATGGGCGTCCACACGACCGTCCGCGCCGTACGCCGGCGTACGGGAATGCGGCTCGGTATCCACACACAGGACGACACGGGCTGCGCAGTGGCCAATACGCTGGCCGCCGTTGATGCCGGCGCCACGCACGCGCAGGGCACCGCGAACGGTTACGGCGAACGAGCCGGTAACGCCGACATCTTCGCGGTGATCGGCGGGCTGGTCACCAAGATGGGGCTGGACGTGCTGCCCGACGGGTGCCTCGCCGAGATGGTGCGCGTATCGCACGCCATCGCCGAGATCGCCAACCTCGCCCCGAACACCCACCAGCCGTACGTCGGAGCGTCGGCGTTCGCGCATAAGGCGGGGCTGCACGCGTCCGCGATCAAGGTGTCGCCGGAGCTGTACAACCACCTTGATCCGGCCGTGGTCGGCAACGACCAGCGCATCCTCGTCACCGAGATGGCCGGCCGGGCGTCGGTAGAGCTGAAGTCGCGCGAGCTCGGCGTGGACGTGGCGTCGCGGCCCGACGTGGTCGGCAAGGTCGTCGACCGGGTCAAGCAGCGCGAGGCCGAAGGCTGGTCCTACGAGGCGGCGGACGCGTCGTTCGAGCTGCTGCTGCGCGACGAGCTCGACGGTGCCACCGTGCCGTTCCGTGTCGAGTCGTACCGGGTGCTCGTCGAGCGGCGCGAGGACGGATCGCTCGTCAGCGAGGCCACGGTCAAGCTGCACGCCGGCGGCCGGCGAGTGATCTCGACCGATGAGGGCAACGGGCCGGTGAACGCCTTGGACCGGGCGCTGCGCTCGGCGTTGGAGACCGCCTACCCCCGTCTGGCCGAGCTGGAGCTCACCGACTACAAGGTGCGCATCCTGCCCGGCAAGCACGGTACCGACGCGGTCACCCGGGTGCTGGTCGAGACGTCGGACGGCCAGCGCGAGTGGACGACGGTCGGCGTTCACGGCAACGTGATCGAGGCGTCGTGGCTGGCCCTGCACGACGCCGTGCGCTACGGACTGCTGCACGAGTAGCGCAGGAGCACCACACCACTCGCGAACCGGCGTTCCTCGAGCAGCTCGAGATCGAGGCGGACGCCGTCGGGCAGCGCGGCCGTCCCGCCGCCGACGATCACCGGGTGGAGGAAGAGCTGCAGCTCGTCGACCAGCCCCGCGGCCAGCGCCGCCGCGGCAAGCTCCGGACCGCCGATCGTGAGGTCGCGCTCGGCGGACCCCTTCACCCGGCGCACCTCGTCAGGGTCGAAGCGGCTCTCCAGCCGGGTGCGGGGGCCCGACACGGTAGTCAGCGTCGTGGAGTAGACGATTTTGTCGGTGCCCTGCCACATCTCGGCGAAGTCGCGCATGACCTGCGGACCCTCGTCGGTCGGCACGGTGTCCCAGGGGCGCAGCACGTCGTACATCCGCCGCCCGAGCAGGTGCGTGCCGATCGGCCGCGTCACGTCGTTGACGAAGGCGTGCACCTCATCGTCC
>JBKOXO010000074.1:0-5055 GCA_046744105.1 Actinomycetota bacterium
GTCTTTGGTTACTCGGCGGGCGGGGTCGTGGCTGTACTTTGGGTGCGCGACTACGGCGGCGCGGCGCTCGCCCGCCGGATCGTCACGCTCGGCTCGCCGCAGCACGGCACCCAGCTTGCGGCGTTAGGCGCGCTGGTGCCAAGCGTCTGCCCGACCGCCTGCCGGCAGCTCACCCCGGACAGCGCGCTGCTGGCCGGCCTCAACGCGGGGGACGAGACGCCGGCCGGGCCGACGTTCGTGTCGATCTGGTCGACGGACGACGAGGTCGTGGTGCCGCCGGACTCGGCCCGCCTGGCCGGGGCGCTGAACATCACAGTGCAGGGCGTCTGCTCCGGCGCGCACGTGGGGCACAGCGACCTGCCGACGAACGCCGTCGTGGAGCGCATGGTCGGTCTCGAACTCGCCGCCGGGCCCCCGGTGTCGTTGTCGCCGGCGGACTGCCCGCGCGTTAGCTCTTGATGTCCTTGGTGGTGAAGTTCGCCCATGCGGCGCCTAGCAGCACCACAACGTAGACGGCCTGCAGCGCCACGCCGCGCTCGACATTGCGCCACAGGATGGGATCCCGGAACAGGTCGACGAACGACAGCCAGTACCGGGTCGGCAAGTACGGCACGAGCGCGCGCGCCGCACCCAGGGTGAGCAGCAGCGAGGAGCCGATCAGAAACGCCAGCGCGCCGATGCTCGCCGACAGCGGCGAGTCGGTCAGCGTCGAGAGGAACAGTGCCATGGCGGCGACGCCGATCATCGAGAACGCGACATAGCCGATCGTGATGATCGTCCGCCACACGATCTGCCCCGGGGTTAGCGAGCTGCCCGACACGCTCGTCACTGCCGCCGACAGCGACGCCTGGGAGCCGTGCCCGAGCAGCAACCGGCCCACGATGTAGCCGGTAGCCGAGACGACGACCACGGTGACCGCGACGAACGTGAACGTTGCGACGAGCTTGGCAACCAGTAGCCGGGTGCGGCCCACGGGGCGGATCAGCAGGTACCGCAGGGTGCCCTGCTGTGCCTCCCCCGCGACGGCGTCGCCTGCGATCACCGCGACGGCGACGGGCAGGAACAGCGGCAGCACGATGGCCAGCGCCGCAACCGCGAACAGCGACCCGTTCGCCAGCACCGCCGACAAGAACGCCGGGCCCTCACCCGGTCGCGGCCCGACGTGCGTGATCGCGACCAGGATCGCCACGACGGTGGGCAGCAGGTCCAGCAAGGCGATGGTCAGCCACGTGCGGGGACGCCGGAACAGCTTGCGCAGCTCGATAAGGATCATCGGACGGCCTCCGGAGCAGACCTCCGATTGCGCAAGATTTCCTCGCCTGACGCGAGCGAATCTTGCGCAATCGGGGGAACGGTCACGTGAGCGCTCATCGGATCGCCTCCGGGCTGGTCACCTCGAGCACGACGTCCTCGAGGGTGCGTCGCTCGGCAGCAAGCTCCGTGACGCGCAACCCTTCCGCGACGAGCCGGGCGTTGAGGCTCGCCGGGTCGCTGCCGCGCACCACCAGCCGGTCGCCGTCGCGCATCTCGACGTGCCCGTCGAGCAGTGCCACCGCCCGCGCGGCGTCGGGCGTGCGGACGATCGTGCGACCCGTCAGGCGGCACAGCGCATCCAGATCGTCCTGCAGCACCAGCCGCCCCCGGTCGAGGACACCCACCCGGGTGCACATCTGCTCCACCTCGGCGAGCAGGTGGCTGGACAGGAAGATCGTCGCGCCGTCCTGGGAAAGGCGCAGGATCAGCTCGCGGATCTCGCGGATGCCCTGCGGGTCGAGTCCATTGGTCGGCTCGTCCAGCACGAGCAGCTCCGCGTCGGCGAGCAGCGCGGCGGCCAGGCCCAGCCGTTGCCGCATGCCGAGGGAGTACGCCTTCACCGGGCGCCGGCCCACGTCGCGCAGCCCGACCGTCTCGAGCACGGCGTCGACGCGGGCTGTCCGGGTACGCCGGGACCGGCCGGGCGCCGAAGCGTCGTACAGCATCAGGTTGGCCTTGCCGGACAGGTGCCCGTACGCGGCCGGCCCCTCGACGAGCGCGCCGATGCGCGGCAGCACCCGGCGCGCCGCTCTGGGCATCGGCTGGCCGAACACCTCGATCTCACCCGACGTGGCGAGCACGAGCCCGAGCAGCAGCCGCACCGTCGTGGTCTTGCCTGAGCCGTTCGCGCCGAGGAACCCGTAGACGTCGCCGGCCCGGACGTCCAGGTCGACGCCGTCGACCGCCAGCACGGAGCCGAACCGTTTCGTGAGACCCTGCGTCGTGATCATGCCGGCGCCAGCTCGCTCGCTGCTCTGCTGAGCAATTCCGGCGTGACGGTGCCGGTGAGCAGCCAGGACCCGCCGGACACGTCGAGGTTGGTGAGCAGCATGCGCAGCGGCCCGACCGATAGTGTCAGGCCGTACTTGCCGGTGGCGGCTGTGTCCTCGAGCTGCCGATACAGCGAGAACGCGACTTCGTCCGGCAGCGGCACGGCCGCGAGTTCGGTGACGCCCGATCCGTAGACGCCGATCGACCCGAAGGCGGGCAGCGCTGGGTTACGGGCCAGCCCGCCCAGCGACGGCGGCGGGGTGATACGGCCGAACTGGTTGATCTCGGCGGCGACGTCGGGCGCGTCGAGCGTCAGAATGTGCGCCGTCGGGGGCGGCACGAAGGCGGTATCGGAGCGGGACGGCAGGTGCGTCGAGAAGTCGAGGAACCGCGTGCTCAGCACGGTCGTGCCGGAGCCGTGGACGTCGACAAGTAGCGGCAGCCCGGTGCGCTCGTCTGCCCACACGTCGACGTGGTCGATCGTCGAGCCCGGCTCGTGCGGGACGAGCCGTAGCCCCGGAGCGCTGCGTGCGGCGATTCGCTTGGCGGGCAGCCGGCTCACTCGGCCGGCGTCCGCCTCGCTGAGCAGCCTTCGCGCGAGGTTGGTGGGCAGCAGATCGGCCGCGATGGGCAGCCGCGCGTCGGGGGGACGCACCCCGCTCGTCCAGGTGGCGCGGTTACTCTCGTAGTCCCAGGTCCAGGTCCCGGCCGGGCCGGCGTGTACGTCGGACTCACCGGCGACGGTGATCGTGTCGATGCGCCAGTCACGGGGCCCGCGGTACCAGGCCCGCAGCTGGCTCGTCTCGCCGAACAGGTCGGCCACGTCCTTGAACTGCTGGGTCACCGGCAGCGCCAGCCCGCCCGTCGACTCGGCGTATCCCTGGTACGGCGTGTCCGCCGAGCCACGGATGCGGGCGAGCAGCTGATCGGCCCCGATGTCGCTCCGGTGCGCCGGCAGTGCGCCGATCGCCGCGGGCAGCGCAACGAGGACGGCGACACCGCCGACCACGACGGCCCACCGGCGGACGCTGAGCACGCTTCACGGTAACCCCGCGCATGCGAGTCCTTCCCCGGTTCGCCGGGGAAGGACTCGTCGCATCGGGCGCCGGCTCTTGCCGGGTCAGTCGGCTGGGCCGGTCGCCAGCGTGATCGTCGCGGTGTGCGACTGGCCGGACGTGTCGGTCCAGCCGAGGCTGATCCGGTCACCGGGGCGGTGGCCGGCGATGGTCGTCGAGAGAGCCTGCGCGGATGACACGGACTTGCCGTCGACCGAGGTGATCACGTCGCCGACCTGGAGGCCGGATGAGGCCGCCGGGGTGCCATTGGCGATGGATGCGACGACCGGACCGCCTTCCGAATCCTGCAGCGACACCCCGAGGAACGCCGGATTGCCGATGTGAATCCTGCTCGAAGCCTGCCCGGCCTCGATCTTGTCGGCGATGCTCAGCGCCTTGCTGATCGGGATGGCGTAGGCGACGGTCTGGCCAGCGCCCGCGCCAGCACCGAAGTTCGCCGAGGCCGCGGTGTCCATGCCGACGACGTCATTATGCGAGTCGTATAGCGGGCCACCCGAGTCGCCGGAGACCACCGGCGCGTTGATCTCGATCATGCCGGTGAGCGTCTCCGGGTTGCTGCCGTTCTCATTGCTGGCGGTCAGCGTCTGGTTGAGCGCGACGACGCTGCCCTTGGCGGCGCTCGGCGTGCCGCCGACCCCGCCCGCATTGCCGACCGCGGTGACCGCATCGCCGACGCTCACGTCCGACGAGTTGTCGATCTTCGCGGTCTGCAACCCAGAGGCACCCTGCAGTTGCAGCACCGCGACGTCGTCGGACGGGTCGGTGCCGACCACCTTCGCGGTGTAGGTGGCTCCGGTGCTCACGACGGTGACCTTGATGCTTGTCGCGCCTTCGATCACGTGGTTGTTGGTGAGCACTTCGCCGGACGAGGTGAGGACCATGCCGGTTCCGGCGGCCTCCGCGACCTGGTATCGCAGCACCGTGTCGATGTCGACAACGCCGACCTGCTGCGCCGCCGTGGCGCTGCCGGTGGAGGTGTCGGCGGCCGACGCGGGGTTCGACTGGGCCGGGCTGCCCTGGCCGGTGACCACGCTGCTGCCGCTGGTCGCGGCGCTGATGCCGAGCCCGACGGCGACGGCCGCCGCCGTCACGCCAAGGCCCGCCGCGACCAGCGCACCGCGCCGCCGCCGCCGCGGCGGTTCCGGCTGGGTGTACGGGTACAGATACCAGTACGGATTGGGCCAAGGCGGCTGGTTCTGGCTGCCGGGCGTCTGCTCCATCGGTTTCAACTCCTACCGTTTCATGTTCTCGCCATCCAGTAGGCGGCGCCGAGCTAGCCCGTGTCTGTGCGCACGTTGTGGACTGCCTTAGCGTGGCGGCCATGCCGGGATTGCTGGCGTCCGGCGGGACGCCGACGTCTTCGCGCTCGACGCGCAGCCGGTGCTTTGCCGCTACCGACGCGGTGGTGACGTCACCCGGGAGGCGGCCCTCGCGGACCTGCACGGCTGCTGGTACGCGCTAGCGGATGAGCTCGCGTGCATGCGCGGCTGCCGCGAGGGCGTCGGGATTGCCGGTGCGCTCATAGACCTCGACCGCGGTGTCGGCGAACTTGATCACGTGCTCGTCGCCGTGTGCCACGGCCTGCTCGACGACATCGTGCGGGCTGCTTGGGGCTGGCGTGCGCTCATCGCGCGCCGCGGCGGGTGCATAGCCGGAGGTGATCGCCGCGCTGGCC